>NZ_JACEHK010000008.1 GCF_025377685.1 Anaerobacillus sp. CMMVII | reverse complement strand
TCTTGATAAATCAGCTAAATCCATGACACCTCTCCAGCCAGCTCCATGATTTACTTCGCCTGTAGTTAAATTCCATGACGCAGCCATGACCGTGATCGCACTTCCACCAACTGCCTGAGGGTTCGGGTTAAATAAAAGATGCAGTGGCGAGATCGCTGCTAATGGATGCTGAAACTTAACCTGATGGAATTTACCCCATTCCCATTTTTTTATATTTGTACCTTGTAACTCACTTGCCCGGTCGATCGCTAACTGAAGTGCGGTTACAACAACCTCGTCGAAATCACCTTTTTTCCCTATCCAAGGACTGACATCACCTCTTGCAGCGCGGCGTATCAGCTCATCAACGACGACTCTGGTATCTCGAAAGTGCCTAGCCATCTCGCCATGAAATCTCTCCTCAAAATATAATTTGAAAATGAAGTGATCCACAGGTGATGAATGAGTGGTGCAGCGAGATTTTTATCATCGTTCTGATCCCAATTTTCCAGAAGTTCGATTGCTTGTTCATCAATATTTCGTAAATCTGCCGCTCTTTTTACAATAGGTAATAACAGAGGCAATAATTCCGCCGCTTGTAAATTTTTCTGATCAAATTGAAGCGCCTTCATATCTTCTAATGAAAAAATCTCTTTACTTTCTAAAACGTCGACAATTCGCCGCTGCCGAAAAGGTTGTGCCCAGCTATGAGAAATATGATAAGGATAGTCATCGTCTACGACTTTGTTGTTTGCTGTGGAAATGAACCCTCCTGGCGGATTTACGATAGTTGGCAACTCTTCCCAAGGAATAAAGCCTTGCCATTCATACTCATCCGTCCAGCCTGGCACAGGTAATAATGCTTCATTGTTCGCACGGATCGGAATTAACCCATTCGCCCGATAGGCAATCGTTCCATCAGTAGCTGCAAAAACAAAGTTTTGCGCGGGTGCCCGAAAATACGTTAATGCCTCTTTAAATTCGTCCCAATTTGTTGCCTTATTGTAACGTAACACTGCTTCTAATTCTGGCGTTGGATCATGCGCTGTCCACCGAAGAGATAACGCTTGTTTTGGATGATCCGTATGCGCAAATTCAGAAATAATTGGACCATGACGAGTGATAACAATCTCGTGCTTTTCAGGAGCATCCTTTCCTTTCACATTAATTTCTTCCTTAATAACATTTGCCTCTTCCCATTCACCCATGTACTCAAACTCATAGGGATTCGTTGGATTTCGTTTTTCAAGATAAAGCTGTTGTACATCTGGACCAACATTTGTCACTCCCCAAGCGATATGCTCGTTATGACCGAGGATAATCCCTGGAATACCGGCAAAAATCACCCCTGTTACATTGACTTCCGGAGATTGTAAATGTGTTTCATACCAAATCGACGGAGTTGCCAAACTTAAATGAGGGTCATCTGCAAGTAGCGGAAGCCCTGTTTCTGTTCGACTTCCTGCCAGAACCCAGTTATTACTTCCATTTTCAGCATTAGGGACAAAGTTACTTGCTAAACTATGGGAAAAATCTAACTGGTTTTCTTTAACGACATCGAGAATATGCGGTCCCTCTTTTGGATAACTTGGAAATAAATCCAACGCTTCATCCTCACTGAAATATTGCAATAGATAATGTCTGAACAATTGTCCGTGCCAGTTCCCGCCTAAGTCATATGCCATATATTTTCCTAGTGTGAGGGAATCTAGTTCAGTCCATTCTTCTGGTTCATAGCCCATAAACCGAAACTCAATTGGCAAGGTACCATTTGACTTCGCTTCATCTATAAAAGCGTTTACTCCAGCTGCATAGGACGTCAAAGTTTGATGTGCTTCTTCTGATAGTACTGCAAGCGATGCTTCTGCGGCTCTTCGTAAACCAAACGTCCGAAAGTATTTGTCATTATTTACAGTCGCCTCACCAATTACCTCACTCAGTCTTCCTGACGCTTGTCTTCTACCTAAATCCATTTGAAACAAGCGATCCTGAGCAGTCACATACCCTTGAGCAAAATATAGGTCATGCTCATTCGTGGCTTCAATATGAGGAACTCCATTTACATCGCGCCATACAGAAACCGGTTCAACTAGTCCCGAAATATGTACGGTTCCACTTATCTTTGGTAGAGGTTTTTTAAGTTGTAAATACCCCCAAACACTCGCTACTAGAATAATAGCTAATATCACCAGCGTTAAAATAATAAGTATCTTTTTTACGAGACTTCTTTTGGGTTGCTTTTCTAAACTAATTTCCAATCGATTTCCCCCTTTCTTTTCCATTTTCTTATAAATTTATTTAATTTTCAAATAATTAAACCTACAAGTGGACGGGTAACGATTCACAATACCTAATTACGGAATGATTTTCTTAATTATTTCTTCTTTAATAAGTCTATAAGATAATGAAATTGAGCAATTAAATAGGCAAGGAGAAGTACTATAACAGTTCCAAAACTATATATGGCATCTTCTAAAAAATCTCTGCGCAAAAAAACATCTTCTCTTAATATAATAAAGATTACAAGACTAGTGATTAGAATACCAAAAAAGATCAATACATACTTTCCGTTCTTTTTATATTTTTCCATTAAGGGAACCCACTTTTCTTCATCCATTTCATACCCCTCCTTAGATTTGAGACTACTACTATCTCTTCCATTGTTCCAATGCACAACTACACTATTTGTATACTTAATAAAGTGATGAATGTTTTTCGGGTAAATGAAAAGCTAAAATAAAGTACAGTACTACTGAAGCTGGTAGAGAAATGAATAGTATTCTCACGCCAAGAGGATGGATATCAAAATGTTCAGCGATCCCACTACATACTCCATAAAACAGCTTATTCTTTGAAGACTTCGTTAATCTACTCAGTTGTTCCACCTCCATGCTTGTGTTCTTTGCCAAACTGTATTAAAAAAAACCAAAAATTTCCCATTGCCTAATAAATCACTTTACCCTTAATTTCATACTTTATTTTCCCCTCAGTAATAGAAACTTCTCGATCACTAATACTCATGGAGAAGTTTACGGGACGCTTCCAGTAATAATTCCCACTTTCTGTTTCGATTAAAAAATACCTCGTCAATATATTCCCAGTGGTATCAGCGTGAAAAGTACCTTCTACAATAATAGTAAAGTTGTTGTTTAAACTTTTAATTTCAATACTCTCAGATTTATACTTCCCTGATTCTATAGCCTCGGCAATTAAAAGCGAAAAATCACTTGCCTTATAAACTAATTCTAAGGCAGTAGTCACATATGTTTCGTCTAATTCCTGAGCGATGTTCGTTACTTCCTCTAAACGAGCCATTTCCTCTGCCGTGAGTATTGGTTCATTAGTAAATACCTTGTTATAAAATGTTTGATGCTCTATTAAATCATCGCTATTCATTAGAAATACTGCTCCGGATCGACTAACTTTTGGGATTTTTTCTTTGGCTGGATTTTCGATAAAATCATTAACTACCATTTCATAATGATGAAAGCTATCAATTGCTTCTTCATATGTAACATCAATGCTTTTGGTTCTTCCTTGCAAAAAGAAGATGACTAATATAGCAATGCCATAAATAATAAATCGCTTTAATAAAAGTTTCATATGTTCACATCCCGAATTTTACAAATAGGTAGGTAGAATTTACCATTTAAACCCAACAATTAATAGCCCCAATCATCAATTTTCCATGGCGCTGTATCGGTTTCTCTCGTGAGATAATACCACCAACTATGTACTCCGTTATCTAATCCAGACCCAAAACCACCAGCATAATCCACTTCAAATTCAACTTTAAAGACACTAATATTAGACTCTTTGATATCCTTCCCACGTCCATACTTGATATATTGCTCTTTCATCTCAGGCGAGCTTTCTTCTTCAATAGATAGAATTTCGATGGATCTTAATTTGTTTAACTCCCAAGAAATCCCCTTCCGATCTTCGCTGAGTAAGCCTTCCATTTCTTCTAGTTTTTTTTCGTTTTGGTACTCAAAAAACTGAATAATCGTTTCTTTTGGTGATAGATCAACTTGGGCCTCTGAAGATTTACTGCATCCAATAAGCATACCCATCATCACTAAAACACTTAAACATAACACTATTCTTTTCATTGACACTTCTCCTCTCTTTCTTGAATTAGGCTATTTTCACAAAGTTTGTTGCTTTCGAATAATACTAAGGTTTTACTACGAGTAGTGCTCTTTTCTTACTCAATTAATATGGTGATATGTTCCAACTATTTTAGGTTAAAAAGCAGCAAGTTTTTTTGTGCGACGAGTAACCGCAGGAGCAAGTTTTTTTGTGCGACGAGTAACCGCAGGAGCAATGTTTTAGAAAAGTGCCTTGTATAAATAGACGAAACATAATGAGAAATAGTTTCAACTATCTTTAATTCCTCGCCACTTTAGAGAAATCCTTCTAATTAGAAAATTCTCCATGGTAAAACTTCGCATTGCGAAATAAGTAAATACTCATTACAATAGTTCTTAGCAAGTTTTACTCATCTAAAGGAGAACAGCATGAACCGTAAACTATTTTTATATGTAAAAGCTTTTTCCGATTTTGGCACATTTATGGACTTAATCGTTCTTAATGTGCTAATTTACGCTGCAACAGGAAGTCCCATCTGGCTTGCCGCAGCAATGGCCGCTAGAACCTTCGGCGGGGTCTTATCTAGTCTTTTTTCTGGGGTGATTGCAGATCGGTTTAACCGTAGAAAAATAATGATCAACACTGATATTATCAGAGCACTCATTATTCTGATCCTGATCCCATTTCCAAATCCAACCCTTATTATCATTGTTTCATTTTTAATTGGCTTTACGAGTACATTTTTTGCGGTTAGCTTTAGTGCAGAAATCCCAAGAATTTTTGGGGAAAATAAAATTCTACAAACGAACGCGATTATTGCCCGACTAACGTCAATTAGTCTTGTAGCTGGGTTCATTGGTGCTGCGTTAATTACTGACTTTTTAGGTTATAAAGTTACGTTAATTCTCGATGCCTCTACCTACCTAATCTCTGCGATTGTCTTGGTGAAAATGAAATGGGAAACCTCTGTGGAAAGTACGAGTGCTGCTCTTGCCTCAGGGCTAAAACAGAAAGTCACGAGTATTATTAATGATTTGAAGGAAGTCTATAAATATCTTACTCTTGCACCTATGTTGATGATGGTGAATATCGTCTTTCTAGTTGGGGCCTTTGCTGGTAGTTCTCACAATCTAGGCATTCCATTACTAGCTGAAACGATAGACTTTGAAAGACAAGGATTTTACTATGGAATGATCTGGGGCGTTTGGGGAATTGGGTCTGTTTTCGCTACGATGATCCTTCCAAAATTAAAATGGCTTATCGAACAAAAGCTCTATTGGGTCTGTCTTGGATCAGCTATCTTAATGTCAACAGGATTTATTATCTTTTTATCGACGACGATGCTTTGGATCCTCTTTCCGTTTGCTTTCTTTACAGGAATTTTCGATGCATGCTTTACAACCCTTCATGCAACCATACTCCAAAAGTCTGATAATTATATCCGTGGCAGAATTTTCGGTGTGGGAATGCTATTGAAATCATTAGGATTTGCGCTCGGCTTTGTGATCGCCCCTATCCTACTTGAAAAACTGACAATGGCTCATATGGTTTGGGTTTTACACGGTACCTTGATTATTACGACACTTATTATTTTCTTTTTTGCAAGAATGTACCATTCGAGAACGAAACTTATACCGATTGAAAGTAACTAGTAGCGGCATTAAATTGTCGCTTTTTTACTATATAAAATAGGCAATTACAAAATATGCGATGAAGCATAAAATCGAGCCACTCAAAAATGGTCCAAATTGTAGTGTTAATTTCTCATACTTGGGCTGATATTTTCCCCCTGTTGCATCAAACGCAGCGACCTCTTGCATTTTCGTAAACGCATCACCTGAAGAACTTAGAAGATACGCAACAAAAACAAAGAAAGCAGATCCAAAGAATAGCGTGGTTAATAGATTGACGTCAAAAAAGAAAGCTATTCCGATAAGCAAAGCTAACTCGGTTGCTAACACTAATAGTACAAATGCAAAATATCGTTTCAAGGCAATCACTCCTTTTTTGTAATATATACGATTCATACATCGGTAGGTTTCGAAAAATTCAATTTATTATTAATTTGCGTGAAACAAACATCTTAAGGATAAACTATTGCAGTATTTGTTCATTACATATTTTAAGGAGTGTTCTTAGATGATTTCACTAAAAGGAAAAAACGCCATCATTACCGGCGCTGGAAGAGGGATTGGAAAAGCTACGGCAATCGCCTTAGCAAAAGAAGGCGTAAACCTTGGTTTAATTGGCTTAAACATGGCTAATCTAGAAAAACTTGCTGAGGAACTTTCAGAGTATGATGTAAACATTTCTGCTGCGGCCGCAGATGTCAGCGATCTTGAAGCGGTAACTCATGCTGTTGATCATATAAGATCAGACCTAGGAAAAGTTGATATTTTAATCAACAATGCTGGAATTGCTCAATTCGGTGGCTTTTTAGATTTATCACCAGATGAATGGGAGAAAATTATTCGCGTCAACCTAATGGGCGTTTATCATGTAACTCGCGCGGTATTACCAGAAATGATCGAACAGAAATCAGGTGACATAATAAATATCGCTTCAACAGCAGGTCAAAAAGGAGCTCCTGTAACAAGCGCTTATAGTGCTTCGAAATTCGCTGTCATGGGGCTAACCGAATCGCTAGCTTTAGAAGTACGAAAACATAATATTCGCGTCACTGCATTAACGCCAAGTACAGTTGTCACAGATTTAGCACATGAAACAAACCTAATTACTGGAGATCCAGAAAGAGTTATACACCCAGAAGATTTAGCAGATCTCGTTGTCGCTGGATTAAAACTTCATCCACGAGTTTTCATGAAGACAGCTGGACTCTGGTCGACAAATCCTTAGAAAAAAGTAGTGCGAGCTGCTAGGTGCTTAACAAGTTTTATTTGTTAAGCACTAGACAAATCGCATCATAGGTTAGAAAAAACTAACCTGCTAAAAACTCAACCCATAGCAGTTATAGAAAGTAAATAATCGCACTAATCCCAAACGAGATTAGTCCAATTAATCCAGAATACAAAGCAAACTCAGTTCTAAAGCCCCTATGTTCTTCTGTCTCAGAGTGAAAATTAGCCCGTTGTTGTGGTCCATTGGTCCAGGCCCCAATAAAAATACCAGATAGTAAAATCCCGATTACACCTATAATCAGAAAAGCTTTGACCACACCATTTCCTCCTTTTCTTAAATTAAGAGATTTAAAAAATAAGCTCTATAAAACTTATTAACCATTGCAAAAACTCTTTTAAAAGGCTCATTACTTAAAGAATGTTGCTATTAGCTTTTAGATCGCATGGTTCTTGACAATCAGTTAAACTTTTTTAAGAGATACGATCGTTGTAATAAACATTATTAAAGATATGAATGCTATTATTATAGAAGAAGTCAGAAAGCTCTCGACAAAAAAGTTAATTCCATACCATTGAGTTAAAAATAAAATGACAAAAGGTATTGCCCAATCTACATTAACCTCAGCAACATTAACATATCCCGTAATAATCGAAAAGAATAGCGTAATAAGCCAAAACACAGAATAATACCTCATTGTTCCACGACTCTTGCTCTTTGCACCTATCGTTATAACGAGTACCCATATCGCGAAATATACAAATGTAACGATTAAGTTCTTCATGGTTGCAGGACTGCCCATTGAAAACTCTGAAAAATTCAATATTATGCCGACAATAATAATAATTATAGCTAAAAGAATTGAGATCATTGATTTAACCTTCATTTTTTCACCCCTATGTTATTAATCTACTTCAAGTAAACATCAAACTTTGACATTAAAACATATCTTTTAAATATTGCTAGAGGAAATACCTTACATGCTTATATTAACATTTTATTCCAATAACAATAATCTTTTTCTGTGCATTTTAGCTACCTACAAACCACAAAAAAAATCGCATGTGATTTTTTACGAAAACTCATGCGATTTGCTTTTTGTACGCTTGTATACACATATGAAGACGGGTTTGTTCGTAACTACTGGTAATACGTTTTTATTTTATCTAAGTCGGCAAGCAATTGGTTCGTTTCCTCCTGATTCAAACGAACTGGCAATTGATCATATAATGTCAGAACCTGGCCATCAGCTTCGTCTTTGTGTTTATTTAAATAATCATAAAGGCTATCTAACTGATTTTTTCTGAGTGTGGAAGTTGTCAGAAAATGCTTTACCGACTCTAACGAAAACTCGTTCATTTGTTCATCAAATTCTCCAGAGATTATGTTTCCATTAATTTTCATAGGAGTCACCCCTCGTGTTAGTCTCCTATTAGTTTACCCGGAAAATGGAAACTATATCGTTGCGACTTAATCTCCGACAGGAATATAACCAGTTGCTTCAACTAAATACTGTCCTTGCTCAGATAAAATCCATTCAATGAAGGCATCGATATGCGGATTATCACTTCCTGCTGTAATCGCATAAAATTCACTGGATATTGGATACTCCCCGCTTCTAATCGTTTCCTTATCGGGGAAAACACCATTAATTTTCAAGTGACGGATTTCTCCATTTTGAACCATCTCAGTCGAAAAAAAGCGGAACGAGTAGCCAATCGCATTTTTATAATTACGATAGCTTGACGTTTCGGAAATTATGCCACCCATTCCTGAAACAATATCTTCTGTAGGTGGTTTCATCAGTGGTTTTTCGCCCATCAGGTTTTCTAAGGCTGTTTGGCTTCCGCTATCAGCTGGGCGTTGAAAGGCTCGTATTGAGTCAATCTTGCCACCTAGCTGATTCCAGTTTGTTATCTCACCAGTATAAATACTTTGGATTTGATCAATAGTAAGACTTTCTACAGTGTTTTTCGAACTAACAAAAAAGACAAAGGCTTCTCTACCAATTGGTGTAAGCTTTAATTCTACGACTTTTTGCTCAGCGGCACGAAGTTGTCGATCAGATGGCCCTGCTGCAAAAATAATATCAACATGACCGTTAATTAGCTTTGTATAAGCCTCTCCAGTTTTACTCGACATAACTTCACTTTGATAAATCTCGTACTCTTTGTTTGGATAAGTTGCCCGCACGAATGCTGAATAAAGAGGATAGAGCGCCGTTGCTCCATCTAATATTGGTAACTCTTTTTCAAGTTTTAAGGAAGCTGGTTCTGACAACGTTACTACTTTAGAATTTTCATAGAATGGATGATACTGATATAAATTGACTTCTGCATTTACTATCCCAAAACTATTGTGATATGCATTCGTAATTTCATACCCGCCAATTGCGAGAACACAAAGCCCAACGAAACTAATCACTGCAATCTTTAACTTTTTACCTTGTAAAATATTAAAAATACGAACAATACTATAAAGGATAATTCCGACTGTGACAATCGCAATTAAAGGCGTGTAAAACTTTACCCCACCCATTAATGCTGAGAAAACAACTCCAATAAAACCAAAAAAACCGAATAATCCAGTTAAAAAAATCACCGAAATAACCTTCGTAACCATACTCGTATTCAATAATTCCACCCCTTTATTTATTTGTTTCATTTGGGGTCTGACCCCCGCTAGAGTAACGCTTTAAAGCAGCGGGGGTCAGACCCCAATGAAAGTTCACTTTCACCAATACACAATGTAAATATGATTGAACAACCAATTAGATATAAGAAAGTGAACTTTCCAAGTCATGTCTATTTCCAGGTTAGACCACACTATTATCAAACTTAAAAATTAGTTTGTATCCGTCAAATGTCTCACCGAATTCTTCATCATAATTACCACCACTGTAATGCAAAATTGTTCTTCTCCAAAACTTCTGCCCAACGATATTTTTTTCTGATGGGTTCGTAAACAACTCCCACTTCCCTCTAAATTGGTCAAACACTATACTAGCAGCATGCTCTGCTAAACCTTTCCCTCTAAAAGGCCGAAGTAAAAAGAATTCATTCACAAAATAATCAATTCCCTTCGTACAATGTGGAGGTGTGGCAATTAGAATAAATCCAGCTGGTCTCTCATCAACTAAAATCAAGAAAGGAAACAAAACTTCGGGCTTTTCCCACCAAATATTGTGGAGTTCGTTTTGCTCACTCAATGTTTTATAATCATCACTCTCTTCGAAAACGCCATGACAATTTGGCAGAAATCCATAATGCTCTGATAAATCATGTAAATAAAGCGGATATAAGTTTTTAATAATATAAGAGTTTTCTTTACAAGACAACTGCACTTGAAGGTCCATAATTATCTCCTTCTTCCTTTGATTATTAACTACTCAAGGGGCCGATGTTTACCAACGATCTTCCAAGAACCGTCAAGTTTCTCTAGTAACAATGTAACTGAATTTCTCTCAATAATTTCATTGTTCTCTTTGCTATAATCAATGCAGTCAATATTGATGCTAGTATGGATATCTGCATAGCTACTTTTAATAACTTGATAGGTCGCTTTCCCATCACTGTACAACAATGAAGAGAATTCATTTCTCTCACATTTTTGAATGAATTCTTTAAATTCATTCCACTGTAATGGTTCTCTAACGATTTTATAAACGGATCGACTTAAAGCTGCATTCCATTGTTCTTCACTGAGAAGATACTCACTACTACTCTTATCTTGAAGAGCTTCTTGCATAACATTCCCCGCAATTTTATACGGCTGTGTAAAAGCGTATTTCATGTAAAAATACCTACTAACAAAAATTAGTAAAATAAGACCAATAAGCAGGATTGGAAATAAAATATAATTTTTTTTCAAGTTTACATCTCCTTTCAACTAGACAAATTCGCTTTAATAGCAAATTTATCCTTTTTCTTTTGGACCTTTTGTTCAATCACTGGTTTACTTAGTTAGGTGCAAATGTAAAACGCATACTTTCCCACAGTATAACTGGACTAAAAAAGACGTAGTACTTAACTTTACGTTAAATATTACGTCTTACTATACTTATACAACCAGTCGCTAGTAAAAAACTGATTTTTTTAGTCGTTAAGTGTAATTCCAACATATAATCAAGAATTTACACTTCCTTCTTCCCAACTCCACGAAACGATAGCCTGTGAAAGGTATTAATAAACACAAACAGTTCTTCTCCAGCTACCTTCTTCAATTCGGTAATGAGAGGGAAGTACATGGCGTGATAGGTTTCGGGCACCCAGATATACTGATGGACATACTCTGTGAGAAGAAAACCGCATGATTGCCAAAAGTGAATGCGCCCTCTATTATCAGGGGTTGCTTCAGACTCGGCCTCAATAATAATTTTATGATACCCTTGGTCAATTGCTTTCTGGCGCAAGTAAGTAACAAATTGTTGACCAAGACCTTGGCCTCGCTCTTTTTCGGATACTGCCAAATAGTCGATGATCATCACTTGGTCAGAAACAAGCTTCCCTGTTAGAGCCATAGCAACGGCTACGGAATTGTTGTACCCTACATGAAGCTCAGCAATTCCTTGTGCAAACATGTTTTTAATGATCTTTACCGGCTTAGCCCCCTTATCTCCAAATGCCTCTAAATAAAGGGCGCTAGCGTCCTGCCAAAGTTCATCGTCCCAAGTACATACCGTTTTTATTTTCATAAGGATTTCCCCTATCTACTTCCGCCAAAAAGTCGAACAGTCTGCCTTATCCAAAATATTAAATTCGATCATTTTCTCAAGTAATGAGAAATCAACCGGATGATCCCACTTAATACGTACCAACTCCTTCGTGTGGTCATAGCCAGCCTGGACAATTTCATCAGAAAAGTGATTAATTCCTACCCTTTCAGGAGCAACAGCCAAATGTTGTTTGGCAACGCTAAAACCAATAATATATGTATCGTGATCGGTAAACATAGGCTGTTTCCATGCAATCTTTGGTACTAAATTTGGAAATTTGTTAGTTACCCAAGTCAAGACTTCTTCCGTTCGGGCCCGATGTTGTGGGTTTTCAATTTGCGCCAAATATTCTGCAAAAACTTCCATGTTGTTCCCTCCAAAAATTTAAATTATGTCACTTAGAGAGTTCCTCAAAGCTAATTTTCGTTAATACTCATTAAGGAGCTGCTCTGAAATGTTGATACCTATTCCCAACTATATAATTTACATACTAATTAGTCAAAATAGCTTAACCCGCAAGACTTAATAAGCAATTAATTTTTCCGCCAACGATTGGAAAAACTAAACAAAAGGAGTGTACCAATGGGTAAACATATATTAACAATTGTTTTTCTAGTATTGATGTTAAGTTTAAATCCTAATAAGACAAACGCCAGTGAAAGAGTAGTCTTATTAAGTATTCCCTCGGAAGTTTGGCATCAAAATGTATACTTATTAGCTGATAAAAAAAGTTGGATGGAATACGAAAATTTTACAGTACAGATTGGGGATAGGGGTGAAAACATTTATAATTTCCCGAATTGGTATCATGGAAAATATGACCCCGCACTTTATAAAGAAGATATAAATGGTGACTCATTAGAGGACGTTATTGTTGTGTTAAATAATTATAGAGCTGGTATTGGGAATCCATTAAAAGACATTCATATTCTTAATCAAATACATGACCCATACCGTAGATATTATGAAGCTAAAATAGACCCTATTAGAATGGCGATAAAGCAAAACGTGAAAATTGAAAAGAATGATAACCTCGTTAATATTTATATTGAGGAAGAGACATTTACAATTGATATTACCAAGTGTAATTTTAAAAATCCACGTAACCCGTTTTTCGGATTCGAATTAACTGAGTATAATATTGAAAATGGACTATTAATCGCAACTGTTCCTGCCTATGTTTTACGAGATGATAGTGTATTAGGTGGGTATATTGGACATTTAAAAGTTCAATACAATTGGGACGGGCAAGCGTACATTGTTAAGGAGATTGCTTTTATTAAATTTACTCCAGAATACAACAAACATTTCATAACGCTTTATTGATAAGCCTGATTTAAGCAATAGATTACATATTAGAGTATCTAATTTTTTTTTAAAAGTCATTCATTTAGATACTCTTTTAATTCCTCATTTAATATAAAATCTCCGTCATCTTCACTTAAGAATGGAATGACATTAACAACAGAGTCAAGATTTAATTCTCCATAAATATGTGGGTATTCTCTTCCGCAGTTATCATCATCTTCCCATTTTATTTCAGATTCTACTTTATCAGTATCAATACATAAGAGAACTAAACGATCTTTTATGTTTTTAAAATTGGGAGCTACTCGCCAAAAATTCTCAATCGACGAACAGTGTATAAAACCCTCAGATACAATATAATGTTTACCATAATACATGCTATTTTTCCCCTCTTGCCAACTTGTCTCTTTTAAACAATGTAGAATTATCATTTCACTTCTCTTCCTCCTTGTTGTCACAACAGCTTCTATTGTACTATCGCTTTTTTTTGAACTAAGAATAAAAATAAAATTCGATTGCTAAGACATTGGTAATAAATAAAAAAAATTCGAGGACTTTATAAAAAAGCGATAGCACTTATAAACATTCTTGAAAAGCTTTTAGACAGTTTTTCTCTTCCTTTTGCTGTATACCAACCGCTCTTGATGTACAAACAAAACAATCGCACGTGATTTCTATGTGAAATTCATGTGACTTTCTTTGTGTATAGCTTGTTTGTACCCTTTAAGTAACGCCCTAGTTTTATTAAAATTCTTTGTCCCATGCATATCTTACAAACTTCGGTATAAACCCGGCAGACAAATAGATCGGTAGAGAGGATTCAACGATTACTTCTTCAGCCCCTTGTTCAATGCAGCGGCGAACACTTTCTAATAAGGCAGCTTTTCCTAGTCCAAGTTTCCGAAAATCTGGGTCAGTACATACTGGTTCGACATAACCAACTTTCTTTTCAAGGCAAAGCCACATTCCAACATAGGACGCAAACCTCCCATCTGAGGCTTGGGTTACTATCGTAAGATCCTTCCTGAAATTTGGAGCAGACTGCATTAATTTACGAGCTTCTACTCCATCTTCTGGTGGTTCTCCTTCATGGTTAAATCCCCGCCATTGAACACGGTCGACCTGAATAAGGTCATTATTATCCTCAAGGCTTACTATTTTATAACCTTCAGGAAGAGTTATTGCAGGAAACGGATTTTCCATATTAAAGAAACAAATCGTATGATGTTGCAAATTCACCTCTTGCCTACCATAGCCATGACTTTGAAACAATTGATTTAACTCCACGTCAAAGTCATTTCCATAAACTCTTAGCATTTTCTTTCCGTTATCAATTTTTGCTAAATATTCCTCTGCGTGTTTTAACATGGCAGGCTTCAAGTATGAATATTCTGGGTACACAGTAAAGTACGCCATGCCATCACCTAGCTCATTGTGAACAATTGCAACAATCTTTCCGTTTTCCTCCCAAACTCCACTTTTTCCCGTTAACTTATCTTGATAATACGTATGAAAATGCATATATTCCCACCTAGATGGATGCCAATTACTAAATTTACCTCCCGGTTGATAGGTTTGTATTAATAGTTCAAAGACTTTTTCATAATCGTTCTGACGGTTGTAAAATCTTTTTGTCACAGCCATAAATTCAACCTCCCTTATTAAATGGACATGCTAGTATTTAATAGGTTATTAGAACATTATTCTGCTCCCAAATACATTGAATTCGACATGGAAGCAATAAAAGCTATAAGAAAGGTGCCCCTTCTTATAGCTTATCAACCTTCTTGTCTAATGCTGATGCACGAGTTACCCTCGGGACGGGAACTAAGTCCTCATGAAATGTTCTATAAAAATGACTTTTTCTCGCAATCAGAAAAGAATCCTAAATAACCCAATAAATAGGCAAACATCCATTCTTCTCCTCAAAATATTCAAAAATATGAATTAGCGAGTAGTAATTATCATTTTTATAACAACCTCCCTTTATAATTTAATAAAATCATAGCCCATACACTCTTGTAATTCAATGAAAATTTTGTTAACATTTACCATTTTAAGGATGTGAACTTTCGTATTCAAAACAATTTACAGGGTAGCCCCTATTAAAGTTCACTTTCACCAACAGAGATGTAAATCTATTTTGCTCTAGCTGATTTAATAAGAGAAAGTGAACTTTCGAAGTCAAAACTATTTTCAGGGTTAGACCCCAAAGAAAGTTCACTTTCATCCTCATGGAAGTAGATGTTGTTTATCTAAGCACCAAAAAACTGAAAGTGAACTTCCTTGTGAATATTATTTACAGGTTAACATCGCTGTAACACTTTAAAGCAGTGGGGGTCAGACCCCCACCGCAGCATTTTCCTTTGTAACCAAACTGAAGGCGATGAAGGCGATAAATGAGAAGACAATTGGGAATACAACAGTGTGGATGCCAAACATATTCGGAAAGTATGTATGAACCACAATATAACCAACGATACCAACGATCATTGAAGCGATTGCCCCAAATTTATTCCCTCTATGCCAATAAAGCCCCATAATGACAGGCCATATAAATGTTGCTTGTAAACCACCAAATGAAAATAGATTTAGCCAAATTAGTAAATCCGGTGGGCTTAACGCCATTCCAAAAACAAGTATTCCGAGTATAGATGTCACACCAAAGCTCACTCGCTTCACTTGTTTTATTGTTGCTTGCGGCTTGACGTAATTTAAATAGATGTCTTTAACTACCGCAGAACTTACGAGTAACAATAGTGAGTCGACCGTTGACATAATCGCTGCCATTGGTGCTGCTAATACGATCCCAGCAACCCAAGCCGGTAATACTTCCATAGCAATCATTGGCATGACCGTATCCGCTACTTCAATTCCCGGAAGAACAGCTCTAGCAAACACCCCAGTTAAATGCATTCCTAGCATGATAAACCCAACCACAATTGTTCCTGTGATAAGCGCTCGATGCATCGCTTTAGAATCTTTATAGGCCATCGCCCGAACGGTTACTTGTGGTAACGCAATTACACCGACACCGACTAAAATCCAAAAAGATGAAACGTAGGCTAGCGATAAACCTCCATCATGACCGAATGGGGTCACGAGATTGGGATTTTCAGCAACTAAGTCAGCCATGATTGTAGAAATACCACCACCGGCAATAATTGTCCCAATTAGAATAATTAACGTACCAAGAAACATAACAACTCCTTGAAGAGAGTCAGTCACTGCTACCGCTCTCTAAAACCACCGATAATAACATAAATTAGAACAGCGATCGCAAAAATGAATAAAGCGGTCGTGTATTCTAAGCCCGTAAACGACGAAATTAATCTTGCTCCACCAACCCACTGGGCAGCCATTGCGGAAAAAAGAAAAACGATAATACTAAACGCGGAAATTAAAACAACCCATTTGCTGTTATCATAGCGGTTACGTAAAAAATCGATAAGCGTAATCGCTTTATATTTACGTGCATAAATAGCAAATTTCTTACCAAGAACCATTAAAACAAAATAACCAGTGGCCACTTGGATCATCGCAAGTAAAACCCATCCTAGCCCTTGGGTGTAAGCAACACCTGGACCTCCGATAAAACTGCTCGCACTCCCGTACGTGGCAATCATCGTCATTGCTAAAATAAAGCCACCTAGCTCCCGACTTCCTAGGAAGTATTCCTGTAAAAAATTATTAGACTTTTTAATATGAGCTGACGACCAAAAACCGATCGCAAATATTGCCAGTAAAAATAGTATTAATGGGAGAACAACTTCCCAGTTCATCGAGTTTCCTCCTCTTCATCCTCAAAATCGACTTCAACAAAAAATTTCTTTACCATGATGATGACGAGAATGACCATAACAAGAAAACCAAGAACACAACTATAAAAAAACCAAGCTGGTAATCCAAAAATGTACGTGTAATCTTCAACTGGAGCCGAACCAAGACCATATGCAAAACCATACCACCAAATAAAATTAAAGATCACTAGTCCAACACCAATTAAAGCTTCTCGATGTGCAATCTTGAACCTCGGATCATTTTGATCAATCTGATTTTTCATCTATTTCTCACCTTCTTAACTATAATTTCTTTACCAAAGGAGCTTGCTAGTATCTTAAATTTCGACATCGTTGTTGAAATTCCTTTTTTCAGGGCTTCTGTAATTCTCTGACTAGTATTTCCACCATTAACTGGAAAGATTTAAAAACACACAGATTAAAGGTAATCTGTGTGTTCTGGTAAGATCCTACAATACTTTCTACCCTTCAAAGTATTGAGCCCATTTCTTTAGTTACCGTTATTAAAATGAAACCCAGCTATTTTAAATTCTCTCTTTTCTCTAGTAAACGTAAAGTACCCGATATTTCTTTCGATATTTGGTTCCTGGTCAATCAAGTGCACTTCAACTTCAACAATTAATTCGTACTCAGTGAACCTTCGACTAAATTCAGTAACTTCTATATTTTTCAATTCAAGTTCAGCAAACTCTGAACTTAGTCTGTTTAAGTAGGCATTATTCCAAGTATTCGTGAAGATACTTTCAACTAATTCTGAACGCTCACTAAAACTTAGTTGATGATCGCCTAATTGATAGTACATATTAATTTTTCTAAGTCCGTGGTCTATTAAATGCTCCTCTTGATAAAAGAAGGGTGTAAACATTTGAAACGAAAAGAATAAGAAAAGAAGCAAACTTCCTCCTATTTGTATAGTATAATGCCACCTTAAAGTTACAAGACGTTCAAATAGCTTTTTACCTATCCAAGAAGAAAATAAAACGACAAAAATAAACATCAGACTATAGACAATTTTATTTCATAGATAGTGTTTATATACGTAAGACCCTTTAGTAATAGATAAAAAATGAAAATCGAGACTAATATTCGGAATCCTTTTCCAAAGAAATCCCTCATAAATCGACTCTGCATGTAAAAGCTATCCGTTTTCTTAAATAAATGATTTATCTTTTTATTTTTCCTGACTAAGATGACCACAAATAGTACGAATACGATGAAACTAATTTGAACAGGGGTTGGACCATAAAGATTAACATTCGCCCCAGTAGTAATAAAACCATTAAACTCTTTTGAGATATAAGGAGAAACTAATATCCATAACAATAACCCAACAACTGTGAGGGATACATAGTATGTATAGGGAGTACGCTTATTCGAATGACTCTTTTTTAAATCGGAAAAAATTCTATTTTTTAATTTCGAAGAGTGTTCTTCATTCCAATGGCTCTCTTCATCTAAATTTTTAAGTCTTGCATCCAAATCATGTAGATCGATTTGTTTCTTCATTTAATATCCCTCCTTTACTAGTCTTTCTACTAACATGGGAATTGCCCTATGTAATGTCACCTTCACTTGTTTTCTGGCCAATTTAGAATGTCACTTGTCTCCTTAATGCTAAACCCTTTGATTTTTCGTAAAATTATAACCTCACGATAAGCAGGTTTAAGACTCCCCAAAGCTTTATATAATTCTCTAACTTCTTCTTTCATATCGAGAATATCTTCAGGTAAAGGACTTAAATCCCTTTTATTATGTAAAAAGCTTTCAAAAATCCTAAGTGGCTTACGTCTTCTTAAAAAGTCAATGGTTACATTGTGAGCAATTCGGAACAACCATGTTTTTGTTTCAGACTTACGTTCAAAGGAATCATAGTTGTTATAGGCTCTTAAAAAAGTTTCATGTGTTAGATCTTCTGCCTGTTGATAATCACGAGTCATCATACAAATATATTTAAAAATAGCAGCGCTGTATAAATGATACCAGCCTTCTATTTCAATGTTTTTATTATCTGTCAAAACGTCACCTCCTTCATGTTGTTAAAATATCTTTATTCAGACGAAATGACTTGTGGAAAAGTTACAAAAAACTAAAAAAAATGCAAATAAAAAATCGAACAGTTTGAAGACTGTTCGAAAAAAATCTATTACAAGTCATCTAGTTATTATGGTGCTCTATCCACACGGAATGAAGTTTGCTATATTTTTAATTTCGACATTTTTTTAAAAACACCTTTTTCTACTACCAACTATAGTGTAACTCAAAAAAGACCTGGTGAAATGTCCCAAGCCCTCTAATTTCTATTAACAAAATTATTTAATATCTATTTATAGCTATTGTAATTTTTATTGACCTTTTCATCAGCTTTCCTTACAACAGCAATGACAAGTCTTGTTACTAAAGATTTTAAAATGAGACCAAAGAAAGTATGATACCATTTCCATTTATTGCTCCATTGAATTAAGTCCGTCTTTCTCTCTGCCCAAAGTTCAATAAAAAAAGGTGGGATGGTAATAAGAAAGAGCTTATAAATAATAGGGAAAATCTTATCTTTACTTGTCATTTGATTATACCAAATTGTAAAAGTAGGATACAAAAAGAAATCAAACAGTATATGGGTATCAAAAGCTTTCGAAAATAAGCGTACAGGATACTTAACTATTTTATACTTTGATAATACATTATCAATAAGACCATTTGTAACTGCATTAAATAAATAAACGATAATCCAATCTTTTACAGGAGGTTTCCTACCAATCAATGGAATTAGTGCTAATAAATTTAATATAAGTGCAATTCGCAAAAACTTTCTTTGAGTTTTTTTACTCTTCATATAACAAACATCCTTTATCGCTTCGTTCTTATTAGAATGCTCATTGATTTAGTAACTTATGAATTCAATCTTGATTTAAGCTTTGCATCTTATAAAAGGCTGTTTTTGTAAAGTTTGTTACTTTCGAAAAATCCAAAGGTATCACTACTTATTAAGTAAGCACTGCTCTTTTCTTACTTAATTGTATTCGGTGATAGCTTCCTCTAAGGAGTCTCCCCAATTATTTTAGGTTAAAAAGAAACAAGTTTTTTTGTGCTACGAGTAACCGCAGGAGCAATGTTTTAGAAAAAAAAAGACGGCATCAGCCGTCTGCAAATTCCTTGTCCAAAGTGTTTTTCGATGCATTATTTCTTTTCGACCAATGCTCAAGGTTAACTTCGGTATCAACAAGCTCAAATGTACTTCGATACGGCCGAAAGTGAACATGTCGATTGACTGCAAATAAATCTTGGGGACAGCAAAGAAATAATCCTAATGCTTCCGGTGTACATAGCGATCAACTTCCTTAGCTACCTTTATTCGTTTCTTTTCGCTGATTTCCGAAGCGTACGCCGTGAAAAGATCGTCAAACGACTTTAGTTCCGGCCCCATCCTCAGCGCCCCACTTTCACCAAAAAATTCACGGTGAATAAATGCAGGAATTGCTACTGTAAACAAAGAGAACACATCTGTGAGATACAAATCAATATCTGGTATTCTTCGTTTTTCAGCGATCGACCTTTGCCAATTTTTCTTTTCAGTTTCAGTGATCTTTATTACTTCAACGTTAATCCCTAAACTTACTTCAATATCTTCGGCAATTACCTTGGCTGCCTCACGATACTCAGGAATAACTGCTATTTTTAGGAAACGATTTACTGGCCAGCCGACCTCATGTAAAAGCTGCTTTGCTTCCGTTGGGTTATAGCCAATTGGAGTAATGTCTTCTGGCAATTCTGGCGACCAAGTGGGTGTTAAACTTGGGAGTGATGTCGCATGACCCAAAAAGCCAACTTCAATTAAACGCTTTTTATTCACTGCTAAATTCATTGCATATCTGAGACGTCGATCGTTAAAATTGACATCCGTTTGAAACCGATTGAAGACACCTGCAAAGACACGGTTCGCATTCACTTTTATTAGATTAGCAAAAGGTGCCTCGATGACATGTAAAGCTTCTTTAGGCTCCACCATTGAAACGATATCTACTTGCCCCTCAGTGTTCATACAAAGGTCTAATGCCTGTTCTTTTGTAAGATCATTTCTAAAAATAATTTCAGAAACTCTCGGCCCTCGTTTTTTGTCCCAGTATTGATCGTTTGCGATTAAATGAACATAGGGAGTTCGGAGCTCGCATTCAGTAATCCAGGTTGCTTCATAGGGATTTGTTTTTATGATTGCTTGTTTCGTTTCGATAGATGAATAACCCTTATTTAATAAGAAAGGACCGGTGCCCCACCGGCCTGGTGCATCAAGAATTCACCAGCGCCCCTCACCACTCGCTTCTTTCGCATAACCAAAACCAAGTGTTTCCCAAAACAAATCATTTCCGATATGAACACCTCTTGTTTTTGCTAGGGCCAGTCCCTCTGGCTCTAAAAAGTGAAAGCGAACGGTATAATCATCAACAACTTCTACTCCTCTTTCACGAGGCAGGTTTAACCACGTCCCCGGCGGATGCGGTGCAAGCCACCGTTGTTCTTCCGCAAAGCTACGTACTAAACTTTTCGCGTTAAATACCTCACCATTATGAAAAAGAACCCCTCTTCTTAGCTCTACCTCAAGTGTTGTTTCATTTATCCATCGAACATTCCGAGCTAAAGAAGGTGTAACATTCCCCTCATGATCTGCTCTTACTAATTCCTCCATCGTATGAAAAAGAACAAACAGCCAGTTTAGCGGCGAAGGATCGACAACAAAAATTTTCCCTGTAGTTTTCATCTCATCCCTCCAGACTCAGTTTAATCTATGTATACAATCGTCTAGAAGTTATGGTGCTTGTATTACTACTGTGAAAAAATCAAAACAGTCCAGTTCAATTTATTTGAGCGGTGGTTCCTAGGTCAAAACGAGCTATTTCTCGATCTTTAACATGAACAATTAAGATTGCATCCATCGCATATTTTTGCAACGCATCTAATTTATCTTCAGAAGGAGCAACTTTGTAAAAATCATTCTTTTCATTTGCCCCTAAATAATATTGAATTGAATATTGTCCCTCAGTATCTGGTGAAAGAGTTGGAGTGAGACTTCTTACTGTCTCCGTGCCAACAAAACTGCATTTTGCGAGATAACTTCATCAAATATGTTTTTTCTCATTACTTCTTCAGAAACCTGTTTCAGTTTTTTTTGGAACAATCTTGAAATTTATCCCTTTTTCAGGAAACTCCCTACCACCAATAGTTTTAGTCCCAGTATTTTTTTAAACAAATTGATAATGAAGCGTCGTATGTGTCACCTGTTCTCCTGTTTGCTCCTTAAATACCAAACTACCTTCAACATCATCATTTATTTCGACCGAAGACCTTACTAGTTCAATAGACGGTTGTTGGTTTGAACAGGCTGTTAGAAGAATGACTAAAATCATTATTGTGGAAAGTATTTTTTCCCTTCAATAGAACTTCATGGTAATGCTTAAGCTTGAAAGAATTGATTTAGCCCTTACGTTTACTTTCGTCCATACGATCATTTATTGTTTTTCTCTATTGATCTAATAACAATAATTATAGATTTTCAAAAAAAAATTAATCTTTCTTTCCAGAACCTATAATTGATAATACTAGACCTACTACTACAATAAATATTCAAATCCACCTAGACTTGAATGACTATCTATAGCGATAATTCCGCCAACTAACGTAATGTTTATTGCAAGTAACATTAATTTCAAACCAGAAATCCCTTTTTTTACACTTTTATACATTAAGACTACAAGTAAGATACTTAGACCGAAAACTAACGTTAAAAAAATAATTTCTGCTGGCATAATTAACTCCTTTCTTTCGGTGAGGAGGCACTATTGATAACCCCTACTAATTCATCCCTGGTAGCAACTAGTTTACTTTTAGCAACTTCATTACTTAGGGGTTCTTCAAGGTAAAAATTAGCAAACGATTGATGTTTGTATCTCGGTATGATGTGCATATGGAAATGAGACAAGTCATTAAATACACCTCCGTTTTGACATATAGTTATTCCATCGGGTTTATACAATGTCTTTATCGCCTTTGAGAGTGTTTTTGCTGCATTCATAACTGCATTCGATGTTTCTAAATTTAGTTCATCTACATCAATAAAATGTTCTTTAGGTATTATTAACACGTGGCCCTCATTAAATGGCTCATGGTCTAAAATACAACAAACAAATTGATTTTCATACACCACATTTACTGGTATGTATTTATTTGCTAACATGCATCCCAAGCAATCCATAACCTATTCCTCCATTAATGAACAGTCCCTAAAAAAGAAACAAATAACGTTTTATATTGGTGATACTCTTTTAGATCTGCCTCTAACAGACCACAGGCATATTCAATTTCAACTCTGTAGCCAAAAGCAACTTTTGTAGACTTAATTACACCACAGCCTTCGCAATTAAATCCACAACCATCCATAACCCCTTTTTGTTTATTCTCAAATGCTGATATTGCCCTATTTTCAGCAACCCCCTCTGTAATCCATGGGGAAAAAGCAACGAAAATAATGGTTAATATTGAAAAAATAGTATTCCTAAAAATCTTTTTCACTCTATAATTCCCCTTTCAATCCTATCAAGCTTTCTTTAGTAATACGACAAAATCAATACTTTTCCCTCTTTGTGGAAGATAGAGCGCCAAATCTTTGCACCAAGCTTTAAAAAAAGCCCAATTAGAATAAACTAATCGGACTCTATGTAATGAACCAAATACCATATCGAATTGTCAATTAAATATCTTTCCCCATCATCGCCATACTCGTCCATTCATTAAAGCCATTATTTAAATAGAACTGACTTGTCTTATTTCCTTTAGAGGTAAATAAAATTAGAGTAGTTATTCCATGCTCTTTTAAATTCCCTTCTAATTTTGCAAGCATTTTACTTCCTATCCCTTGGCCTTGAACATCTTTTGCTACAAACATTTCTCTTAGGTTATAATGTTTCCCATCAAAAAATTGTTCATAGTTGCCGAAAATCGCACCTTTTATATGACCTTCCTCCAGATAGAAAACTCCTTCAAAATTGGGCGAAATAAAAATATCATGCAATCTTTCAGTTGCCGTTTCTAACGTCCAATTGTCATTCCAAGGCTCACCATTAAAAACCTCCATATATAGCTTCGTACACTCAGCAATATGTTCTTGTTTAATTCTCCTAATAGACAAAAGTTCATCCACCCTTTTCTGTTTTATTTACAAATTAAGAAGTATTTGACGCACATACAGTTATATAATTTATTCTCTGTTATTCTATTAAATCCTTGATTTTAAAAATATTTTATTTAAAGCCCGTCACTATCTTGAACATTTTCATGGAGATAATCACAAGAAAAGCGCAAGCGCCCTGGGTAGCCAAGTAACTTCCTCGGGGTACTTCTCTGCTTTGCGACGAGTAACCGCAGGAGCAGGTGCTTTTTTTTGCGACGAGTAACCGCAGGAGCAGCGACAAGCAAATGTTCTTCGAGAAAAAAATTGTGCTCTTTCACTTTTATTCTAGGAAAAAGGAAGTTCACTTTTTCTTTCGAAGGTTATTTGACCTCGAGGGGCTGGGCGGTGCTCCTGCGTCACTTCGTTTACTCGTCGCAAAACCTGCAATAAAGTAACTTCATTGATGTGTCTTGGAGCTAGACAGATATTGCGTTGAAATTTTATACATTCTTATCCTAAAAAAAAAGCGTTACCATACAGCAACGCTGGCCAAAAACTACCAATTCCAAAATGTTATTTCTCCCAACTGCACACCCTGGATTTCTTCTAACTCTTTCAATCTTAATAATTCTTTTGTCGGACCAGTCACAACTGCTCCATAAACTAAAAATCCATTTTCTTCGATGAACTGAATGCGTTCTTCAAAATGCTTTGTATTAAATATTGCTTCTGTCAACTTCTGATCCTCTTTATAAATTTGCTTCATATTGTTGATCATCAGTCTTTCGATTACTTCAATATTTTCTCTTGCAGGATTTGCTCTGAAGCCTTCATGATAATCGCTTCTAAATTCACTTCCATGTGTTAATCCCCAAGGTCCAACGGAGATACTATTATCACTCCCCCACCAACCTTCTGAAAAACGATCTAATTCTCCCATATAAATAGGCATCCAATTAATCGTAAGATCATAGCCCTCTAAAAGATCAAACAGCTCATTAGTGGTAAAATAATGTTTTGTTGAAAAAGCGAAATCAGCTACTGTACCTTCATGAATTTTTTCTAACGTATCCCAACACCTGTATGTTCGTTTGCTTCTAATTTTTCACCTGTTTCTGGATGAAACGGGAGCCAAAAATGAAATTTAGGTTCATCACTCTTTTGATAGAATTCAAAATCCAGCTGAGTCATCCCTGTCATCAACGGTTTTTTCACATGAAGATAGCCTACATCTTTTTCTTCTTTACCTAATTTACGATAAATTGGGATAGATGCTTTTTGTGTCAGGATCGGCGAAATCTCATCAAACTGGTTCCCAAATCCACTAGAGATTCCTGGATACTGCCAGTCAATAGCTAGCTGAGAATACGCTATTAACTTTTCTCCTTTCGTTGAATGAAAATAACCGATTGTTACAACCATCATATATGCCCAAAAAAGGAATAAGACCATAAATGCTACTCGGATAATTCGTAGCGTTAAGAAAAATCGATACCGTCTCAATACTTTCTTTTCTTTTTTCTCATTCCACTCAATTGTCATTGTTTTCATTCCTTTCATATAAATGACTTTTTATTGCTAAGTCATGCAGCCGTTTCCGTGCCCGATGAAGTGTTACCTTCACTTGATTTTCATTTAAATCTAGGACAGCTGAAATTTCTTGATACGTCAATTCTTCTTTTTCACGTAAATAGAGAATTGTCCGATACGTCTCGTTCAATTGTTTATAAATATCGTCCATTTCACTTTCGCTTTCTCTACTCATCGCATAGTCTTCCGGTTGCTCATAAGGACTTAACATTTCATTTCGTTTGTGAACGGTTTCGATAAACGGAACCCATTCCCACCTTTTTCTTTTTCTCCATTCATCTAGATAGGCATGTCTGGCAACTTTAAACAACCAGCTTCTACCTCATAATCTTGATAAAATGATAGCGAAATCGTTGCTTTGTAAAAGGTTTCTTGAACTAGATCTTCTGCAATATGGGAGGATCCAGAAAGCCGGTATAAATAATAGTAAAGTGATTTTGCATGTTCCCTATAGATTTCATCAAGTTTGTCTTTCCTGCTACGCTTCAAGCTCTGATCCTCCTCTCACCCCTATAACGAATAAACGCAGAAAATGTTACACTTCGTTTTTACTTTTTTTACAGTCAATTTTTTATAAAAGGACTTTCAGGTCACAGACATCTAAAAGTGTTTCAATGATTAAGAAGAGAGCCTTCCAAAATAGAAAGAAGCAATTACTTTAATGAGTAATTGCCACCCTATAAACTCACGCCCTACCTGTTACTTCCTACCTTATCAAAAATCCTTGAGTACATTTCCCTTATATTTTCTTCGCTAACCACATCATTATATATCCAAAATACCAATAGGTTTCTTCTTCCACCCCAATAGCATAATGATTGCTTACATCCTTTAGATCCAAGTCTTTATCATAGGTTACTTCTTGTTCTAGAAAAGGACGATAAGATGTCGTTGCACCAATAAAGAAAAATGGCAGGTTTGAATTTAGATAAATATCCGCATACTTACCTTGAGAAGCTTCAAGTAACTTTGCTTCCATAATAAATACAGCATCATAGGCTTTTAGATTGTTATCAAACAAATCTTCAAAATCTATTTCTTCAAACACAACTTGATCTTCTTTCACCTCTGGTGCATCTCCGATAACAGCTATATTTAAAGGTCCCCCTTCATACAATTTAAAATCAGGATTTGTCGTACAAGCTGTAAGTCCATATAATAAAATCAAAATTCCAAGAACCTTTTTCATAATTTGCCTCCCTTAAACTAGTAAACTTTCCTTTTTTATATTAACACTATTTCCCTTTTATTTGGGAATACAAAAGAAAAACGTTCCTATAATTAGGAACGCTGCCCATTATTTTTTTATGAAAGGATATTCTTCTCTCACTTCATCATTTACTTTTTTTACTAAATAACCAACTACTAACGAAAATCCGCCGGTTGTAAGAAAAACAAAAGACCTAATTGATCTATTTAAATAAAGTTCATCATAAACATAGCCAGCATATTTAACAGCTTCCAAAGGGAGCGACTGTAACAATCCTAAAATAACAAATACGCTCCCTAACACTAGTAAAATAGTGGACATTCTTTTTAAGCTTTTCATAGTACCCCCTATTAGGCTTTTCTGTAGGTCCCTTATAGTGCTACCCTTTTTTCCTATCTGAATTTATAAAATAAACTAGATTATCCGTCCACTCGTCAAATTCGTATATAAATCCTTTTCTAGTGCATTCATATTCCATTCCAATACTTTCTGCTAGCTTTATAGAGGCTGTATTATCAAGGTTAATGTGAGCCTCTATGCGATGATAATGTAATTTTTCAAAAGCTAAGTTTATTGCTGCTTTTACTGATTCTTTACCATATCCATTTCTCCAAAATTGATTATGAATGGAGTACCCAAATCTGGCCCATTGAAAATCATCCCTCATAATCGTCGAGAAATCTATTGCACCTAAATGGACATTATCTTCTTTTCGAAAAACCCCGAACACATAAACTTTATCTTCTAGAGCCAGCTGTTGGTGCTTGTCCACCAAATCCCCAAACCATTCTTCAGTACAAATACTCATATCTATTTTTCCTTCATCATATTTGTGTTGTGAAGGCAATCTATTCAAAAATTGGGTTAACCAATTGGTATAATCCTCTTTTTCATATGGTCTTATAATCAATCTTTCAGTTTCTTTCTCATAGTTAAAGCAACTCAAACAAACACCTCTTTTTAAAAATTCTCTGAAATTTAGCAACTACTTTTCTACAAGCGACATACTCGTTCACTAGTCTGTTGCATCGTTTGAATAAAGGTCCTTTTCAATTTGCACCCAACTTTTTAAATGTTTTCTCTCTGGATATGATTCTTCATTGTCTTTATTTTGTTCTAATAACTCAATGCCTTTTTGAGTTAAACGGGCTGCATTTATTGAAAAATAATCATTAACACTCAAAACCCTTTCTAAGTATCCATTCCTTTCTAAATAGAAAATAAAGTTTTCAAATTCTCTTTCTTTCAAGCCATAATCGTTGGCCTGCGGTATGAATATGCCTCTATCAATTTCCTTTAAAATACAATAACCGACTCTCATCCTATCCACATCCTAAAACTGTTAATTAAGCCCAATAATCTCATTCTTTATTTCAACAAGAAAACAAAAATACCTGCAATAGTAGCTTCATTCAAAAGATCATTGAAAATACGAGAATATTATTCGATAAGTGAATGAATTTGATAATTTCCTTAACCGAGCTATATCGACTAAATGTAGTTGCAAATGGTTTCTACTGCACTACATTTAGAACTTAGTAGCGAAGTTATGAATTATGAAATTCATTAAAGTATCTGCGAATTTGTTTAATAAACGTTCGTGCAAATTATTTATGGAGCATAGTAAAGATTAGTATTCATAACGATCATTCTAAAAGGAAAGTACCTAGGTATATAATAAGTTAACTAGGTACTTTTAGTGCAGTATAACCAAGCATTGTATAAACGAGCGACAAAATAACCGCTCATTAGCACTTTAAAGCACTGGGGGTCAGACCCCTTATTGGACCCCTTATTGAAGTAACTCCAAACCATACATAATATCCCAACTAAGAAAGATATTAGAGATAAGATTATTTTTAGGGGGATTTATTTTGTCTAGATTATTAATTCTAATGATTGTTTTTTCTTTACTTGCGCCACCTACTGTCGCCTTTGGGACCGCAGAAAAATTACAAGCTGGTTTTATTAGAGATGGCGATCTATGGATTTTTCATAACAATGAGGAAGAACAAATAACGTCGACAGGTAAAGTTTTTGCTACACCGAATTGGTCCAAAGATGGAAAGTGGTTATTATATCAAACTGAGGCTCCTTCTGAATTCCATAAAAATGAGCAGCAGGTCGAGGTTTGGGCTTATCAAATTGAAACAAAGCAAAGCAAAAAGATTTTTTACGATGGCTACTCCCCAAGCTGGGCACCAAATAAACATGTTATCGCTTTTAATAATAAAGGAATTTTAAACATTTCAGATTTTAAAAAGTTCTATAACATTGCAACCGGTGTTGATGATTACGCATGGCTCCCTGACGGAAGTGGATTTCTCCTCTCTTCAGCAGGCGTTCTCCGACCAGACGGATGGTCAAGCGCAAGTTTATTCAAGAAAAAAGTAAATGATCAATATGAAGACATTGTGCTGTTTGGAGGGGTTAACCATTTTTTTACGCTACCAAAGGAAATTGGTATCGGGGAGAAACAAATTATAGCTGTGTACGCTCGTGACTTTTCATACTCTCCTAGTAATAAATGGATTTCCTTTATTGTTTCACCGACCGCTTCATGGTCGATGGATAGTAATATGCTATGTATCATTTCTAGTAATGGAAAGGATTTTGAAGTGTTAGATGAGGTGATTTTAGGTGTGGGAAAACCAAAATGGGCACCCTTCAGTGAGACACTTGCTTTTATTGCAGGAGGTGGTCGTATCGTGTTTGGCTTCAAAGATAAAGATTTAAAAATTCGCGAGATGCCAGTTTCAGGAACATATACCCCACCTAATTTTGCTGATTTGGATTTTGACTGGGTAAACGACAAAATGATTGTGACCTCGAGAATTGAAGAAAGAGAATGGTCAAACGACTTTAGCGAGCATCCGTTACCATCATTGTATTCGATAAATATTGAGACAAATCAACAAGTAGACATAACAAAGCCACCAAAAGGCTACGGAGATTATCAACCACAAATTTTTAGACCCGAAGAAAAATTGGTTTGGTTAAGAGGTACCTCTATTACTGATCAGGATCGAACACTCTGGATTGCCAATCCTGATGGTACTGAAGCCTCAGAATTGCTAAAAAATGTCGATGCGATTGAAATTTACCAAGGTGAATAACAAAAGTAGGGGTGATTACCTTCAATCACCCCTACTTTTTGTTGTTTAGGAAATTATCAAGTTTTCCTACCTGTTGATAAAATTAATTACAGTTATAGTCTAGCTCTAGCGCCCAGCCCCTCGAGGTCAAATAACCTGCCAGATAAAAAGTGAAAAACGCACTTTTTCCTGGCAGAACATTTGCTTGTCGGGGCTAATCGGGGCGCTTACGCTTTGTTCAATTTCACAAACTCAATAAACCAGTAACGGCAATCCAAGGTAAGATGTAACGGGTCGCCCATTCAAAAGAATTAATCATCAGATAGAAACCGTCATAGTTAAACACATTTAAAATAATAAAGATGATAACAAGCATACTGTACCATAAAATAAATACTTCATGAAAACCCTCCTTGTTTAAGTTCTCACACTTCGATCGAAAAAATAGCTTGCTCGGCACCAAACCGTGTAACGATCTTTTCTAACTTCATTCCTACCCTCTCTAAAAGTCTGCAGGAAGAGTTGTTCGCAGTTTGTGTTTCGGCAATGACTCTAGTAAGCTTTAATTCATTGAATGCATAATCGATCATGAATTGAACGACTTCTGTTGCAAATCCATTACCCCAGTACTTCGGTAAAATTTGATATGAAACTTCGAAATCGACCCTATTATGATGTTGGTCAAGAGAAACCAGACCCATGAATTCCCTTGTCACTTGTTCTTTAACAACCCAATAGTAGGAAGGCTCATTGGAATGAAGCATCTCCTCTATGACTACTCCAATGGAACCTTCGTCACGAATGCCACCGAGATATTTTCTTACTTCTTGATTTTGGTATAATTTTTTCACGTCAACGTAATCGCATTTTTGAATGGTACTAATACAACACCTGTTTGTTTGAAACAAAGTTATCACCCATTTTTTCTTAGAGTATTAAATTTCTAATTAGAAAAGCGCAAGCGCCCTGTTAAGCCCCGACTAGCAAATGTTCTTCGAGAAAAAAAGTGTGCTCTTTCACTTTTATTCTCGAAGGTTATTTGACCTCGAGGGGCTGGGCGGTGGAGCTAGACACCAAGTACTAGAAACGCAGATACATTCTTATCTATCAAAAAAAGGCAACCAAAGTCGCCCTTTAATAAGATTCCGTATGCTTTGTCAATTCTGGTGGATTGTATGTTACATAAGTTCCAGCAATAAAATCGTGAATCGAACGTTTATCTTCACGTAAACCCACCATAAAAGCACTTACAATTACGCCGATTCCAAGTGTAAACACATAGACAATCCCGGCAACAATATCACGTAAAAGCATAGTACCGATGCCTACTTTTTCTCCATCAACTCTAGCAATCCGAATCCCGAGTGCCTTCTTCCCAATCGTATAGCCATACCAAACAATAGGCAAGATTAGGTAGTATAGTCTATGAAAGATATCCAGGAACGAAAAGGTTTCTTTATAAAATTCACCGTACAAAGCTAGGGAGAAGAACCCCAACACGAAAATAAAATAATCCCGTCTACAATATTTGCACCCAATCTCACCCAAAAACCCGCCGGATTTTCCACATCCATTAAACAACACCCCTCACGTTAGTCTATGCAAATCTCTATGGGGGTCTGACCCCCAGTGCTTTAAAGCGAAAAAGTTCACCCAACACAACCAAAGTTTTCTCTTACAAGAAGTTTCGCTAGCCTTCTTTTACCATATTTACGAAGCAGTTTCCAAAAAGTTCCCTTTTTTGTTATCTAATCCTTAATTTACTGTGCTTACAGCTTTGACAAGTCCAATCTAGACCATATGATCTCTGTATTAGTGAAAGTAGCTCGTCAATCCCCATTATCAACTTCAATAACAAGATTATTAATATACGGATCTCTTAGTAGATTGATAGGGATCTTATAATCTGCCTTTAACTTGTCACCTACCTGAAAGTGTTCATATTCAGCAACCGTTACCCATACATCAACCTCTCGATACCTGATTTCAAAAACAAAGTGGTGATGCTCATAATAGTACGTATTTCCTCTCCTGACTGGTTCTACTCGATACTTATCAATAATTTCTAATTCACCTGTTTGGAAATATCAAAAAAACCAAGTACATCAATTAAACCTAGTAATAGCAAAAATAACGTGATCGCTTTTTTTCTATTCACATCCATTTTATTCACCTATTTGCAAATATTTCATCTAATAAAAACAATTATTTCAAATATAGTTAATTTTTACAATATAAATATTTAGGAACCAACCTGCACATAAAAAAAGGTGCTTAGCCAATACTCTTGCCAAGCACCTATTTGCTAACCTTCCAAAATAGTTTGGCCTGCTAAAAAAAATCACTCGAAGAGGCTGTCCAAAAGCAAAGTGTCAGACACTTTTGGGACAGCCTCTTCGAAGTGAACCTTATTATTAGCCAACATTTACTCTTTTACCTTTAACCCAAGAAGCCTCGCAAAGCCGATGGCTTGTTCAGGGGAAACTTCGCAACCATCTAAACTTTCTAAGGCAACGTTTAACAGCTCAAATGTACATGTACTAAGATCTATTCCTTTAGTAATGTTTCGGTAAAATTAATATCATTAATATCACACTGTTCAAACTTTACTACACTAAGTTTACTATCATAAAAGTTAGCACTCTGCAGTGAACACTGCTCAAATTTCACCTGTTTTAAAGTAGCTTCTACAAAATCACTCATATTGGCAATGCAATTTTCAAACGCTACATTTTTTAAATTCGCTTCCGATAGATCGAAACCGATTAATTTACATTCTTTAAACACCACTCTATGTATAATTCCTTCAATAAAGCTAGCATTGGACAAGTCACAGTTTTCAAAAATTACATCTGTTAAGTCAATCCGGTTAAAAGAACAATTTACGAAGGTTACATTCTTAAAAATAACTCTAGATAAACCAAGCTTTTCAATGGTCTCATTTTCAATCGTCGTATTGGCGATCAGCCCATCCGTTAAATATGGCTCTTCTTCGTAAAAAGCATCCTGAAAGTTCACTGGGTTCAAACTTGTTGGAATTTTTGGTTGTTCAATTCTCATTTTTTTTGTCATTGTAACACCTTTCTATCTATCCCGCTTTACTTTTACCACAACATACTATCTTTTTCTACTCACCTATTGTATCCTACCATAAAAATTAAACATTTATGAAAATATAAATAGCCCTGATTCGGGCTATTTATATCCTTTCCCTTTTGTCAAAATGCATGGAACACCTTTGCCTATTGCTCCAGGCTTACTCATTCTTTCCAAATACGCTAACCCTCTAGCACATTGATTTTTACAGACAAAGCAAGTATTTGAAGTTACCACTTTCATTGTGGTTGAATATTTGTCATTTGTTACTACGAAAACCTCTTTTTTCTTTTTTGCCATCTGCCATCACTCCTCCGTTTGATGATTTATTCTATGCACCAATTTAGGCGGAGTGAGTGTGTTGAAAATATTTTTTCCAATGCAATTTCCCAAAAAGAAAAGAGATTAGTAAGCACTAACCACTATACTGCAGTTTATTTCTCTAGAAAATCGAATGCATTAAGCACCTTTAAGTAATCAAGCGTTAAGATACCTCGCCACTCTTCCTTTGCAGTTTCCCATTCTTTTTCAAATCTGCCCCAGGTCCAAGTCGGATCCCAGTAACCATCCTCTTTTTGATTCAGTAATAGATACTCAAGATTAATAGGAATGATTTCGGCAAATAAATCATAAAAGCCAGAGCACGGAGACTGCACTACTTGAATAGGAGTTAGGCAATAAGTTTCCCATTCTTTCGGATCGCTTGTCACACAATCATACGCCATTTCTCTTAATTTGCTCTTAATTAGCTTATGCTCCTTGGCAGGAAGTTTTTCAGCTAGTTTAATCAGACTTTGAAACTCATGGTGCTCATATGTTTGTAATTGATTTATGTATTCAACGGCATAATCTGTTAGTTCCCTTAAAATTGAGCTGGAACGATGTCTTGATAGTGATGAAAGTAGCCGAGAATTTCTGCACTTGGATTTCCCCATTCACCTTCTTCTTTATAGTCCCACCAAAAGCACGCGGAGCTGTTTCCACTTCTTTTGGGACAATCTCCCAACCCATCTTCTCTCGATTAAAAGTATTTAATAGAAAATCGACAGCATTTTTTACTACCTCATTTGTCTCTTCAATACCGATCGACGTTAGATATCGTAGACCAATAACTGTGGCTAATGCAGATGAGTGTTCACACCTAAAGTCAGGCTCTAATCCTTTCCCAAACCCACCATCACTATTTTGAAACAGCACCAATTCCTTTACTACATTTTCCTTGCTACCATTCTCAAACTCGTATTCAAATAATGCCTTTTCTAGCTTACGTGCTCTTGTCTTCAAAAATGAACTAGCATTGAACCACTGACGTTCAGATAGTTTCCTCAAAAAATCATCCCTCACTTTGCATATAATTATCTAATTAATCTCCTAGACGTTTCATTACCATTATTCCAAATGCAGAAAATTTTTACAATCTTTAAGTTTTTTTTCAGTAAAAAAGCAAAACAGTATAATAAAAAGCTGTTTTTGTAAAGTTTGTTGCTTTCGTAAAAATCCCAAAAGCCGGATTTTTACACATAAACACCAAGATATCACTATTTATTTAGTAAGCATTGCTCTTTTCTTACTTTTTCTACTAGGGAATTCTTCATCTAAGTGACCCTTCCAATTTTTAGGTTAATAAGCAACAAGTTTTTTTGTGCGACGAGTATCCGCAGGAGCAATGTTTACGAAAAGAGCCAAATAAAAGAAGTTCCCCTTAAACTGAGAAACTTCAAGCTGTTCATTATAGACTTTCTGCTAAAGTCTTAATCACTTTTTTTGAGCTTTCTGCAAATTCAATAGAGGCATCAAAATACATTTGTCCTTTTTTAAGTAAAGCAAAATCACCGATTTCGATGCTCAGTACCGTCTGATTATCCCTAGCTTCCAAATGGTATTTGTAGGCAATTGCGCCAACAGGAGGGGTTTCTTCCCACGTCGATACGTAGAGAGAAATGGTCAATTCTTTTCTTCGACGGCTTTAATAATAGTTGTAATTGACTGTCCATCATTCGGTAGGTCCCAAACAACCTTACTGCCTTCAGTCATTTTTTCTAGTGGATAGTCTTCTGGGAGTTCATCCCATTGTGAAATATATTTAGGCGTAATTAATACTTCCCAAACTTTCTCGGGTGTTGCCTCAATTAAGATTTCATTTTTGACGATAAGTTTCACTTTATTATGCTCCTTACTGTGGAATTATTTCGGTTCTAGACTTAGCTGCCATGTTATACCAAATTTATCCTGAACCCAAGCAAACCTCTCACTAAATGGATAGGTATCTAAGGGCATTAATATTTCACCAGCTTCGGATAATTTGGCAAATGAGTGATCTACTTCGCTTTCACTGTCATATGTTACGAACATCGAGATAGACGGTGTAAATGTAAAGGTGTGCTTTGCAATACTATCGATACACATAAACTCTTGCCCATTTAAAGAAAATGTCGCCTGATACACCGTACCAACTGGTCCAGCCTCGTTTTCTCCATAACGAGAGATGGTGAGCAACTCTGAATCCCGAAAAAACTGATAGGTAAAAATTGATTGCTTTCTCAGCATTTCCTTCAAACATTAAAAAAGGTCTAATTTTAGCCATGTTAGTTATGCCCCTTTGCTTATGTAAATTCCAATTATTATTATAACAATCTAGTCATAAAATCACTACGATCCACTATTATTGAAATGTCTTAGGTATAACCAGCATTTTCTAATAGAAACTAATTAATGAGTTTCATCATTCACTATTTACGCTACTAAGTTCAAATGTAGATTTACTCGATTGAGGTAAAAATTCACTCAAGGAAAGCAGAATTCATGCAATTTCACTTATGATCATGGTACTCTTTACTTTACTAGTTACTTAAGGAGGTTTTTTAGTTTGTCTGAAAATAAACGTCTACACAATATAGAATTTTCCGTCCTTGATCTTGCACCAATTTTAGAAGGAAGCACCGCAGCAAATTCCTTTAAAGACAGTCTAAGGCTTGCCCAACACGTCGAAGATTTTGGATATAAACGCTACTGGGTGGCTGAACATCATAATATGCCTGGGATAGCCAGCTCAGCAACAGCAATTGTTATCGGCTATATTGCTGCTGGAACTTCAAAAATCCGTGTTGGTTCTGGTGGTATTATGCTCCCTAATCATGCTCCCCTCGTCGTCGCCGAACAATTTGGATCGCTAGAATCGATGTATCCTGGTCGGATTGATCTTGGACTTGGCCGTGCACCCGGGACTGATCATCATACAGCACGTGCACTGCGCCGAAATCATCAAAGTGACGGAAGTGAGTTTCCGCAGCATTTAGCAGAGTTGCGCTCTTACCTAAAGCCTGCTACTCCTAGCCCTGTGAGAGCGATCCCTGGAGAAGGATTAGATATTCCAATTTGGCTATTAGGATCTAGCGGCTTTAGTGCTCAGCTTGCTGCCCAACAAGGTCTTCCATTCGCCTTTGCTAGTCATTTTGCGCCTGATTACCTATTACCAGCTTTGGACTTATACCGCAAGAACTTCCGACCATCCCAAGTCCTTGAAAAGCCATATGTAATGATTGGAGTGAATGTCATCGCTAGTGAAACCGATGAAAAAGCAAGATGGTTAGCTACCTCCCAAGAACAGGCTTTTCTTAACATTATCCATGGAAAATCAGGACAATTAAAACCACCTGTTCAGAATATGGATGAAATATGGAGTCCTTATGAAAAAACATTGGTCCAAAAGATGCTTCACTACTCTGTCACGGGCAGCCAAACAACAGTAAGAGAGAAGCTACAATCATTCCTAGATGAAACTGGAGCAGATGAGATGATCGTTAATACCCATGTATTTGATCAAGAAGAACGAATCAACACTTATCGACTTTTAGCGGAAGCTGTTAAGCGTTAATTTGATTCCCTACTTAGATTTTAATCATACTAACGTGATGTCGGGTACTATTCTAGTGCTCGGCATTTTTTTGGTTCGCTTTTGGATTTTACCAAGTAGCAAATACCCCATTTATGCATTTTTTCGTTTTCATTTAAACGAAATTTAACAACGATATTATCATATTGATCCTATCGTCAGCCTCACAAAAAAAGAGTGCAGATCAAACTGCACCCAAACTCTTTATTTCGTTAATCGCTTAAGATTATAATTTATTATGGATTTTCGTTGCAAAACCGAACCCTGATTTAAAAGCGACTCACAAGAGTATTACATTCCTTCCGATAAGGATCATATGATTTACATTGAGATTGTAGGGTGATGAGGAATTCGTTTATATGATTGGGATAATCAAACGAAACCTTGTTACCTCCAGTATCATAGTTAGTCTCATGATCAAGATCTATATAGCCCTGCTCTGCTACAAAAATATCAAGCAGCCTAGCAAACCTGACTTCTTCAAGTTCATCGCCAAGATCATTTAACGAGGAAATTAAGTACAAGTTACTCTCAGTAAAGGATATTTTTTTTAAAAATTGAAGCAATTCCTCGTAAGCGCTTTCAGAGTATCTTGCCATTGATTTAGGAAACATAATAATGTTAGCATCCGCTAGTTTTTCGCGATTAATCTTACTTAAGTCACCCGAAAGAAACCGACAATCTGGATTATTTAATGGGTGCCGGTACCTCCAATCAGTTTCTTCGATACCAGTGTAATAAACGTATTCACGAACACTTTTTCCGACATCTTTTAATGCTAGTTCAACGCCATAATAATCAATTCCACTACCAGCACCAAGAGAGAAAATATGGTACGGAGTATCGATATGTTTTTGTTCGATCACTTGTTTGTAAATATGATAATACTCGAATAAATCATTTGGTAAATGTCTTAATAGGTAAAGTTGTTGAATAATTGGATTGGAGAAGTCTGGTAGGTTTTCTTCTTTTAAAGTACACAAATCAATTACATTCTCAACACTTCGTTTAAAGTCATCAAAAACCTCAGAAAGCTTACTGTTTATCAATGTATTCATACCCTACCTCCCTAAATTTTCATAAATCCCCTTTCAATTACTCTATTAGGAAGCCGTTTTTTATATGATCTTTTCTCGTCAGTGTTTACCTATTTTCAAAATTTCCAAGACCTCAGAAAACATTAAAAACGGTTCCCTCATTAAACTTTTTAATAATTAACAACAGTTTTAAGTTGTTCTTCGACAAATTTTGAAGTTTTAGAATTAACATTGGATATTTCTTGATACCATAGCATTGGATCTTCATCTAAGTCTGTCTCTATTTCACTAAGTATTTGATTGAGAAACAAGATACGATTTTTGATCATCTCCTTTTCTTCATCACGACTGTTTTCGTTTAACACTGAAACTTGATTAGGAATGTGATTGATCAGGTCGCCCAACATCTTAAAATGCATGTTACCTGTTTTTTTAAGCGTAGAATTTATTGACGCTAACTCCCAATTCCAATGTTCAAACGGTGAAGGATTTCCATTCAACAATTCCTTTAAAACGATACTAAAGTAGGTTCGTCAATATAATGAATTGCATATCTCGTGGCCAGTTGATACTCTTCACCAAGCCTAACTTTGAAACTACTATTATCTTTATAAAAATAATAGTTAAATATAAGAGAAACAATTAGAATTAACGATAAAGCTGGTATTAATTTCTTCTTCAAGATACTCCTCCTTGCACTCTTCAAAAACACATATTACATTGCACTTTACTTCGACAAGTAAAAGACAATAACCTTTATCTCTTACATACTAAATTTATAGATTGTAAATAAATAAACCACAAGTTTCCCAAATAAAAACGACTATCAAACGATAGTCATTTACTTTCTTTTAGATATATGTACTAACATACAACTGATCGCCCTCTAGCCATTCAGCAAAAAATACTTGCTTGGGCTTTACTATCCCCTTTGCATTTAATTGTCTTAGGAGCCAGTCTTCGTCATACCCTGCTTGTTCAAGGTTATCTGTTAGAACTTCTCCTTCACTTATAACGGCAATTGGCATATGAACAGGCTGGTATTTAATATTTAGATCCCTATTTGTCGGCTTTTCGTATTGTTGTTTTCTTAAGACGTTGACGGTCCCATTTGCTTCTAGTATCGCATACTCTACTTCACGCAGAGAAAATATCTCTTTATCACGCAGTAAATGTTGCAGTTGGTTAAGATCGAGTTTATTTTTCTTAAGTTGCTCTCGATCAATTTTCCCATTACGTATCACGATTGCCGGGTTTCCTTCAAGAATTGAGCGAGTCTTTTAAACCTTTGGGTGATCCATTCAAGAAGGTAAATAAACGTACCCCAAAGCACAATGGCATATAAAACATATTGCAATCCAATATCCTTATTATAAATAGCATTACCTATTAACTCCCCAAGGACAAGTGCTGAAACGAAATCAAATGGGGTTAGTTGTGTTATTTGGGTTTTTCCTAATAATTTCGTCACTAAAAAAGCGCGAAAAATCCAACGATAAGTTCAATTGAAAGATGATAATAATTTGTGTTCAATGTTTTTCCCCACTTTTATTAACCTGTTAGCAGTTTAGACAAACACACAAACCGATAAACAATACATCCTCACAAAAATAACAATTTAGCCCCGTCAATTCGAGTCCTAACAAATTCAGTAACAACATATTCATTAACTAATAAGTTTCGTGCGCGTTTCAAATAGTTAATGAAAGGAGAAATGAAATTGTACAATCAAACGAACTGGGGCTATCAGTATCCACAACCATTTGCACCTTATTACACTTTACAGCCACATCAATTTCAGGCAACCTCTCAACAAAATTACTCGTCATTACTAAATTCACTACAAGGAGGAGGATATATTCTATATGCTAGACATGCAACAGCTAACGTAGGAAGGGATCAACCAGGTCTTAGTTTTCAGGATTGTTATACACAGCGAAATCTTTCAGATACCGGGAGAAGGCAATCAATAGCCTATGGTGAGGCGTTGCGCAGATTAAGGATACCTGTAAGCTATCCAGTCGGGGCAAGTCCCTTTTGTAGAACAATAGAAACAACAACTTTGGCTTTTGGCGAAGAAAACGTTCAAGTAGAACCATTTTGGATTGAGATTTATAACTTGAGCGCCAACCTCCCTCCAGCAGAACAAAACAGAATACTAAACTACCTTCATGCAATTTTTGAGTTTCAACCTCCTGCAGGTTTCAATCAAGTCATTATCGCACATAGCTTTCCACCAGGAGTGGGACTGGGGCAAATACCTGATATGGGGACTGTCATTGTGAGACCTCGTGGACAAGGGAATAGCTATGAAATTGTTGCCAAGCTTTCTCTCGATGAGTTAATGAACTTACGTTAGATAAGAAAAAGGCGTACGAATGATTCTCTCGTACGCCTTTTATCATTTTTTTATCTCTTCTCAATCACAACTGCATACCCTTGTGCAGGGAGTGAACTTAGGATTGCGCCATCTGTCCATACAGCAACTTCATCGCCTTCTTGTAAATCTGTTTCCAGAAGCTTCTCGCCTTGACTATCTATTATGATCGTAGCGTCATTAATTGAAAAATATATTTGATCCTCTATTAAAATACGTCGATTTCCAGAGTCAACTTCCATTATTTCCCCAACAATATAAGGATCTGCTGTAGGAAGCCCGTGATCATCCACATCGCTCATTAGTCCTTCAGTAATCTCTAGAATATCCTCATAGCCTTCTGTAATTTCATTTAACAATTCTTCATTTAAATCGGCTCTTGTAGAAACATATAAATCAATTCGATTTTCGATTTCGTTGATTCCAAACGAAAGTACCTTTCTATCGGTGACAAGTATTTCCTCACTTGATTCGTTAAGCTTATTCATAATTGTTTCCATTGTTACGTATGAGTGCTTTGCTGCCTTTAATTCAACTAAAAACTTACTACTGCTGCTACTGCTGTTTTTTTCAACAAATGCTAAAAATTGATTTACTAACTCCTGATTTAGAAATTGCTCCTGAATAAGTACGACTACATGGGTTTTCGGATCCTGCTCAAGATAAAGACCTGAATAAGCTGCTTCCACTAATTCACTAGAAATAAAGTTTTGAACTACTCTTACCGCCTCATCCTCTGATCCAACGGGGATTTCCACCTGGTATTCGTTTTGCTGTTTTTCGTAGCCTGTTCTTAAATCCGTTTCTGTACCTTGTCCACAGCCTACGAGTGTTAAAAACGCTAGTGTTGCTATTAGAAAGTATTTCATCCTTCTCCCTCATTTCTCTCTTTCTTATTAGACGAGACTGACCTTAAGTAAGTTTCAAAAAAAGCAATGACTTTAAAGAAAGCCATTGCTCTAGTTTCTTTATCGTTTCCATGAATCTTTTAATGAAACAATCCGATTAAAAACTAGTTTTTGTTTTCCTGAAAATTTCTTATCAAGATAAAAATACCCATGACGTAAAAATTGGAAACGATCTTCTGTTCTAATGGCGGACTCAACAAGACAATCCTTTATAACAACAAGTGAGTCAGTGTTTATTTTTTCATCCCATGTTTTCTCAGTATCTTTGACAATGTCATCGCCTGCTAAAAGTTTATTATATAAATGAACATCGATTTTTTCGGCATGTTCATGTGAGACCCAATGAATGGTCCCCTTCACTTTTCGACCTTTAAAACCAGTTCCACTTTTCGTTTCAGGATCATAGCTGCAACGTAATTCAAGAATTTCACCAGTATCGATATCTTTTATAACCTCATTACATCTAATGAAATAAGCACCCATCAGTCGAACTTCGCCATGCAGAGTCAACCTTTTAAATCCGGGTACTGGCTCTTCCATAAAATCGTCTTTTTCGATATAAACAATATTTGAAAATGAAACTTCTCTAGTTCCTAAGTCAGCGTTTTCACTATTATTTTTTATCGTTAGAAGCTCGGATTCACCTTCAGGATAATTCGTTATGACGACCTTAAGTGGATTGATCACTGCCATAATGCTTCGAACCTTTGCTTTTTGGTCTAGTCGCACAAAATGTTCAAGCATCCCCATATCGACTACTGTCTGCTGCTTCGCTAATCCGATTTCTTCAATAAAATGACAAATACTTTCAGGAGTATAGCCTCTTCTTCGCATTCCGCGAATTGTTGGCAATCTTGGATCATCCCAACCGTCAACAAAATTACCTGCGACCAACTCACGTAAGTAACGCTTACTCGTAACAACCCCAGTCAAATTTAACCGGCCAAATTCTCGTTGTTTCGGAGGTTCTGAAATATCTAATGCATGTAATACCCATTCATAAAGCGGACGGTGATCTTTAAATTCAATTGAACATAACGAATGTGTAATTCCCTCAATGGCATCTTGAATTGGATGGGCAAAGTCATACATCGGGTAAATGCACCAATTGTTCCCAGTACGGTAATGTGTAGCATGAATAATTCTAAAGAGAACAGGGTCGCGTAAATTGATATTTGGCGAACCCATATCAATTTTTGCCCGAAGTACTTTTGAAGCCGTTGGAAACTCTCCATTCCTCATTTTTTCAAAGAGCTTGATATTTTCAGTAACACTACGATTTCGGTACGGACTCTCTGTTCCACCCTCTGTCAATGTTCCTCGATAGGCACTCATTTCTTCAGGCGTTAAATCACAGACATACGCTTTACCTTTTTTAATGAGTGTTAGCCCCGCTTGATAAATCTCATTCGCATAATCCGATCCATAAAAAATACGTTCCCCTGGACTAAATCCAAGCCAATTCATATCTTCAATGATTGCATTTACGTATTCAAGATCTTCTTTTAACGGATTGGTGTCATCAAACCGAAGATTAAAATGCCCGTTATATTTCTTAGCAACTCGATAGCTCGTATAAATTGCATACACACTCCCGATATGGAGGTACCCATTTGGTTCTGGAGGAAATCTCGTACAAATCGGTCTTTGAAAAAAATTGATATCCTCTTCAACAATCTTATCTATAAAATTTTCAGCGCTCATTGCACAACCATCCTCCTAATTATGTTGTTTTTCAATACTGATTTGTAAAACGCAAATTTTCCATAATAGCCCCTGTTTTACGAATTGAGCCTTTGAACAAAATAAAAAAATCTCACCTCCAAGACAAATGTCTTGGGGACGAGATTTTGAATTCGTGGTACCACCCCAGTTTATTAATATGTCACCATATTAACCTTTTCAGGTACGGCAATCAGCTTATACCCTAGCTCTATAACAGGAGCTCCTGTCACACTATCCCCTCTACTAGGATCCAATGTGCTGCTCAGAGGCTTGTTTCGAATAAATCATTCCTGCTCCATTTCACCAACAGGAGCTCTCTGCAAAAGAATGGACCTATCTACTCTTCTCATCATCGCATTGTAATATTTTGTCTATAGTATCACCCAAATTATGGTTTGTAAATAAGTTATTTTTAATTATTTACTATAATAACAACTTCGTTTAAGCAAATGTTTTTACATAAGTGAATTTCATAATTCCCTTAACTAAGCTATATAGATGTAGTTGCAAAAGGTTTTCTACGCACCTTTATTCAAAACTTTGTAGCGAAAAGAAAGATTATGAAATCCATATCTAAAAATATAATCGGCTAAAATGGCAAATACTAAAAAAACTTTAATGTAAGGGGTGTTTTTATGCAGCAATTCGAGAAGAAACTTTTATACATATTACTACTCTTTGGACTTATCTCAATCCCCTTTTCGTTACGAGGGAAAAATTACAAAAATTGGGTGATCATATTTCTCTTAAATTCCTATTCAAATACTTTTGTGGCTCCTATACTAGCAGAAAAGAAATTTTTACTATACCCAGTCCGGCTCCTTCCTAAAATTTATAAAAGTAGTATTATTTACGATTACTGTTTATGTTCACTAGTCTCAGTTTGGTACTGTCGCTCAACTAAAAGTGATCATTGGTTAAATTCTTTCCTTAAGGTTTGGCTTTTCTCAATCCCTCAAGCGATCGTAGAAAAATGGCTCGAAAAACATACACAACTTATCAAATACAACAAAGGATGGACATGGATTCACTCCTTGCTGACAATAACAACGGCGAAATTGGCTGTCAGAAGTCTGTTACCACTCATGAATTGGATGGATGAAAATAGTAAGCACTCCGAAGAACCACACACAAAAACGAGCTAGGATGGCATCCTAGCTCGTTTTTCTTTTTATTCATTTGTGAAAAACTAATTTTTCAGATACTTGTTTATTCCCCTCCCAGACTGGAAATCTCGTTTAATTCTTTTCAACAAGTACCATACTATCAGGAAATAACTAACAGATCTGATGTCCACCCGAAATAGACAAACATCTTTAAGGAAAACACGAAAATTTTTATTGTGAAACTGTCTTTTCTATATAAACAAATTGATTTAACTGTGGTAAAATGATTTATACAACATAGAATAATTAACAATAACTGATAGCACAATTGTCTTTTCAGGGTGTACATTTATCTTTTTAGGAATAACAAACAGCAATTTAGGAGGAATAAATGTGGCAAAAGTATTAGATAGCTTCTTAAAAGAAAATCTTGATGACTTAAAATCGAAAGGCTTATTTAATGTCATCGATCCCCTTCAAAGTGCCAACGGGCCAATGATTAAAATTAATGGAAACGATCTCATAAACCTTTCGTCAAACAACTATTTAGGGTTAGCAACAGATACCCGTCTAAAAGAAGTAGCATTAACGGCGATCGAAGAGTTTGGTGTCGGTGCTGGTGCTGTTCGAACGATTAATGGTACGTTAGAACTTCATACAAGTTTAGAAGAAAAAATTGCGGAGTTCAAACATACAGAAGCTGCGATCGCCTATCAATCAGGCTTTAACTGTAATATGGCTGCTATTTCTGCCGTTATGGATAAAAATGATGCCATTCTTTCAGATGAATTAAACCATGCCTCAATTATTGACGGCTGTCGTCTTTCAAAAGCAAAAATAATCCGTGTCAATCACTCTGATATGGACGATTTACGTGCAAAGGCAAAAGCAGCTGTAGAATCAGGTCTATATAACAAAATTATGGTTATTACTGACGGCGTATTTTCGATGGATGGTGACGTTGCAAAATTACCTGAAATTGTTGAGATCGCTGAAGAATTCGATTTAATTACGTACGTCGATGACGCTCACGGCTCTGGTGTGCTTGGCAAAGGTGCTGGAACAGTCAAACATTTCGGTCTGTCTGATAAAGTCGATTTCCAAATCGGTACGCTTTCTAAAGCAATCGGTGTTGTAGGTGGTTATGTTGCTGGTAAAAAGGAACTGATTGAATGGTTAAAAGTAAGAAGTAGACCATTTCTATTTTCAACTGCCCTACCTCCTGCAGATGTAGCGGCTAGTAAAAAAGCTATCGAGATTTTAATGGAAAGCACAGAGCTTCATGACCGTCTCTGGGAAAACGGCAATTACTTAAAGAAGGGCTTAAAGAGCTTGGCTTTAATATCGGTGAAAGCGAAACACCAATCACGCCTTGTATCATTGGTGAAGAAAAATTAACACAACAATTCAGTAAACGATTATTTGAAGAAGGCGTTTATGCAAAGTCAATCGTCTTCCCTACAGTTCCTCAAGGAACAGGACGCGTTCGTAATATGCCAACTGCTGCACATACGAAGGAAATGCTTGACGAAGCTATTGCTATTTATGAAAAAGTCGGCAAAGAATTAGGGGTTATCTAAGTCAACACTTTACACCGTGAATAAATAGGGGGTTACACATATGAAGAAAATTTTACTGACGGGTGCATTAGGACAAATCGGTTCAGAGCTTACTTTAAAAATGAGAGAAATTTACGGAGCGAATAACGTAATTGCTACAGATATTCGTGATAATGGCAGTGAGGTTGTTCAATCGGGGCCTTTCGAAATACTAGATGTAACTGATCATCAAGCAATGTTTGAAGTCGCAACTAAACATAAGGTAGACACTGTCATTCATTTAGCTGCGTTATTATCAGCTACAGCTGAAAAAATGCCACTCCTTGCCTGGAACTTAAACATGGGTGGACTTGTAAATGCTTTAGAAGTTGCTAGAGAACTAAATTGTAAGTTCTTTACACCTAGCTCAATTGGTGCGTTTGGTCCATCCACACCAAAAGATCAAACACCACAAGACACGATTCAACGTCCTACAACGATGTACGGAGTAAATAAGGTATCTGGTGAACTTCTTTGTGACTATTACTATCATAAATATGGTGTTGATACCAGAGGACTTCGTTTCCCAGGTTTAATCTCATATGCTACACCTCCTGGTGGTGGTACGACAGATTATGCTGTTGATATTTACTATAAAGCTATTGAAGACGCGAAGTACACATCTTACATTGCTGAAGGAACCTATATGGATATGATGTATATGCCTGACGCTCTAAATGCAATTATTAACCTAATGGAAGCAGACTCAACAAAACTAATTCATCGTAATGCTTTTAATGTTACTGCGATGAGCTTTGAACCGAGTCAAATTGCTGCTGAAATTAAAAAGCATATTCCAAACTTCGAAATGAATTATGATGTTGACCCAGTAAGACAAGGAATTGCTGATAGTTGGCCAAATTCTATTGACTGCTCTGCAGCAACACAAGAATGGGGCTTCAAAGCAGAATACGATCTAGCAAAAATGACGGTTGATATGCTAAATAAGCTAAAAAAAACTGTAACGGTATGACAAGCAAATAAATAAAAAGCGATAAGCACACTTGCTGGTGTGCTTATCGCTTTTTTAAGCATACGGTGTAATCGTTACTTCAAATGGTTCAAACATAGATTTCATTCGACATATTCAATTTCATGGTTTTTACACCATTTAATGGCAATTTCTTTATACTTCTCGCCTTGAAATTGGTACCAATCTTGTTCAATTCCTAAATCGATAATTTGATCTTTGAAACGGCGAAATGCACCTTTACCTTGGATTGCCCTTAAGAGGATATTTTTATAGTTTTCATTCGAAATTGAATAGCAATAATCCTCAATCATCTCATATTCATTAATCTCAAATTTATCAGGAAGTTCAAGGTAATCCTCTTCATTCTCAAGTACATCAATTGCTAACTTGAGGCTATCAATTTCCCATTCAGCTAACCCTTCGAACAGCTCATCATCTTCCTCTGCTTTTCGCAATTCTTCAGTTGTCACAAAGAAAGTTTGTCCAGTTTTCAGATTTACAAACGAATGAGTCTCGTCAAACTGGGTTTGTATTTGATCAATAATATCTTGCAATTTCACTTTCGAATTCATTTTTATCCTCCTATCTAAACCTATCATAAGATAAGTACATCATCGACTATTATAAGATTATGTATTCTTAAATCAAGCCCTTTGTTTACTATTTTTTATGTAGTGATCGCCTAATGGGTATTCTCTAAGGTGAGCTAAGCAATCGTTCCTTTTAAGGTAATCTTATTTATTGTATAGTAATTTCTACACCAAAATGATCTGAAATCATTGGTTTGTTTCGATCATTAAAAATCACCTTTGAACTTTGAACTTGAATTGGTCGATTAGTAAAAATATAATCGATTCGCAAATCACGTTTATTATCATCCCACCCCTTGATTTCTCCAAGTACAGTTGTTCCATTATCTTTTTCTTTAGCTAGAGAATATGTATCATAAAGCCCTTTACTTAAGAGATAGTCATAACCTTCATTTTTAACTGAAGCATCATTATTAAAATCACCCATTAGAAAAAATTGCTCGTCCTGGTTAACTTGTGCAATTAGGTTATCAACTTGGTTGCGGTATGGTTCTGTCTCATCTTCCCACCAGCCAAGATGGCACGAGTAAAAATTTATTGGTTCTCCGTTAATCAGAATTTTCGCTCCAACAATTTTTCTCGTTTTCCAATTGAGTGTATTTTTAGAGTGAGTGATAATAAATGAGTAATCCTCCTCAATCTTATGCTTTGTCAAAACCGCCAACCCTTCTTCATAATAAACAAAGCCAATATGAGAAAAGCCCCATACAAAGGTATAATCATCTACCCCTAATTTTCTTAGTTCTTGCAATAATACATAAACATAATTGTCTACCTTCAGCTTCTCATTAACTTTTTAGCGGTAATTTTTTGACTCACTTCTTGCAAGGCAATGACGTCATAGCCATTTTCTTTGATCGTTTGTGCCAAGATCTTTATTTTCTCGATTTGATCTTTTTCTTGCCATGAATGACAATTGATTGTTAGCAATTTCATATCCTTAGCTCCTTCAATGTTTACATTTAACTTACCCTATATGTTTTCTAAAAATAAAGAGGCTGATTGCTAATCAGCCTCTAACATTGATATCTAGCCTTTAAACACACCAAAACGATCTGTAAGTTTACCATACCAGGTTGCAGCTTGAATTTGAATGACAAAAGCAAGGGCTAGAATTAAACCGGCTTTAGGTCCAAATGAGGTAACCGCGATCCCTAAGGCAATCGATAGATTTCTAAGGACAGTACTGTAAACGAGGGCAATACTATCTTCCCGATTAAACAGCCATTTTCCTACGATCGTGCTAATTGCAAAATTCAAAAGATAAAATAAAACCAATATAAGAATAGCTTGAAGAATAATCGCTGATTCCGAAAAAATGATCGTTGCATTAATGCTTGCCATCACAAAAATAATTAACATTAATCCCCAAGTACTAATGGCAGGTAATACTGGTTTCACTTTTTTGTTAAATTTTTCTTGAGAATATTTTTTCATTAACCAGCGATGAATGAATGTACCTACAATCATTGGTACAAAAACAACTAACATCACTTTCATAAATAAAAACGATAAGTCAGCATCGATGATTTGATCAAACATCAAGGTTAAATAAATTGGTGTTATGATTGCCCCTGCAATTAAACTAATCGCCGTTATTTTAATAGCTGCTGAAACATTCCCTTTGTAGAACATCGTCCAAGAAATCGTCATTCCACTTGTTGGTAATAGCGATGCCAAAGCTAGTCCAGCAAATAGTTCTGGATCTCCTTTTAACATAACAAAGCCTAAGAAGTAAGCCAATAATGGGATGATGATGAAGTTAATGATTGCCGCAGCAATAAATACCTTGTAATGAGTGACGCTTACCATCTCTTTCCAATGAAACCCAATCATTGTTGGGACAATCATGGCCAAAATCGCTATCGGCATCAAGACCCTTAAAAACTCTGTATCAATCGCACTTCCCACAATTAACCCTACTATGATCATTAAGGTGACGACAATTGACAAATTTTTAGCTGGAAAATAAAATATATTTTTAAACATAATTAGCCCTCCTATTTTTAATACATTAGTTAACGTATACCCTACACCGTATAGTATAAACGACATTTATGAAGAACTTATGAAGAAAACAAAACTTTTATACTATAGTAGTCCTAAGCCAAAAAGATAAAACAGCCTCAAGTAATTTCATCCTCCTGAGTCTGTCTCTTATTAATTATTAAATTAATGTGTATGATGCACCGCACAGCGGTTTGGTCCAATTTCTAGTTCTTGTTGCTTATCTTGATCTGCTTCGATAACCCCTCGGTTTATTGCAACAATCTCTACAAGATTTGGAGGTGTTTCTATTTTATACCCCTATAGGTATATTGTCAAGAACGAAAAAACGGGCCCCATAGTAAAAAGCATAGCCTTCCCCAGAGTCTAAAAAGCTCTTGAAGTCAGTTATGCTCTCATCATCATTAGAAAGTAAAATAATAAACTGTAAAAAATACTAAAAGCAAACACACAACCGTTGTCATGAAAATAATAATTTTAAAAGATGAATGGAATGTTTGAGTGTTAATCGTTTTTTGATTCCGGAAATAAATTAAAGTCGCCACCACAATTGTTACGAGTCCCACTACTAATGAAAACAAACTAATCCCTAAGGCAATAAGGTCATTTAGATAGGAATAATCAGGACTAGTAAAATGAAGTGTAGTTGCTAAAAAACCAAGTCCGATTAAAGCAATCGCGGTTCGAATCCACGCCAGGTAGGTTCTCTCATTTGCTAAATGTTGTTGAATATATTTCGATTCATCATAATTTTTTCGATCCATTTCTTCTTCACGCTCTCTTAATATTTTCATCAACTATCTCTCTTCTTTGCATACCCCATTCGACACATCGACCAATCAAAGCTTGTATGTTGGATCGCATCACAAAGGTCCCATAAGTTAGCGATGATTCTTATTTCTACGTTTCTTTTAATAAGTTCTCCAAAAAGATCTGTAATAACAAACTTATTAATAGGTACTTGAATTTTTTCACTTACATAATACCCGGCGCCTTTATCCAGAAGGTAAAAGTCAGTAGGATCAAATTCATACAAATATAATTTGGTGCTTTTCATGATATCAACCACTTATTTTCAATTGCAATTACATGTGTGCTCGATTGTGAAGAAAGACAAGTCCTTTTATCTTCTTGAGTTGTGGCGTTATTGCAATGAAAAGTAACCCTTGGACAGTTACGTGGGGTAAGAAAATTCGGCAAACATTCTTCCGTTATTGCCCAAACGAGTGCTTTGCTTTGATCAAGATCTTTTCTAGTAGGATTTCTAGGTACGAATTTTGTAATGTTCTCTTCTTCGCTAACATGAAATAACCTCATTTTGACCTCCAATTCTCTTTAATTCAATGAAATCTTCAAGCTCTCTATTAGATTAGTCTCAATTGAGTAGCCTTCGACAAAAAGAAATGTAGGTTCGAATAATGTTCCATCATCTGCAGGAAAAACTGTAAAGTGTTGTTCTGTCGTAAAAAGCAGCAATGAACTAGCTTCTTCTATCGACATTGGCTGATCAACCTCATTTCCATCATCATCTACCCATACCCCATGCGTCGAAACCTCCATCTCATGCAATTGGCTTCCACTAAAACGAAAATAATTAGCGTCTATATTGAGACCATTATAGGACCGGTTTTCAAGGAATGTCTCTTTAACGACAATGGTTGTCGGATTTCCAACTTCGACCTCTTCAATGGTTATATCCTCACCGATATATTGAAATGTATATGGCAGCTGATCTAATTGAAAATCTACTTTTACTTGATTGGCAACATGTTGAGTCATTTTCCCAAAATGAATGGTTAGATCTTTAGGCAGATCATAATATATGCTATCCGTGTAAACTGTCTCTGAAAAAAGGTGGTCAGATGAAGTACTTTGATAATAACGAATTGGCAAAAATCCTTATTCACTTCTAGATGTGAAAGTCGGATAAAAAAGTTATTTTGATTACTCTGATCTCGTTGGTATTGATAGGTTAACGTTGTCCTTGTTGGACTTACGACCATTTCTGTGAATTCAATCGTTTTCCCATGGACTTCCATCGTTTCATTTAAATCATAGGTTACGGGTCGATCTTTTTTGACGGGGATATCTAGTTTCCAGTTTCCTTCAACAACACTACGATTTTTTTCATCAAACCACTCCATTGAATATGGTTGAATTTTTTCATCAGCAAACCAAAATACTTCATTAAGCTCTAGTCTAATTGTTTCTTCTTCCGTTAATAATGGAAGTAGATGCAGTTTCCCTTTGCTAACACCATCGTCTTCTATATCCATATTGATTATATTCCCTCTTGCAAAAGTACCTAACATGATTTCGTCAACATGAAAACTAGCATAATCTATGAAAAAATTATGATTGTTTTCTAGATCTTTGATTTGGAAATATAAAATAGTCTCTTCTTCATCTGCGGAAACATGAGTAATCGTAAATTCAATATTATTATCAACGGTAGATAGATTCACAACCTTCCCGAAACCTACTTGATCATCAAACCAGCCTACTTTTGACATGACTATGACCATTAGCAATAAAACGGCAACGGTCACAAATGCAGTTATAAATTTCGGCTTTCTTTTGCTAAAAAAATAGTGCGATACTGCCGTTTGGCGGAACCTTCGTTCATAATTTCGTCCAGTTTCCTTGCACAAGTATCACACGTAGCTATATGCTTATTCATTTTCTTGTAATCTTCAAAACTCAACTTTCCTTGATGGTAATCTACAAACTTTCTTTGACCAACTGGACAGCTCATTTCGATCTCCCCTAAATAATGACCTAGTATTTATTATTAGCAACAAATTTCCACGCTTATATTTTACCATAAAAAGGGATAGTTTCCTTGTTTGGAAATCTACCTTATAAAGCCAAGCTCTTCGTACTAAATGTAAACGTCAATATATGGATGCTCACTTTTGAGGGTTACTAAGTAACTCATCATCTATATTCAAGTGGACCACTGTACTAACGACTGTTGAGTTCCGTAAATTGAATGTGGTTGAAGTTCGGAATGGATTAGGTTGATCATTAGAAAAACTTTCCGAACCTAGTCCAAAGTCGGAAAGGATTCCATTGAAAAAGAGGCTGATTATAAATTCAGCCTCCTGAAAAACTATTTACCAAATATGAGTTGCCCTTTATGCTCAAAGTTATTTAAATCATGAGCTTGAATTTTATAATTAGAGAGTGTATAAAGAGTGTCTCCGATATAGATTAATCGTGATACATGTTTTTGATAATCCCAATTTTGATCGGAGGTTCCATTGTCATAATGACTAATCCGCTTTTTAATTGAAACCCATTTGCCAGATCTAGCCCGTAAACATAGGCGCCTTGGAATGAAAACGTAGGGTACATTGAGCGGTCATTTCCTTTGTTTTCGTAAACTTCAACAGGAAAGCCAATGATATTTTTTTCCTTAGAAAACAGCAATGCTTTATGATTGTAGAGTAACTCTGAATGCGTTCCACTATCACCGATGATCTCAACGAATTTTTCTATCGGATTGTTGACATCGGTAATGTCAAATAGCGCCATTTTAAAGCCTCGAACCATCGCGCCACCCATATCATTTTCGATTGTATCCTTTCCAAATCCGATCAGATGATTTTCATCATATGGATGGAGATAATCACTAAAGCCTGGTATTTTCAACTCACCAAGGATGGTTGGATTTTTCGGGTCTTTTAAATCTAAGACAAATAATGGATCTACTTGTTTAAAAGTTACAATATAGCCTCGATCACCCATAAATCGAGCCGAGTAAATGCGCTCACCTGGGGCGATTCCAGTAATCGAACCGACGATCGCTAAATTTTTATCTAAGATATAGATATTATTTTCAGATGGGTCGGACTCTGACCACATATCACCTTTTGTAGTCGTAATTCGAAAATGACCATTGTGTTCATCCATTGAAAACTGGTTTAAGATCGCTCCTTCGACCTTCCCCTCAGCTAAAAAAGTTACATTTCCATTATCCATTTTAAATTTATAAATAATCGTATCTAGGTTGGTAAATGGACGCGCGATAAAAGTTGCAATTTTCCCCATCGGACTTTCTTCAAACTGATAATCTGGCCTTGTAACATACAAATGTTCATGCGAAGCGTAGATGGATTCGCCAGCACCAAGGTAAGAGTTAACAGTGACTGGTGTTTTCGGTTCAGACAAATCTAAACCTGAAACAATCAAATAATTACTTTCCGTTGAGCTAGGGAAATAGTACATTTGATCCCAATCAATCTTTTGTGCATCATCAGAAACTGCCGAATCACGGTAGACTGGCTTCATTTCCTCAAGTAACGTCTGAGTCTCACTCTTGCCACGAACTTCTCTTAGTAAATAGTATGGTAAGTGCTTATTTGTGACTACATACAGTGCACTAGCAATTTTTCGAGAGGATGAGTAATAGCCTTCGATTTCAAGTTCCCTGACAAGTTCAAGATTACTTCGATCATTTAAGTGATAAATTTTAACGGCTGTAAACTCTTTATAAAAATTCCCTTTCGTATCATAAGACGGACGTCCACCAATTAAAACTAACTGTTCTTGATCTACATACATTTCTTGAGGATAAAATTCATTGTGATTAAATCGTTCGGAATAAACAACTTTCATTTCACTTACTGGATTGACCTTTGAGATAACTAACTGATTGTCAATTAGTTGATAGATATAAGCACCATCATTTTTTATACGGTCAGCTTCATCCACACCAGCCACCTGAACGTTTGTCGATGAATAATCTGCCCCAGAATCTAGCGCTTCCTTAGTAATTCCCGAACGTGCCTCTCTTGTAAATTCCATCGTAGGTTGCATTTGATTAGTGAACGCAATTTGCTTTTTATTTATCTCATTTAGAATTTGTTCAAAATTTTCTACACTACCAACCTTTGGAAGTTCCGTTCCTAAAGGTTTAGTAACACTTTGATCGTTTGATACTGTTCGACCTATTATAAAAAAAGTAATTAAAACGAGTACTGCAAGTAAATACCTTTTCAAAGAAAGCCCTCCTTACCGCGTAGTTTGTCTCTTACTTGATTAGACGACTACTCATGACAATAAGTTTCACAGTGAACTACCCGCCACTTAAATTCTAACGAATTTTGAAGTGGTGGCTTCTCGAATAATAGGTGCTTTTACTAGCCACCCAAATTGACCGAGCTATCCCCGCTGAACCAGCGGTTCGAAATTATAATCAACTAGGCTATTTCGTTTCTGAAAGTAGTCTTTTTCCTTCGTTTTCAATATTTTTTGCAGCATTTTCGTCACGGTCAGCTTCATGACCACAAGAACACTTATATATTCTTTCGGAAAGTGATAGTTGTTCTTTGACTTCGCCACATCTTGAACACGTCTTTGAAGAAGGGAACCATTTATTAATCTTGATAAATGCCTTCCCTCGGTCCTCAAATTTGTACTTTAAGAATGTAGTGAACATACCCCAACCGTTATCTAGCACGCTTTTCCCAAATTTTAGAGCCTTTGACATGCCCTTCATATTAAGGTCTTCAACAACAACGGCATCGTAATTATTAGCTAAAGCATAGCTCTTTTTATGAAGAAAATCACGACGTTGATTGGCGGTTTTTTCTTGTAGTTTCGTTATTTTCTTCTTTTGTTTATACCAACGATTGGAGCCCTTTTTACGGCGTGACAAAACACGCTGTTCTTTTGCTAATTTTTCGAGAGATTGACGATAGAAGCGAGGGTAATTGGCTCTCTCACCATCACTTGTCACGTACAAATCAGTCATTGAAAAATCCAAACCAACAACGTTTTTCGGTTCGACTTTTTCCACAGTTTCTTCAAATTCAGTCAGAACAGATGCATAGACCTTTCCAGAACTAGTCATCGAAATTGTTACAGATTTCAATTGGTGTGTTACTGGTATTTCTCTGTGTTGTTTAAGTTTGACCCATCTCATTTTAGGTAACTTGATATGACCTTCCAAAATTTCAATATTCCCGTTCACAACATTAGTTGTATATGTTTGTTTATGTTTTCTGCTCTTGAATTTTGGAAACTTTGCATTCTTTTTGAAGAAAGATTTATAGGCTTTGTCTAAGTTCATTTGAGCGTTTGCCAAAGAAAGGCTATCTACTTCTTTCAAAAATGGATATTCCTTTTTGTATTTAGCTGGCGTAGGATGTTTATGCTTCAATAATTCATCCTTATTCTCTTTGAACTGTTCGTAATTTTCGATTCTATCATTCAGCATTTTGTTGTACACAAAACGTACGCAACCAAAGGTTTTCTTCAATAGAGTCAACTGCTTTTCTGTTGGATATAATCGAAATTTGAATGCTTTGTTCTTTTTAGCCATATCAAGCCACCTCCGAACGTATGTTCTAAGGTTTATTTTATCAAAACTTTGTCTAGTTGTCTTTGTTTTTGCTTTTTCTTTTCCAAAACAAATAAAAAAAAAGCCATTCATCTCCCACCTACCGCTAACGCGCTTGAGGAAGGAGAATTCTGGCTATAAGTTGTTAAAAGGAAAATAATATGGTTTTTCTGTGGGCTTTTCACAAACGACCAATAAGAAAGGAGTCCAAATAGACTGGACTCCTTACCGACTTTATCTACCTTAAAAATTTACTTGTTGATGCCTAAAACGATGATAGATGAAAACTACCACAATGATTGTTATGACACTAAATATCGCTAGACTCATATGAGGGTAAAGAATTGGATATCCCAAAACTTGATAGGCTTTAAACTGTTCAAACAAGTCAACTACCATCATTATCTCTAAATAATTAAAATATGTGATATATTTTAGAATTCCTTGTTCAAAGCCGACTTGTTTGATCATCATTGGGATTGCTAGGACAGCTCCACTTATAAAGAAAGTCATCATAGAATTTTTGGTCAAAATCGAAAGTAACAGGACTAAGAGCCCCAAGGCAACTCCCGCAAAAATTTGAAAAGTTAAAGTAACTGCGTAAAACTGCCACACTTCCAAAGCATACGGTGAAAGTCCATAATTCTGATTGAACAACATACCGCCTGGCAGGTTCTGCATAGGTCCCTGCCCCCCTTGTATCCCTCCAAATTTAATCACCTGGAGTAATAGATTGACAATATGTAAGAGGCTAAATACAACAAATAAATAAGTTAAAGCTGCCATGACCTTTGTTGTAACGATTTTTCGTTTCCCATGTTTGGTTGCCAAAATTAAATGAGCAGTTCTTTTACTATATTCATCAGCAAAGACCGGAGTTAAACCCAGTATTATTAACGTTGCTAGGAAAACACTTCCGACTGCCGGCTCAATAAAGTCAAACATTCCACGCCAAGCTCTGATTAGATAAAATCCATGTGGTTCGCCTAGTTGATTTAGCATCGTTAATTCCTTTGAGGCTTCTTTGTATTCATACGATGCCTCTTGTAAGGTAGCTAGTTTTCCTTGAAGAGCTTCTTTCCGTTCATGTAAGGCCTCAGCATGTATACCCGCTACAGCAACCGTATAGTGTACTTCACCAGCGGCTCGATCCTCAAAAGTAAGGGTTCGCCCGCCACCATCAGATACTCGCATTTGTTCGCGCACCAACATTATTTTTTCCTCTGTCACCGGTCCCCCCCACGTCTCGGAAAGTTCTAGATAGACTTCCTCTTTCATGGTCATATCACCTGGGAGTAGAATATCGGCATATACCATGGTGAGAATGACAAGGAAAAAGACAACATAAATACTCTTTCTTGTAAAAATTTTATAGCATTCATGTTTATACACTCGCTGTAACCTCCATATCAAAAAAGTATAAATAGACATCTTCCAACGTTGGAGCCACTTCCTCTGCATTTTCCAGTGGCTTTAGATCATGCACAATCCGAATTTCAATCCCTGTCTCATTACGCTGGATATTCCCTACCTTGAATTCTCTTTGAATGGTAGCTAATTTCTCTTGAGTAACTTTAGCCTTCCATACCTTTCCATGTACTTGCTCTAGCAGTGCTGGAGCAGTACTTCGTTTTAATAATTCACCTTGGCGCATTAAAAGGATTTCTTTGGCAATGTACTCGATATCTGAAACAATATGAGTTGAAAGAATGACTATGCGATCTCCTGCAATCTCAGAAATTAGATTTCTAAAACGAACTCTTTCTTGTGGATCCAACCCTGCTGTGGGTTCATCAACAATAAGAACTTTAGGATCATTCAGCAGCGCTTGTGCGATTCCTAATCTCCTTTTCATTCCTCCAGAAAAAGTACCTATCTTTCTTTTTTGGTCATTTTTTAAGTTTACTAATTCTAGTACTTCCGCTACTTTTTTTATGGAGTCCGTTTTATTTAACCCCTTTAAACAAGCAAAATATAATAAAAAGCGTACAGCTGTAAAGTTTTTATACAAACCAAATTCTTGCGGTAAATAGCCCAAAACATCACGGTAATCATCACCCATAAATGAGATATCTCTGCCGTTTAAGAGAATTCGACCAGACGTGGGCTTTAAGATATCTGCCAACATTCGCATTAATGTAGTCTTGCCTGAACCATTAGGTCCGAGAAGGGCATAAACCCCCTCCGATAATTCCGCTGAAAAATGCTGAACAGCCCACTTATCTTTAAATTTCTTCGATACATTTTCAATAACTAACTTCAACGTTCTCTACCCCTTCATACGAAGAATATTTACTAATCAATTGTTTGATCTGGAGCGTCAACAAAAACAATCCAACACCCATAAACAGTAGATAAAAAGCGATATTTATGTTTAAGATAATTTCTGTCTTAGAAATTAACATGATACTAAATACAATCCACAAAGATATCACGGTAGTAATAAAAGCCGTTCGTCTAAATTTCATAGATAACCAAAGTGAAATAACAGCAAACATCGTAAATGGTGTAAACCAGACTAACAATAGCTCCCACATATAAACCGAACCGATAAGAGGTAAAAAGGCTATTGTCAATATCGTATTTAAAGTAATATTAAATACACCCGTTAAAAACAATCGTGTAAGCATGATCTCATGGGCTGAAAACTTGCAGCTCATTTCGATTTCCAAAAGTCCCAATTCCCTCCCTTTAAACACCTCAACTAAACCAAGAATAAACGGGATTGGAGTCAAAATAATCAACGTAATCATTGGGTTAAAAGAACTTTCAATTACAAAGAAATAGCCTAAGATAAATAGGATCGTACTTGAAAGCCAGTATAACTTACTGATCAGTGAGAGCTCATTTTTAGAATGCTGTATTAATGAAAGGAAACGATCAATTAGATGTATCGAAGCCTTCTTTTTTTCAGGAACATATTGACGTAATGCGTCAATTGTCATATTAATCTTCTGTTCATCTGGGTATTTAACGAGGTATTGGTTTAGCTCGTTTTCAATCTCAGCTAATTCTAACGGATCAACAACATCCATTAGTTCACTGCTGTTATTTTTGTTGTCGAATTTGTCCATCCTCGGTCCCCCCCTTCAAGATTTTCTTCAGTTTTTCTAACCCTTGCTTTAAGCGAGACTTCACGGTCGCTTCCTTGCTATCCGTAATTTCGGCAATTTCTTTGATCTTTAAATTTTGAAAAAACTTCAGTACAATCGCTTCTTTTTGATACTCTGGTAATTGCTGTACAGCCAATTTGACCTTTTCACTTTCTATTTTTTTACTAAGTAAATCCCAAACATTTTGTTTTTCATCTTTTAGGTGTTGCAGCAGTTCATTTTCTCCACCTTTTTGTTTGTAGGCACTACTCCGAAAATAATCACGACAATGATTAACTGCAATCTTTAAAAGCCAATGAGGAAATTTCCCTTCTCCCTTATAGTCGTATATGTATCTCATCATTTTAATAAAAACTTCCTGAGTCATATCATAGGCTAGATGATAATCTCCTAGCTTTCGATATATATAAGCAAATATATTCTTATAGTGTTTTTTGACCAACACTTCCATTGCCGCTTGACTTCCGTTTTTAATCTCTTCAATTAATTCTTCATCTGTTGGCATGTTTATCTTCACCTCTATCTATAGTAACGAGAGAACTCTTGAAAAAGATTTAAAAACAAAAAAATAATTTCAATAGAATAATATAAATGGCTCTTTTCTAAACGCTCTTTTCTAATAAATTGTTGCGATTAGCTTTTAACAAGTAAAAAGCGATTACCTCATTTCAGTAATCGCACTCTACCACAAAAGTTATTGTTTGAAAACTTATACACATAATATACCATTCTGATGAATTCTTCTAAAATTATGTTTAGATGTTTGTTCACTACTAGGTCACTTAAGTTATAAACAAACAATCTACTATTGAAAAAATATCCATCTGTCGGTAAAGTTAAAGCAACGATACCTTGGGAGTGATTTTCGTGAACGTGACTTGTCTTCAAATTGACATTGATTTTGGTAATCCAGTTAAAAATCAACAACGGGTTAAGGAAGAAATAACAAAAGCAATAAGCCATTCTCCTGATGTCATTGTGCTTCCGGAGCTCTGGTCAACTGGTTATGATTTACCACGGTTAGATGAAATTGCCGATGACAATGGTACTTACACAAAGCATTTTTTGTCGCAGCTCGCTAAAACTCATCATGTAAACATTGTCGGTGGGTCTGTCGCAAAAAAATCGGCAACCGGAGTTACCAACACTATGTATATCTTTGATCGCCAAGGTAACTGTGTTGGTGAGTATAGCAAAGTGCATTTATTCAAATTAATGGATGAACACCTTTATTTACAAGCCGGAAATAAGATGGGGCATTTCGAACTTGAGGGCGTTCCTAGTTCTGGAGTTGTTTGCTACGACATTCGCTTCCCTGAATGGATTCGTGCTCACACAACAAAAGGCGCAGAAATCGTCTTTGTTGTTGCTGAGTGGCCACTAGCTCGGGTTGAGCACTGGCGTACTCTTCTTCTAAGTAGAGCAATCGAAAATCAATGCTACGTCGTTGCTTGTAACCGAACCGGCCACGATCCTAACAATGAATTTGCAGGGAATTCGATGATCATTGACCCATGGGGAAATGTGGTAGCTGAAGCAGGTAAAGAACCTATGCAATTAACAGCAAATCTTGATTTAGAGAAAGTCACTCAAGTTCGTAGCCAAATCCCCATTTTTGCAGATCGGCGCACCGATTTGTATTAATTATTAGAATATTTTTATTATATAAGAAATCATTAGATCTCCACCAGATATATTTTTAAAGAGCTCTGAAGTTCTCAGAGCTCTTTGCTTATATCCTATAAAATTGATTACTTACGATTGAAATTCGATATCTTCTTCCACTTTGCTTTTTCAGCTAGTTGCGCTCGAATATCGCCTTTTCGTTCAATATAAGCAAGCTCTTTTTGTAATTTCAGAAAACTATCAAACCTAGCTTGTGCTAAAGAACCTTCAGCAATTGCATTTTTCACTGCACAACCAGGTTCAGAGACATGTGTGCAATCTCGAAAACGACACTGTTCCTCAAGCTCATGGATATCATTGAAGACATGTTCAGAGGCATCCTCCGCTTCCCATAGCTGCAGTTCCCTCATCCCTGGAGTATCAATAATCAGTCCCCCGTTTGGGATTAAGACTAATTCTCGATAGGTGGTAGTATGCTTTCCTTTATCATCATCTGCCCGAATTTCTTGAACTAATTGTTTGTCCTGACCAAGTAAATAATTGGTTAAGGTTGACTTGCCAGCACCCGAAGAACCTAGCAAAGCAACGGTTTGACCTACCTGTAAATAATTATGAAGTGGTTCTAGCCCAAAATCTTCTTTTGTACTAATGACATACGTTGGAACACCGAAAGCAACAGATTCAACTTCCGCAAGCTTTGCTTCAATATCATGACAGAGGTCAGCCTTTGATAAGACAATTACTGGTGTTGCACCACTTTCCCATGCCATAATCAAATATCTTTCAATTCTTCGAAGATTAAAATCATTATTTAAGGCAGTTACTAAAAAGACCGTATTAACGTTCGTCGCGACGATTTGTTCTTCAGTTGTTTTCCCAGCTATTTTTCTTGAAAATTTACTAAACCTAGGTAAAACAGCATGGATTGTTGCTCTGCCCTCTTCTGGTCTGGCTGCAATAGCAACCCAATCCCCTACAGAAGGGAACTCTTCCCTTCCACTTACATGAAACCGGAATTTCCCTGATACTTCACCTAGTAGTTCTCCCGCTTCAGCAAAGATCCGGTACATTTTTTTATGTTCTAAGGCTATTCGACCTACGGTTAAGCCTTCTTTTTCATATTGTTTAAACTCTTTTTCTAATTCTTCATTCCAACCTAATTCATGTAAATTCAACTTTTATTCCTCCAATTGGATAATGTTTATTATTCACCGCAAAATGGCAAAAAATAAAAGGACCTATTTCTAGGCCCTTTTTCGTAACTAAAAACCATGGCCTGATAACACAGCCCATGGTGAAATGTACGTATCCATATGGAGAACGACAAATTAAAAAGCTTCACTTGAGGGCTGTGTATTATTTACAATTGGTACTAACGTCATTTTCATTGTGTTCATCATACATCCCTCGCTTTCTAATAAGATACATCGATTGTAGCATATAATGGAAAATATAACAAGTTTTTCTTTTTACTTTGGTGAAGCGAAATTTTATTTATTGATGTGTTCAACTCGAAGCTTTGTTATCTCTTCCGCAATCCGATTTGAGATTTTCTCATAGTCAGTTTCTTCTCCAAAGGAAAGCGGTTTTCCGAATATCACTCCTGCTTCACCGAACCATTTTTTATTTGTCGTCCCGTAAATATAAGTAGGAACGACAGGCGCCCCACTTTTCGCTACGATAAAGCCGACTCCTTTTTTGGGTTCTTGCATTTCTCCAGTCTTACTACGTGATCCCTCAATAAATAAGGAAAAGATCTTCCCTTCTCTTAATAATTTCAGTGAGTGCTTCAGCGATTTTATATCAGCTTTTTCTCGATTAATCGGAAAGGCACCCATTTCCGAAATGACCCACGCTAATAATTTATTTTTAAATAAACTTTCCTTAGCCATAATATAGAGTTTCCCAGGTGTATTTGTTCCGACTAATAACGAATCCCAGTTATCCTGATGGTTCATCGCGATAATCACGCCACCTGTCGGAATGTTTTCCTTCCCCTTTATTGAAAGGCGAAACCGAACACGTACCGCCAACCCAACAACAAAACGTATGAAATGATAAATCATTCTTTCTCCTCCTAAACTGTCCATCCAATACGGACTTTTCTCTATTTTGTTCTTTTTAATTATCTTCTCTGTAAAGAGTTAACCTTTCGAAAGTTCACTTTCTTTTATCGGAATTAGGTAGTGAGATAAATATACGTACACCTATGATGGTGAAAGTGAACTTTCTTTGTTGTCAGGCACCAATCAATGTATTTATTTATTTGCTTTATGGACTTTTAGCTGCTTGCCTTTGATTGTTGTTGTTTTCATTTCTTTGATGACTTGTGGACCTTTGCCATTTAAGATATCTACATAGGTGACATTATCTTGAATCTCAATAATCCCAATGTCATTCGCAGTTAGACCTGGTAAGTTTGCAATTGTTCCAACGAAATCTACAGCCCTTAGCTTCTTTTTCTTACCACCGTTGAAGTATAGCTTCGTAATTTCTTTATTTAGTTGCTCACTTTTATCTTTTTTAATTGTCGGACGGGATTTGACTTTTGATAAAAATGATGGTCTCCCTTGGATAACTGCATCTGCTGTTGGAGGATCGATTTTCTGAATGGTAAAGCCGATATACTCTTCTATTTCAGCTAAGCGCCTGCCATCATAAGGAGTGACAAATGTAAATGCTTTACCTGTCTTACCTGCTCTTCCAGTTCTGCCTGTACGGTGAACATAGCTTTCCTTTTCTAAAGGTATGTCATAGTTAATGACATGAGTGATATTCTCAATGTCAATTCCCCTTGCAGCTACATCAGTCGCGACTAAATAAATAAACTTTCCTTTTTTAAAATCGTTCATGACCGCAAAACGATCATCCTGGTACATCCCACCATGAAGTTTATCACAAGGATAGTTGTAGTCATTTAAGTGTTCAATCAGATCTTCTACTTGTTCTTGGGTGCGGCAGAAAATGATACAGCTATCAGGGTTTTCAACAATAGATACATCCCTTAATAGGTCAAATTTCTTCTCTTCCGTAACTTCGATTACAAAGTGCTCAATTTTATCTGTTGTAATACCAGTAGCTTGTATCTCAACTTGTATCGGATTTTTCATATACTTAATACTTAAATTCGCTACATCCTCAGGTAAGGTTGCTGAAAAAAGCATTGTTACTCTATTTTTGGCACTTCTTTGATAATCGCTTCCACTTGGTCAATGAAGCCCATGTTGAGCATCTCATCTGCTTCATCGATTACCAAATATTTTACTTTGTCTAATTTAAGTGTTCCTTTACGAATATGGTCAAGAACACGCCCAGGGGTGCCAACGACCACATGGGATTTTTGCTTTAGTTCCAATTTTTGTTTCTCAAAAGGAGATTTCCCGTAAACTGCGGTTGCCTTAATACGCTTAAATCTACCGATGTTGGTAAGGTCTTGTTTCACTTGGACAGCAAGTTCTCTAGTAGGAGTTAATATCAGTGCTTGTGGTTTGTTTTCTTCCCACTCCACTAATTCACAAATAGGAATCCCGAAAGAGGCTGTTTTCCCACTTCCTGTTTGAGATTTAACTACAAGATCCTTTTTTTGAAGTGCTGTAGGCACGACTTTGGCCTGTACCTCTGTTGGTTTTGTATAATTTAAGCTCGTGAGTGCCTTTTTGATTTCTTGACTCAATGGTAAACTGTTAAAATTATTCATTTATGTAACCTCGTTTTTTCTTTTTTAGAGAATATATTCTGCTTTTCATTCTTAACGATAAATTTGATTATTTTATAATAAAATGTTCTCCTTGGGGACATCATATTATTCGAGGGCAGCAATGCTCTCTCAACCCAATCCCATCACTTTTGTTGATGTTGAAATACAAGATGAGGTGATTCGTTTGCACAGCGACAAAGTATTTCAAGATTGTTTTTAACAATAATGAAATGAGGTGTTTCTGTGGAAAACAGGAATCGATACGGCCCCAGATTGTAAGAATGGGTAAGAACGAAAGAGATGGTCACATTACGTTGGCCATCTCTTTTCTCTTTCTATCCTCACTTGTTTTTCTTATCTAGCTTGCGCTTCGGTTTGAAACCTTCTTCAAGTAAATACTGTTTAGCTTCATTATAAGAAGGAAACGTTCCATCAAGCAATTCTCCTGCGTATACGTTCCACATATCATCTTCCTGAACCACGCTAAGTGAGTGATTTTCCTGGTTCAACCATAATTCATCGATCAATTGCTCATTTTCTTCTTCAGCAACTGCATTAGGTTGAAGCGATTGGATCGAACGTTCAATGATTGAACGTAACTCTTCTTCCGAAAAATCTCGGATATTCACCATTCCTTTAGCATCTTTTTTAGGTACCTTTAATTTTGCAGCATAGACAAATCCATTTCCATTCGGATGTAAATGATAAACGACGTTCTTTTTATCAGTACCACTGCCCTCATAATGGAAATTCACACGATTGAGGGAAACCTCGTGTCGTTGTAGTTCTGGATACGATTCGATAATTGCAAGTTTTTGTTCAAATGTTAACATAGTTCCTCCAAAAACGTAATTTAATAATTCATTATAGCATTAGAAGTTATTAACAACAAAAGTAGCTGTTGGAGCTACTGGAAAAATTAGTGACGAGGTGCAAATTCTGCTTCCCCCTTCCATTGAAGCTGCACATTAATAGTGGCGCTAATATCTACTTCACTCTCGTTGTAACAACTACAAAACGTATAAATAGACACAGAAGAAATGAGCAAAGCTGCCAAGAAGAATGAAAATGTGGAAAATCTCATGGAACCCCATATACTTAAAACTTAAAAATTTCGGTTTTAAACCATAGATTATGCCACCAACCGTGTAGAAAATTCCACCTGCAAATAATAGCGATACCCCAACCGTCGTTAAGCTTTCTACTAATGGGGAAAAAATAAAAATTGCTAACCAACCCATCGTAATATAAATTCCCGTCGATAACCAACGCGGACAATTAAACCAAACCATCTTAAATATAATTCCGCTCACTGCGAGAAAATAAACAACCCCAAAAAATGTCCAACCAGTCAAACCATTTAAGCTGATTAAGCAAAATGGTGTATAAGACCCAGCAATTAAAATAAAAATCATTGAATGATCCACTCTTCTAAAAAAAGCGATGAGTCGGTCTTTAGCAATAACCATATGATACGTTGCAGATGCTGCATACAACAAGGTCATACTGACACCAAAGATTATCACGGCGCTAATCGCAAGCGATGAACCTGTCGTCAATGAAGCTTTTATGACCAGTGCCAATAAACCAATAAATGATAATATTGCACCTGCTAAATGTGTTAAGCCGTTAATCGGCTCACGGATATACGTATTCATTAATAACTCCCCCTCATTACGTTATGTAGTTTCTATAACTACTTTCAATCATATAACTAACTCCACAAGTAGTCAACATTTACTTTTTTCCCTCTATCTTTTATACTAAAAAGAAAAACGAGGAAAATAAGATGAAAAATATGAACGAGATCTTAGATCAACTTGGACTAGAAAAGACAATTTCACTTGAGGATATGCCTAACATAGACCTTTACATGGATCAGGTCATTCAACTGTTCGAAAATACATATGGAGAAACAAAGCGAACAGAGAGTGACAAAGTTTGACGAAAACAATGATTAACAACTATGCCAAAGGCAAAGTATTTTTTCCTATTCAAAATAAAAAGTATTCAAAGGAACACCTTATTTTAATTAGTATGATTTATCAATTAAAAGGCGCCTTATCGATCAATGACATTAAGATAGCTTTAGAAGGTATAAATGATCGGGTTGTTAACGATGAAATGAATATTGAATCCTTTTATAATAGTTACCTTCAGCTTTTTGCAAAAAATGTGGCGGATGTCAAAGAGAATGTTTTGACCCAAGTAACAGAGGTAGCCGAAGAAGTCTCTCGATTAGATAGCGATGATCGTGAGTATTTAGAACGCGTGTTACTCATCTCTACATTAGTAAGCACGAGTAACTTTTATCGTCGTGTTGCCGAAAGATTGATTGACGACTTAAATCCAAAAATAGAAGAAAAGAATAAATAATAGGAAGTGATTTTTGAAACAATTTGCCATCATTGCCTTTATACTCATCATTGGAACCATCATCATCAGTTCATTTTTCTTCATTGGAAGTGATGCGGTAAAGGATTCAACCAAAGTTTTTATCCATGAAATAGTCAACAACAAGGGCTCTCAAGAATTAACTAGCTCAGAAAATGAACAGATCAAACAATTTTTTGATAGCATTCAAGCACTTGGTCTACCACACCCACTTATTGATGGGGTTCAAATCCACTATTATGATGTATTTACACCCCCAACTGAAAATGATGAGTATTTACAATATATTTCTGTAAAATACGATCCGATTACCGGTGGAGGTTTTGATACCGACATTAACTTTGAATATATATTGTATAACGAGGCCGATGGAAATCCTGAAGAGATATATTTCGGTAAAATTGTGGTACGGTCTTTTGATCCTGATTTTAGTAATAAAGAATTACTTCTGGTAACACCAATGGAAAAACAAAAGTAAGAAGAAAAGCCCAAGGCGACTGGAGCTAGACTATTACTATAATAATTAAACTTATCGATAGGTAAAAAAACTTATAAATTTACAAATAAAACTCCCTCTCTTTCTTGAGTTGGGAGTTTTTGATTTCTTTAGTCTTCCATAAATAAACGAGCGTAATAGAGCGATTCTTCATCTAATTTCTTCTCAGCTTCTATTAAATCTTCTTGTTGCTTTTCACTTGAGACTTGGAAACTCCCAGACACATTTGGAACTTGCTCTTTTTCTTTTTTATCCATTTTCACTCCCCCTTTCTAAATGGCTGTTTATTTCGCAAAGTTTTTGTTGGTTTCGTTAAAATCCCAAAAGCCGGATTTTTACACAAAATACTAAGAGTTTACCACTAATTTAGTAGGTATTGCTCTTTTCTTAATTAATTCATTGGGTGATATCTTCATCTAAGATACTTTTCCGATTATTTTAGAATAAAAAGCAACAATTTTTTTTGTGCGACGAGTAACCGCAGGAGCAATGTTTACGAAAAGAGCCTTCTGCATACATTGTTTGTTAATCAAAGTCTGTCTATGTATATTACTGAATTAAGTCGGCAATTGATAAGCGGCGAATTTCTTCGTCAGCTTCACTCGTCAATCATCCTCATGTACATCTATGTACATGAGGGGATTGTCTCGCTCGCTTCCTCGAACTTCTTGCTCCTAAATGGTTTAAAGTAGTAACTACAAAATATTTTTATGGTAAGATTTTACTTGAGGTGATTTTATTTGCTTAAAAAAATAGTGCTCATCAGTATCCTTGCAATCTTCATAAGCTTTCAAATGTATCAAACATATCTCGAACGTCAAAAGCAAGCTGCAATTATTGACAAACTAGCAAATGAAATTGAAGCATTGTTTGATCCAATTATTAACAATACTTCTTTTACTATCAATGATGATCATTATTTTCTAAAGACTGATACTGTAGAATTTCATGGCGATCCAAAAGATCAAAATGGTATAGTTTTAATTAGCTATCACATCTACGAAAATGAGGACCAATTGCTTGCCAATGATCATTTGCCCGCGCCTTTAATCACTGTTTACGTAGGTAGGCCTAATAAGGATAGTGAATATTCATTAAACCGACACGAAAAAAGTAGCTATATCTTACAACTGTATGAATCATTTACAGCATATTTTTATGACTACCACTACCTATTGCATAACGAAAAAAATTGGAGTGAAAAAGGCTCTGATAGTAGTTGGAACGAAGAGGAAGGTGTCATCGATGAGTGGGGATTTGTTCAAACTAGCGGAAAAGCAAATTATACAACTACAACCACAGCCAATCATCAAGTGATGACATTTGAAACTGAATTTATGCTAAAGAAATCCCATGAACAACTTGTCATTCCTATTCACGTTACCTACCCTGCATCTTGGAATAGGTAATTTGAAGCTACCACAGTTGGTTTCTGTGGTAGCTTTTTCGATTATTTATCGTTGTCGTCGTCGATACGATTATTATCAATTAAATCCTGTGCATCATTTTCAGCTGCGAATTCAGTATTTACATTAAGAAAATTGGGATCATCATTATTTTTTCGGTTGTTACGGTTGTTGCGATTATCCCGATCATTATTTTTTGGCATCTTTCCCACCTCCATTTCATTTATATTATCTCAAAAAGTTTGTTAAATAATTCACAATACAAAACCAAACTATGTGTGCAATTAATAAAAAGAGGACTACCAATTGGAGCTATATTGGTAGTCCTTTAATGTGTTAATTAATTTTTCTACTTCAAAACTAAACCCCAATATACTGTTTTCACTACAGTTTCGTCTCATTACGATAGGTAGCATAACGAATTGCTTGTTTAATAGCTTTGTTAATTTCGCTAATTTCAAGCTTGTCTTGAAAATCTTTTAAGACGATATTTTTTTTTCGGCCATTTTTAAATCTTAGCTGCATTGCATAATGTTCTTTTTGGGGCAATGTCATTAATAAGGCTAGTAAAATGATAACAAGCCCAGTTAGATCAAAATAATTCACAGCACTGAATAGAACGTTAACATCAATAATTTGTGATAGCTGACCCGCGCGTATTTTCCCTAATAGGATACAGAAAACGCCAATTACTGCTAAGGCTATATTTATTGATTGATCTGGCCTACCTATTAAAGCTTCGCCACTGGTTAATTCATCTATTTTAAATTTCATGTGAGAGATGCGAATATAGTCATCCGCAACAGCTATTCTTCCGTTTTCACTCTTATAATAAATGATCTCGCTCATCTCTCCACCGCCCAATTTGTTCGTTACGCAATTATATGAGCAGTTGGACAAACATATGTTATTTCAAGAAACATTTTTCTAGCAATTAATTAATAATCTAAGTATGATGAAATTACCTTATTTTGAAGTGAGTAGGTGAGCAGAGTTTATGAAAGAAATAGCAATCGGAATTTTGGCCTCCATGTTCTTTGCGGTTACATTTATTTTAAACCGTTCAATGGAGTTATCTGGCGGAAGTTGGCTTTGGAGCTCTTCATTACGATTTTTCTTCATGGTTCCTCCTTTGTTTTTGATTGTCCTTTTGAGAAAAAACATGCGGCAGTTATTTAATGAAATGGTAAAGCAACCGCTGCCTTGGTTAGTTTGGAGCTTTACAGGATTTGTGCTTTTTTACGGCTCAATCACCTTCGCTGCAGCCTACGGTCCAGGATGGTTAGTAGCAGGAACTTGGCAAATCACCATTGTTGCTGGAATTTTATTAGGTCCGTTATTTTTCGAGGTTCATGGAAATGAAAAAGTAAGAAAAAAAATTCCACTCCGCGCTTTACTTATTTCTTCTTTTATTCTAGTTGGGATTATTCTTCTACAATTTCAAAATTTTGGTAGTGTTTCCTCTTTCTCGATTCTGATTGGTGTACTTCCAGTTATCCTAGCAGCATTTGCCTATCCTTTAGGTAATCGAAAAATGATGGAGGTATGTGGAGGAAGATTAGATACATTTCAAAGAGTATTCGGTATGACTTTGGCAACTCTTCCGTTCTGGTTTATTATTGCGGGAGTAGGCTTCGTTCAAGTCGGACCACCACCGACAGACCAAATCATTCAATCGTTTATTGTTGGTATTAGTTCGGGTGTCATTGCAACATCATTATTCTTTATCGCAACTAACCGTGTCAGGAATGATCATAGCAAGCTCGCTTCTGTAGAAGCGACACAGTCAATACAAGTCATTTTCGTAGTAATTGGCGAGGTTTTATTATTATCTAGCCCACTACCGAACGCTGTTGCCACAGGAGGACTAGTCATTATTATCACTGGAATGCTCCTTCATAGCTACAATGCAAATAAACCTAGTTCTAAAGCAGTCCTACAAGAGCTAACAAAAATGAATTAAAAATCAGAAAATTTAATCTTATCAAAAATCACTTGTAAAGTTCGAAAAATACTATACAATCATAATTATTAAAAAATTGTATGAATTAAAATCTATGAAGAGAACAGTAAGAGTAATCCTAAACTACAGCGAGTTGACGGTGGGTGCAAGTCAATGTTTAGCTATTTCTGAAAATCATCTCTGAGATGCAAAGCTGAAAGACCTAGTAAGCTATTGCCGGAATTTTCCACCGTTACATTGGAACACGTATGACTGTATGTTGCTGAAGAGCCGTTTTAAATTACTCATGGAGTAATTTACGGAATTAGGGTGGTATCGCGATTAACTCGTCCCTTTTATGGGGCGGGTTTTTTAGTATTTTAAAGCTTAATTTCTTAGGAGGAAATCATGAAAACGAAAGACACTTTTTTATTGGACTTATGTTATTTGCTTTATTTTTTGGCGCTGGAAATCTAATTTATCCACCATTTTTAGGGATGGAATCAGGTACGACTTTTTGGCTTGCAATCATGGGGTTTGTGCTAACTGGGGTAGGTCTACCAATCTTAGCAATTGCTGCAATTGCTCTTGTGAAAGGTGGCGCTGAAGGCCTTGCTAGTCGTGTTCACCCATTATTTAGTTTTGTGTTTATAACAGTGGTTTACCTTGCCATCGGTCCATTTTTTGCAATCCCACGAGGAGCAACAGTTGCTTATGAGATTGGCTTTAGACCATTTGTACAAGGTGGAACCTTCGAATCAATTGCCTTATTTTTATTTACACTAATCTTCTTTGCTCTTGTCTATGTCGTTTGCTTAAATCCAACAAAGATTGTTGACCGTGTTGGACAATGGTTAACACCTGCTTTATTACTTGCGATTGTAAGCTTAGCAGTTGCTAGCTTTTTTAAGCTAGATGGTCCTGCCCAAGAGGTTAGTGAAAAATATAGCACCGCTCCATTTTTCACAGGCTTTTTAGAGGGATACTTAACGATGGATACTATTGGCTCTCTCGCCTTTGGAATTATCGTCATAAATGCCTTAAAGGAACGAGGCATTCATGACCAAGGCGAGTTAATGAAACATTCGGTTCGAATAGGAATTATCGCCGGACTAGGGTTAGCCTTTGTCTACATCGCTATTGGACTACTGGGAGTTAAAATGGCTAGCTACGGAAGTTTTGAAATGGAAGTGCCATTCTTACAAGTGGTGCAGAACTTTTGTTTGGACCAAGTGGAAAAGTTCTGCTTGGAATTATAGTTCTTCTTGCCTGTTTTACCACATGTATCGGTTTAACAATTGCTTGTAGCCAATACGTAACCAAACATACGACAAAAGTCAGTTACAAAACGAGTGTTACAGCTATCATTCTTTTTAGTTTATTCGTCTCTAACCTCGGTTTAAATCAAATCATTACCTTATCAGTCCCGGTACTTGTTATGGTTTATCCAATTACAATCGTCTTAGTTTCGCTTGCATTCCTGCATCGTTTCTTTAATGGGTCAAAGCTTGTGTACCAAGGTTCCATCCTATTCACTTGCTTGGTTAGTGGCTATGAAGGGCTAACTATGTACGGATTAAAGCTAAACCTTTTAGACAAATTAATTATTCAACTTCCTTTTTCTGAATTAGGTTTAGCATGGCTAGTTCCTGCTTTTGTAGGAGGGTTAGTCGGTTTGATCATAACGAAGTATAATGATAAAGCTGTTAAAACGAAGCCAAAACAAAAAGCAGCTTAATAGAAAAGTAAGTAGTTCCGATACTGTCGAGAAAATCTAAAATAACAGATGAAATATCCTACTAAAACACAATATGTTTGGCACCATTATTAACAGTGCAAATAGTAAACAACAACGCTTGGATTTTATTATCCAAGCGTTCTCCTTCTCTTCTTTTGTTCCATTTGTTGACCTACGAAGTAAAGGATGGTAAGTTGATGCATATTTTGAAACTACTTTACAGCGAATGAATACCCCTCGAAAACATATATTTCATTTTTGGGGCTCCAAAAACATAAAGATCACTTTAGATCATCGTTGTCGATTTAAGTTGATTCAGCAAGGTCTCTTAATTATGAAATTAACTCATATATAAGAATAATGTGACAGCTAGCTATAATTCTCAGTTGAACACATCAAAAACTTTGCTTTCACCATCTTCATAGTGGCAAATAGCGATTTGTAGGTTTTTCATATTCCAGTCTGAGGAGCGTAGATATATAAACGAATTATTCAACTCTACAATTTTGTCACTAGTAAGATATTGTAAATCGAAATATTTATCGTACTGCTCATTATAACCAGGTTGTTCAATAGTTTTTGGTGTAAACATATCTGAAGGCTGTTCATTTATTTCTTTGATGACTCTAGAGCTAACATTGTATTGATGGGTAAATGGAATATCGTTAGTAAAAGACATGTCATCATTTCCAATATAGATTGTTGTACCATCTTGAGAAACAGATGCTACCATCATGGAGATGTCATATGACTTCATATGTTCAGACGAAATCCGATTCGTAACCATTGAATCATGCATATTATATACAATGACTCCAAATGTCCCATCGATCACCGCTATTTTATCATCAGCATATAAAAGTCTAGGCATTTCAGCACCTATATTCATTTCTGCAATGTCAAACAGGTCTACGGATAATTCTTCCCCTTCATTACCAGAATTTTGTACAGCCTGCTCGTTTTTTGGACCTACAAGGGGAACTTTTAGAAAAGATATGCTTACTATAAGAAAAATAGCTGCAGCAGAAGCCAATGCTGTCCAATAGAACGGATTAAACTTTTTTGATTTATGAATACCTTGTTGAATTTTCATTTGAATTTTTTCGCTATCTTCAGTCGTAAATTCAACATTGTTATCTAAATAACTTTTCACTTTTTCTGATATTTTCTTATCAAAGTTATTCAAGTTTACCGCCCCTTTCAAGTTTTCTTTTTAGAGCATCTTTTCCGCGTAACAGTCTTGATTTAACGGTATTTATACTAATATTGAGGACATCACTTATTTCCTTCATATTCATTTCCTGATAGAAATAAACTCTATCATCAATTAAAAAAAGAACTTCAATAAGAAAAACATAGGGAGATTAGTCTTCCTATGTTTTTATTCATATTATTTATCTGTTTGTTTTTGCTTCTTTTTCAAATACTCCGCACGTATTTTTTCAAGTTGCTGCTTTTTATCAAATTTGGCAGGCGTCTGTTTTTCATGAAACTTTGTCACAGCTACCTTACCTTTGGCATCCAATTGATATTTCCCACTTTGTTCACCTACTTTTTTTGTCTTGTCTTTAAAGAAAATCTATTCAACAAATATAATATACCTTATTTTACTGAAGTAAACCTTATTACTTTATTAGTGTACCGCTGCTAACTTTGCATATATCAGTAAAAACACTAAAAATTTAGTAAAATAATTCATCGCCAAATGGTATTCATTTCATTTCTATAATCAAAATAAAATGCCTTGACACTTACATAAGCGTTAATAATTCTATTTCTTGTTTGTTCAGCTCTCTTCTAAAGTTCCAATTGTTCGGTAAATAAGTTTTAAAATTTTAAAATATCTAAATCTACTCCATCTTTTAAATGGTTCTTAATGCTAATAACCATTACATTCTCGATGATTTCAAATTTAGGTTTCTGAGGGGAAATATTGTTTTTTTTCAGTGTCTTTTTACTATTTGTTTAAAAAAATCTACATCCCCAATATTTTTCTGAACATAGGAATTTTCATGTTGACAAAAGTTATTGTCATTATGCTATTTTGGATGCGATTTTGTGCGATAATTCATGAGTTTATATCAAATAATGGTTGATGTACAAGGAAAAAGTAAGAGACCAATTCATATGCGTCTGCTAATTAGTATGCTATTTCTCATGTTTCTACACCGAAACGGAACTACTTAATAGAAAAGCGAAGTGCTTTTCCCTAGGAAAAAGTGTTGTCCTTTTTCCCCGCTTAGCCCCGACAAGCAAATGTTCTTCCAAGCGAGCTTGTGGCGTAAGCTAAAAACTTATCTTATTAATCAATGCTATTCCGTGCACTACACACCTTTCTCTTGTAAACAAAAGCCGTAGAGACAAATGAATTTGTCTCTACGGCTCATTTCTTTTCGTGCCCCAATACAACTCTAGGAGTTATTCTAAGAGAGAAAATTCAAACCCTTTATTTCTTAGACCATCAATTATTTTAGGGAGAACCACTACCGTTTGCTTTGTTTCGTGCAGCAAAATAATTGAATCCCTCTTTGTATAGTTGACTACATTATTAATGATATCCTCTGACTGTGCTGTATTTTCCCAGTCGTAAGACGAGATTTCCCACATCACAGGGATTAAACCTAATTCTTGTAAGATTACCATAGTATCTTCATTGTATTGACCAAATGGCGGCCGAAAGTAACGAACCTTCCTACCTGTTATTTTTTCAATTTTTGTAATGCTACTAAGTATTTGCCGAAATTGTTCGCTAAATGTTAATTTCGTTAAGTTCTGATGATTAATCGTATGAGACCCAATTTCGTGACCTTCGTCAATAACTCGTTGCCACGGCCGTAAAGGATGTAACAATTTTGTTTGCCAAAAAAAGATGGCTGGAACACTTTTTTCACCCAGGATATCTAATATAGCAGGAAGTTGACGGCTAGGCCCATCATCAAAAGTTACTACCACTTTATTCGAGGGCTTACCTAGTTGTGGTTTTTTCTTTAACCAGCGTTCATCAATTAGGTCGTACACGACCTTACCAGTAACCACTCAAGGACTGTTCATCATTTCACCCCCACTTCGAGTTTCTTTATAACCTAATACTAATATTACCGTCTTCCTATTGATATTAATCTAGGGCTTTTTAAAAATTTCGTTACATTTAGAAAGGCTGTTTTCGCAAAGTTTGTTGCTTAAGTAAATACTAAGATTTCACTACTTATTTTAATAAGTAGTGCTCTTTTCTTACTCAAATTATTGAGTGATATCTTCATCTAATGAATTTTTGAAATTAAACAGCCTTTAGAAAAGAGCGTAATCTATAAATGAATATTTTGAAAATCAATACAAAATGTCTAAATTTATTTGTTTGAGTGAGTAAATTTTATAGTAGAACAATAGCAACAATCTTTTAAAAACGCTTCTTTTTAAAAGATTGTTGCTATTAGGTTTTACGAATGCTTGGTTCTTCACGCTTTGCGTGAAGCTTTTGAGAAGAGCGTTTATAAAAATTATTTAATAAACATAGGACTAGCTTAATATATTTAAATGAGGGGAGTGTTAACCAATGAGTACTCAAGAACATACTATTACATCTTTTCAAGAATTAGTTGAAGAACTTAAAAGACGTATGAATGCAAATAATGAGAAACAAGTTACGATCAATTTACATATACATGAAATTAAAGAAATACATGTAAAGGAATTATATTTAGACGAGCCATCCAATCGCCTTGGCGATGCCCTTCGTATAAATAATTGTCGTACTCGAGTTACCAAGTCAAATGGCCACCCAAAGAAAAAAGAGTTTTTCTCTGTCTCATTTAATGAGAAAACAGTACCTTTTCAGGTTACGGACTATTATAAATAAAGTCTCTTTTGGTTATATATAAATACTCTGTTTATTAATAAACCAGCATAAATGAAAAACCTGCTCTGCTAATTGTCATTAGTAGAAACAGGTTTTCGTTTGATGTTATATATGCTCAACATTTCACATTATGATTTTTAAAAAAAGCTTATTTTACTGGAATAATATTTAAACTTCGTAGGTGCTTCATGATAAAATTTGAACTTAATACAGCTGCACAAACTAAAACTGAAAATAATGTACCTGCATTTTGGAAGTCACCTGCGTAAAGGTTAACTAGAACACCTAAAAATGATGGTAATACGATAAGTGCGGCAAAAATTGAAAGATATGTTACCATAAATCCAAGTAATGCTTTTCCTACTAAATTGACGATTCTCATTTGTCAACACTCCTCTGATTTGCTTGTTTTATATAATATTTTTTTCTTACTTTTACTATATCACAGTAGGTTTCGATGGAAATATACAAATTTGTCTAGGTTTCGTCAGCTTTTTGAATGATTTGTGAACAACTTCACAAACAATAAAAAAATGAACGCATCTAAATTTAGATGCGTCAAATGATCTTGTTAATCCAACAAAGCAGTTAGCTCGCCTAATTCTTCGGCGGTTAAGTAACGCCACTCCCCAACAGGAAGGTCTCCTAGCTTTAGGTTCATAATACGAACGCGTTGAAGTCGCTCTACTCTATACCCGAATACTTTGCACATTCTCCTAATCTGTCGGTTAAGTCCCTGCGTCAATATAATTCGAAATTCATAGTCACTAATCCTACTAACGTAGCAAGGCTTTGTGGTTGTATTTAAAATTTGGACACCTTCAGACATTCCCTGGATAAACTCATCGGTAATTAACCGATCACAGGTAACTAAATATTCTTTCTCATGATTGTTTTCAGACCGTAGAATTTCATTGACAATGTCACCATCATTAGTCATTAACAACAACCCTTCAGATTCTTTATCAAGTCTACCAACGGCAAAAATCCGTTCAGGGTAATTTATGAAATCTATAAGATTGCTCTTTACATCTTTATTTGCTGTGCAAGTAATACCCGCAGGTTTATTTAAAATAATGTAAACATTTTCTTGTTTCCCTTTAATTGTCTTGCCATCTATCAGAACAAGATCTCCTGGTTCAACCGTATCATCGTGGTCACAAACCAATTGATTAATCGTAATTCTGCCAGCTGCAATTAATCGCTCAGTTTCTCTTCTCGAACAATATCCAGTTAAGCTAATATACTTGTTAATTCTCATTAGAAGTCTCATCCTTAATCATGGCAAAGTGAAATTAGCGAAAAAACTACATTTAGACATTCCGCCCGATCTATCTTAACACAGAAACATGAAAAAATGGACAAGAATTTGTTACTATTTTTCAGGGCCGAATTATTACCCGCGTACCAATTGGGATTGTACTGGCTAGTTCGTTGACATCGTGATTATACATTCGAATACACCCTTTTGATACAGCTTTACCTATAGAAGAAGGATCGTTGGTTCCATGAATTCCATAATGTTTCTTTGATAACGACATCCACATCGTCCCAAACGGCCCACCAGGGTTAGGCGCCTTGTTAATGACGATAAATTCGCCAGTTGGTGTTTCGTGCAGTATTCTCCCTACAGCAATTGGATATGTCTTGATGACTGTCTGATTTTTTCGCAACGTTAAATTACGATTTCCTATCGAGACTACAATAGAGAAATTGATTAAATTCGGGTCTGGTACTCCTGGAATGATCAATTGCTGACCAACAAAAATGACATTTGGGTTGGTAATATTATTTTCAGAGATTATGGTTTGAACAGGAACGCGGTAATCCTCTGAGATACTGGTTAACGTTTCTCCACGTTTTACAATATGTCTATGAAACATAGTTTGCCTCCAAATACGTTGATGAAATAGTATATGTCATCCTCCCAAAATGGTTGCATTTATCCTAAAAGCCCATTCCAATACCTTTCTGTATCACATGACCAATCGTTTTCATAATTTGTACTATAACCTAAGAAAGGGGTGTTTGTATGGGCTACTATGGTGCACCTATTTATTCAGATACACCAATGTATAATCCATGCTGTCCTACTCCTGTCCCTGCTTATCTACCAGTTTATCCTCCGCCTAGGCATGGTTCAGGTTTTGGGGCTGCTCTGATTGTAGTCGTTGTCATCTTATTGATCATTTTAGGAGCTGCATATTATTACCACAAACTTTGTTAGAAAGCAAAAGCGCCTAGGAAAAAGTATAGACGCTTTTTCCTTGCTTAGCCCTGACAGAAGCTACCGAGGAGCTGAGGTCCCTAGACTCAAAGACATTTAGAAAATCTTCTCAAAATGATCTATAAAAGAATGTGAACGAAAGGTATGAAAAAAGCAAGGGTCCACATAGCGGCTCCTTGCTTTTTATACTTTTTCAAAAGATAAGAAAACATAAAATTTCAACGTAATAACTGTCTAGCTCCAAGACACATCAATGAAGTTACTTCATTGCAGGTTTTGCGACGAGTAAACGTAGTGACGCAGGAGCACCGCCCAGCCCCAAAGAAAGTTCACTTTCATCGATAAATAATGTAAATAGGTTATATCATTAGATAATAAAGGAAAGTGAACTTTCAAAGCGAAATCAATCCAGAGTTGCCCCTCGAGGTCAAATAACCTTCGAAAGAAAAAGTGAACTTCCTTTTTCCTAGAATAAAAGTGAAAGAGCACACTTTTTTTCTCGAAGAATTGCTAGTCGGGGCTTAACAGGGAAAAAGCACTACACTTTTTCCTCGGGCGCTTGCGTTTTTCTTATTGTCTTTAATAATCTTGATAATAGCCGTCATTACGTTTCTTTTTATAGGCATGGCAAGCATCACAGGTCGGAAAATTGAAATCCCAAGGTAAGATCTTTCCACAGCTCTTGCATTTTTTCGTTAATGTCTTGACGTCTGTTTTTAAGCGTTCATGTACATAATCACTTATTTCTCCGCGAAGACGCTCCCAGTAGATCGCTTCTGTACCACGTCCTAACCGATACAAAAATAGAAGGTGTAACCCCAATGCTTTATAAGAAAGCTCAAGGTCTTCTAACGTACCTTTTTTCACAACTGGTTCTGGGAGCTCTTTTCTTCTAACAATCGCAAACATTGTATCTCGCCATTGTTTGATCAGCTCCGGATCTTTTTTCGAGAAAGGTAGGTGTAAAAAACCGTAGAGATCCATCATTGGAAGCCGTGCCTCTACTTCCGTATCGCGAATCGTTGCATAAAGCTCGCGTTCCTCCGCCAACGAAGCTTTCTTTGTACCTTTAGGACTTTCAAACTTATACCACATCTCAAAAAATTTGCCGAGATCACGATAATACTTCTGAAACCGCTCAAAAATCGCATTCGTTGGTGCAATCGCAAACTGAGAAATGAGCACATCTTCTTGCTCTAATAACCTTTCCATCGTTCTAATATCTTTCGTAAAAGCTACTTTCCCGACATCATAAATTCCTTTCCGACCAGCACGCCCAGCAATTTGCTTGATTTCTTGTGAGGTTAACCTTCGCCTTCTAGTTCCATCAAACTTTTCATTTTCTAAAAAAACAATTCGCCGGATTGGAAGGTTTAGCCCCATCCCAATTGCATCTGTAGCCACAATAACCGTTGTTTCTCGATTATTAAAACGCTCAATTTGTTTCTTGCGCGTTTCTGGTGGCATACTACCGTAAATCATACTAACCGAATGACCATCATTTTCAAGTTTTGACGCAGTTTCTAGAACTCGCCTTCTTGAAAAACAAACAAGAGCATCGCCTTTTTTAGTATGCTTAATGTTAAATTCCTTTTTCTCAACGACTAGAGGAATGTCACGTGAATATTCATGAATTTCAATTTCGGAATCACCTAAAAGTTGAATAATCATCTCTCTTGAATTCCAGCTTCCAATGATATGGACTTCACTTGCATTGGCCTTTGTTATCGCTTTGTACCATGAAAATCCACGATCTTTATCTGCAATCATCTGAGCCTCATCAATGACAATAATGTCATAAAACGATTTTTCATGGAACATTTCCACTGTACATGAGAGGTGACTTGCTCCGTCCACCTCTTTCTCTTCTTCACCTGTCTTAAGCCCACAAGGAATACCTTCTTTGTTTAACTTATCATAAACCTCTAAAGCCAACAGCCGTAGTGGCGCTAAATAAAGCCCAGTTTCTGCCTTTATCATTTGTTTTAAAGCATGATGAGTTTTGCCAGTGTTTGTTTCACCAATATGCAGCACATAACGAATATTCCTTCCAGTTGAAGGGGTATATTCACGACCAAAAATATCCTCTAACATCCGCTCTTCTTCAGCTTTTTTCCGTTCTATTTCAGCTAATTCTTCTTGCTTTCTCCGTTCGCGTTCTTGTAAATCTGCTTCATAAACCTGTTGATGGACATTTATATCAAAGGGAATACTAGCTAGCTTTAATAAATCCTCAACGTATTCCTCTTCAATGCTAATAAAGAAATCTGACATTAATGCAAAATAATAATCGTCCAAAATTTCATGAAGGAGCTTAGCCGTTAGCTCTTCACCCATCAATTCTTTATATTGACTTAGAACATTTGGAGCCAATTTGTCCAAAATCCAATTCGAAACGAGGTCTTTGATATATTTTTCTAGGAGTAGTTGGTAACGGGAGTGGTATGTTTCATACTCCCATTGATGAACCTTATGAACAGAACCTGTTAACTCCTGGAGAAATGTTTCCATCGTTGTGTATTTTGTCGTATCAAAGCTTCCTAAGGGAACCAACTTCTCTTCAATCATATAAGGCTCTTCAACTGTCGAATATTTCGGATTATCTTTGATATCATTTACCAAACTTCTTGCAAGATAATTCCTTACAAATAGATAAAATACATCATAATCTTCATCAATGACGTTGGTTGTTGTTTCTTCAATCTCATGAAAAAGCAAGTGTTTTTTCTCAGCTAATCGCTCTGCTTCTTCTCGTTTTAAATACTTGGACCTTGCAATTGGATACTTAAGCTCCCATGCTTCATTGTCGGTTAAAAATTGAGTATTCAGCCATTCCATAACCTCAAAAGGAGGAAATAACATCATTTCATTTCGAAAAAGTTTATTGATTAGCTTTTTGTCTACCCCTTCAACCTCATAGCCTTTTTCATTTAAGAAACGCTTTTTTTCTTTCCTAGGAACATCGTTATTTGTCATATTAAGCCAGATATTAAACCAAATTTGTCCAATATATTGATAACGTTCTTTCACATACTGATCAAAACTCGGCGATTCGGTTTTCACTTCAAGATAACGATCTATATCTTCAAACACTTTGATTTTTGTATGTTCGACTGCTTGCGGGTAAAGACTCTCAAGCCTATCCATCATCATTATCTATCTCCCTTCTATGTATAAGTACGAGTATGTTGAGAGGAGATCAAACGTAAATTTTAGTTTAGTTTTTACATTATTACTCTATTTAAGTCCTTCCAAAATTATCAGTAAAACCGCCCATTTATTTCTTTTTCCGCAATTACCTAATACCCAGATAGACCTTCATGCATAGACTGTAATATCTTCTCGGGAAGGTGGTGTTGTTAATGTACGGATATGGATACGGCGCTGGTGCTGGTTGCTTTACTGGTGCTCCGGTTGCTCCTGTAGCTGGTTATGGCCGCGGTTTCGCTTTAATCGTGGTACTATTCATCTTGTTAGTAATTATTGGAGCTTCTTGGGTAACTCCTGGTGTATAACAGCCACAAGAGAAAAATTGTTAGCCGCAAATTAATGCGGTAACATCTCTTTTTATCAATAGAGCGCACAAATGATGCGCTCTATTGCTTATTTTGTGGATCGCATTCTGAAGAAACCTTAACATGAAAATTTATGTTTTTTTAAACTTGAATAATTATTGTTTATACTAGTTATATTAGTGAAGTATCTGAAAATAGCATCATGTTTGTAGTTTTTATTAAAAAACTAATAAGTTTTATGTAAAATCCCCCGAAGTATGAGACAATAAGGAAAAGCCTAAAGAAAGGAGGTAACTAAATTGAAAGGAAAAAATAAGTTTCAAGCTAATGACAAAGTTACTTTAAAGGCAACTGGGGAAACAGTTACAATTAGCAAATTTAGTTACGTATCCAATATGAAACGTTACTCTTATACTGTCAAAGAGCACCCGCAAACTTTTTATTTTGAAGAAGAGTTTGGCCAACTAATTACATAATAGGAGGACTCCCACATGAGGAGTCCTTCTATTTGTAGTGCTCAAATATCTTACTTTTTATTTCGATCTGCAAAGACGATCATAGCCTCACTCATAAATTTTGCTAAGCCAGCACCAAATTGATCAATATTTTCTGTAAAGCGATTGTCAGCCAAGTACATTTGCCCCAAGCCTTTAAACGCCTCTAATGAATAATTTCCAAAGTTATTATTTAAGCAATCATACCATAATTTAATCGTTGCCTGTGACTCATCTGAGTCTGGGGCTTTATTCCGTAACGACGCAAGCTTTCGATAGATCGCGTTTACCTCGTCTTGAACGTTCGTATTTTTCACACTTTCATTTGCTTTGTCGACTGCTGCATCTCCCCATCGTTTACGAGCTTCTTCTTCGTATTGATTTTTCCCAAAATCAAATCCCGTAAATTTATCACTAGCTGTCATCTCAATTTCTCCCTTTTCATGTCGTATTGTCTTTTCAATCGTAGTAATCATTTTGTCTAAACGACTTCGTTTTTCAAGTAACATCCTTCTTTGAATATTCAAGGCTTCCACACGGTTATAGGATGGACTACTGGTGATCTCTCGAATTTTTTTTAAGGAGAAGCCTATCTCTCGAAAAAATAAGATTTGCTGGAGTGTCGCTAAATTAGACTCAGAATAAATGCGATATCCAGCCTCAGTAAGCTCATCTGGTTGTAACAATCCAATCTCATCATAATGGTGAAGTGTTCGCACACTTATCCCGACGATGTCTGCTACTTCTTTACTCTCATGCATTTCCTCCTTTCCAACCTCAGTTTAAAGGATCACGTAACGTGAGAGTCAATAGATTTATCATCAAAAATTTATTATAATCATTCTTAAGAGAGGTGTAATTAATTGAAAAACGAAGTAATTGAAAACTACCAACGTGATGAAGAAATGATGATCCTTATTTTTGCACAATGGTGCATCAACCATGACTTAGACCCACTTGGTATCTATCAACGTGCATATCCCCAACAGCTAGAAAATCCTGCTCTAAAAAAAGCAATAGAATCTACGGTTCCAAAGGGTGAATCTGAGGATATCCCTGATGAAACACTCCTCACCGTATTATCAATTTTCGGCAACGAAGAGCTCGCTTTCGTAATTAGCGAACTAATAGAAAAACAGTAGCTAGGTGCCTGGCACCCAGCTCTTTTTTCTAGTAAGCAAACGATAGCCTAGCAAAAGACCCCAGGCTGGCTCATCATTATTTATGAAAAATCTAATTGGACGTTCATTCAGCTCAATAACTAGGGTATTTTGATCACTTGCCCGTAACGAATATAGTTCTTCATTCACCTCTAGCATTGGCTTTCCGTTTTCTAAGTAAATCACCGCTTTTCCACCTTCAGATGAATCATAGGTACCTAAAAATTTTAGGAGCCGCTCTGGTGAAATATCAAACGTTGGCTCCAGCGAACGTTTCATGTCCATTGATAGCCCAAGCGCTGTGTTCACTGCAGCTAACCAAATCTCATCCACTGGAACATTAGATACGTTACAAAGTACAGATACGATTAGCTTTTCTTCAGGTATAAAGCCAAAGTGCGATGATACCCCCGGTTGCCCTCCACCATGCTCAATTAACGTAGATTTCTCATGATAATTCGGCGTTACCTGTAGGGCGTACCCGTAATATGTATTCCTTGAAATTTTGAAAGGATTTTCCCACATTTTTTGGACAGTGTCTTTAGAAACTAAAGTATTATGATCATTACAGAATACTTGTCCATATTCTAGTAAATCTAAAACAGTAGATCTGATTCCTCCACCAATTTCATAATTCCCAAGCTTCGGCCAAGGTTTTTCCTCTAGCTGTTCAGTTTTTTTATTGTGATCATATGGAATTGAGACATTTTCATATTTTCCCAACTCATCAATACTTAGTGTAGAACGATACATTTTTAGAGGATTTAATATAGACTCTGTCACATGTCTGCGATAAAGCTTGCCGGTGTATTTTTCGATGATGGCCCCAAGAAGCAGAAACGTATCATTACAGTAACTAAAATACTCCCCAGGCTCACCTAAGCGTTCATATTCTTTTTCTGCCAGATAGGCAATATGATGCTTTAGTTTTCGTAACTCTTCCCTCCGAAACATCGGTGCAAGTCCAGTGGTGTGAGTCAGTAAATGGTGTATTTTTATGCTACTTATATTTTCTACTCCCACTAATTTAAAATCCGGTAAGTGGTTTATAACAGGATCATCTACTGATAAAAGACCTTCTTCTTCAAGTCTCATAATCGCCAATGCCGTAAAGGATTTTGTAACGGAAGCAATACCAAATATCGTTTCTGGAGTTACCGGCCTTTTGGTGATCATGTCCCTGTAACCAAACCCCTCTTTATAAATTACCGTGCCATTATACGAAACAGCCACTGCACAACCCGGAATCCGATTTTGTTTCATTGTCCTTGTTACATAGCTTTCAAATTCACTCCAGTTTATTAAACTCAACTCTGATCCCCCTTCTCTATCTGTTGTAGTAGTTTACATTCGTCAAATTTATTAAAAATCCTTTTAGATTAAGTGAATATAATTACCTAGCCATGCTATATCAATAAAATATAGTTGCGAAATAATGAAGAACTTATAGATTTAATTTTGGTTACTTTAGTGACATACTTATAAGAAAGCGTTCCATTATAACTTCTGCAAAATTGTGCCCTAGTAGCCATTCTTAGCACTCCATTTTATAAAAACTCTACCCCTAGGACCAAACTTTGCATTCCAAGCAATTCCTCCACCAGCATTCCGCTCATATGCAAAATGAACCTGGAACCAGTCCAAGCTCATTTTAAAAGAACTATTGAATTTTAACCCTCAACTGCATTACGAAGACCGTTATTTAAAATCCCATCCCAGCCCATATCCATCGTTGTTCGGATTTGTAAATTGGTCATATCCGGACCTGGTCCTTGTACTTTCTCATCAGGAGCGCCCCATCCAGAATGCACAAGAGTAAATTCTGTTTGCTCACCTTGCTCTTTAAGCTCAAAAGATACTACCCATCCAGCTTCTCCCCAAGTGATAACCACTTCATTAGGCTCATCAACTTTTAGAACCTTACAAGATGTTGGTCCAAAAGGAGATTGGATCGAAAATATAAATCCTTCTTCTGGTTTAAAATCATTTTCCATAAACCAAGATTGAATACCTTCTGAAGTAGCCACCGTTTTCCAAACCTTTTGGATCGGTGCATTTAATACTATGACTTTACGAATGTCTGGTGTACTCATTAATAAAACCTCCATTAATAATATGTATAAAGGACTTCGGAATCTACTGTACAAATACATAATACAAATGTCAACAAAGTCCCCCTTGCAATCCCTTAATTAATCAATTTTTATACTTTCCTTTACTACTGCTTGTTTATTTATTTGTAATTCATCTTTATATTCAACAAGGTCAATTTCGCAACCCAACCCTAGTTTAATGATATTCCCGCGGACAACTTTAGCTTTCGTATATTCTAGTTCTACAAGATCACCTTCAATGACGTCAGCAACTAATTCACGGGAAAGTACTTTTATAAATCTCTCTAAACCGAGTATCGTACTACTAGCTTTGGTAACTTTAATCGTTTCGCCACCGATTTCTCTTACTATGGACCTACCATGCAATCGTACAGTAATCTTATCAGCATTAAGAAGACCATCAATCGTAAATCCCCCCTGAAAATTAGCTTCTTCGGCTTCGCAATCCTCACCTACTGACAAAGTACCAGCTACGAATAATTTCTCGCCTTTAACTGCGCCAGTCACTTTACTTGCACCCTTCACTTCTAAATATTTAAAAGATAAAGTTCCTTCAATCTTTGAACTTCCATGAACGCGAATTTGCTCTGAGGTTACATCACCTAAAAACTTACCACTTCCATTAATAACAGTATTCTTTGCAATAAGTTTTCCCTCTAGCTTGCTAGAACCATTACTTTCAAAATCAAGGCACTCAATATCACCGTTCACCTTGCCATTCCCATTAAGTCTAACTTTCTGAAATGTTCCACCAGCAGTGCTGCCATTTCCATTAATAATCAAATCGCCTATTTTTTCAGTTTCCATTTCTCTCACCTCTTTAGTTGATTTTTTTCTCCAGATCAATTTGTGATGTTGAAATTTTCTTTAATGACGTACTATATTCCACACTTTTAATTTCACAATTGGGCCCAATCGTCACTTCATTGCCACGGACAATAGCTGCCACCGTGTGTTCCAAATAGATTTTGTCTCCTTCAACAACCTTAACGTCAAGACGGTGTTTAGGTTTGAATGGGTTTAAACTTCTACTTTTGATCGTGATCGTTTCACCTCCGATTTCATTAATCTCACTATTGGCTACCTGCAAATTCATCGTTAGCTGATTTGCATTTAAAAGACCTTTCACTTTTAATCCACCCACGACATGAAGATTTTCTAGTGAGATATCACCTATCACATTCGCAAAACCTTTTATTTTCGCCTTATCACACGTCAAACTTTCTTCTACATCTAGACTACCGAATACTTTCACCACTTGTGCATTTAAGCTTTGCTTCATTGAAACTGACCCAAACATTGTAAACTGATCTACCGAAGCATTTCCAGAAAATGAACCGTCACCGTACACTTTGATTTGATCACAGTTAATATCAGTGGTAATTCTTCCTTGCCCAAATATCCGTACTTTTTTGAAGATACCACCTTTAGAGCTACCTTCCCCAAAAATTTTAATATCCGCCACTAGTTCACCCCTCCCACAATGATTTTCTTTTTCAAACTTTCAATCACCTTACTCATCGGTAATCTGACCGCAATCTTAGCGGTTCCTTCAATAAAAAACTCTTCACTACTAGAGATTAAAAAGACCATTGCAATTCCCATTTTTCTGACCAACACTAATTCACAACTTCTTTGACCAAATTTTGAATAGTGATCCTTCAATGTTTGCAAGACTTGCTTCCCTTCTACTAACCCGATTTCCCCACTTTGTAGTAGTTCGTCTAGGACATATACATAAAGTATTAATTCAAAAGAAAATTCCTTGCGTTCACCTAAACTTTCGAAAAAGCAAGATAGCGCAACTTTCGAAACAATGTTACGTTTTGTCAACTCATCTTTTGATAACGTAAGCTCTGTTGGACTATCCGAAAACATATCAGCTAATTCATCTAAGGATAAACCATCCTTTAAATTAATGATTTTATCAATACGTTCTAAGATTTTTTCTCTCGGAAAAAACGTTTCCTGCCCTGTAAATGTTGATTTTCGAATAAACCAGTCTTCAGGAACTAAATTTTTTCGTTTCCAGCGATATAATTGACCATAAGAAATCCCTGTTTCATTCAGTAAATCTTTTTTTGATATTAACTGTTCATCCAAGTTGTTCACCTCCATTTACTCATTTTGTTAATAACAATGTAACATAACATTGTTTCGTTGTAAATAACTGTAATATAGATCCTAATAACCTCACCGGGGTAAAGAGACTTTCTTCAAATTTCTCCTATAAAATACTGGTTATTGAAATGGTAAAGGATGCGACTAGTCCTCAGAACTTCTTGTTTCCTCGTCCCTAATATTTCAAATCGTATTGTAAATTTAATGAAGGGTGTTCTTAATTTTTCACACTAGAAATACGTTAATATAAATCCTCTACAAAGGAGTTGATTCCATGTACTATCCTCAGGTTTTCACAAAGTGTTTAAAAGTTTCGGGTGAAGGTAAAATTTCGGTTTCTCCAAATCAAGCGAAAATTACTCTTGGGGTAATTACGGAAAATGTAAACCTGCAACAGGCTCAAGCAGAAAATTCACAAATCACGACGAATGTCATTTCTTCTTTAACACAACTAGGCATTCCACAGGAAAATATCCAAACTGTTGTTTATCGTATTGAGCCATTATATGATTACCGTGATGGGGTTCAACAATTTCGAGGCTATCAAGTAACTCATCAACTTCAGATCACCATTAACCAGATTGCTCAAACCGGTCAAATTGTTGACCTAGCGGTTAGTCAAGGGGCAAATACTGTTACAAATATTGAGTTTACCGTTTCACAACCTGAAGCCTACTATAACGAGGCCCTAAAATTAGCGCTAAACAATGCTTTTACCAAAGCAACTGCATTAACAGCAAATTTACCTGTGAACCTTAATCCTGTCCCTTTTAAGATTGAAGAAACTTTAACCCCACCACCTCCTGTACCATTTGCAACTACAATGCTCGCAAAGGCAGAAGCATCAACACCAATTCAACCCGGAGAGATTACAATTTCAGCAACAATTACTGTTCACTACTTCTACTTCTAACACTTTCATTTTCCCGTAAATCCTTACAAGTTTTGGAATAGACTCAGAGACCTTGGGACATCGACTCTATCATCAATTGAAAAATGTCCCTTCTTTTCATTTTTTAAAACAAGGCTTATTTCTCGGAATTTGTTGCTTTAAAAACAGTAAGTAATTACAAGAAATATCAAGGTCTCAGTGGCAGCTTTTCTAACATTCGAAGGTAAACCAATGAAAAGAGCCTAAAACAAAAAGAGTCTTACATAAACTCCCCACTTTTATCGAAAAATAAAGGAATGAAAAAAGGGGGAGTTTGTGTTGAAGGCGAGTTCTAATGAAAAGCAAGAAAAACCATTACAATGGTGGCAATTATCTTTATTAGGTGTTGCATGTACAATCGGAACAGGTTTTTTTCTTGGATCCAGTATTGCTATAGATATGGCCGGTTTTTCGGTGCTCTTATCTTACGCTCTCGCTGGGTTAGGGACTTATTTTGTTTATGAAGCACTTGCAAAAATGATGATTGCCGATCCGCAAAAAGGGTCATTTCGTACATACGCAAAAAAAGCTTACGGTCGCTGGGCAGGTTTTAGTAGTGGTTGGGTGTATTTCCTTTCTGAAATGTTAATAATGGGCAGCCAAATGACGGCATTATCTATTTTTACGAGGTTTTGGTTTCCAGGGATTCCTTTGTGGGTGTTTGCTAGTGGATATGCAGCTTTAGGATTACTGGTTATTTTGGCAGGGCCGAGCGGGTTTGACAGAGTTGAGAATTTATTGGCCGTCCTAAAGCTTGCAGCTATCGTTATGTTCATCATCTTAGCCATTGTTGCCTTATTTGGTGTTTTCGGTGGGGCAGATGCGGAAGTAACCGTTCCTAGAACGTACGATGGTATTTTCCCTAATGGAATTCGAGGTTTCTTACCTTCATTAATCTTCGGTTTTTATGGATTTGGTGGAATTGAAATCGTAGGACTACTGGCTATTCGCTTGACAGATATGAAAGAAGCAACAAAAGCTGGAAAAGTTATGCTTCTATCACTTACAGGTCTTTATATCGCTTCAATTGGACTAGCTTTAATTATGGTTTCGGTTAATACGATTACAACAGACACCAGTCCATTTGTCACGTCTTTAGCCAATTATAACGTTCCATTTGTTACTCATATCTTTAACGGTGTTTTTATTATTGCTGGCTTTTCAACAATGGTCGCTTCTTTATTTGCAGTCATCCGAATTTTAGTAACCTTGGCAGAAGATGAGGATGCACCGGCAGGTTTAGCTAAAAGAGTCAAAAACAATAAAATTGCTATAAATGCCATTCTTTTAACAACTGCCGGTATCATTGTTTCTATCATTTTAGCAATCATCATGCCTGGTCGAATTTATGAGTATATTACTACTGCCGCTGGCTTAATGCTCTTGTATAATTGGTTGTTTATTATTGGTTCCTACGGACGTATCCATGAATTAACCACAGTTGACAATGTAAAACGTTTCTTTGGATTTGCCTTAGTTATGTTAGCTGTTTTTGGTACATTGTTTCATGGAATTAGTCGCCCAGGTTTTTTTGTTAGTATCGCTTTTGTTGGGATAATTGCTATCGTTACTCTCTTCATGAAACAACACTGGAAAAAACCAAAGAAACCGAAAATGCCCTCTGTATTTACGAAAATAAAACAGTAGCCGCTTGAATACCAAAATATACGCCAAATCCGATCAACGAGATCCCTGATAATACTGATATTGCTACTAGGAATTTACTAGTGAGGAATCTGCGTAAATTACTCGAAAGCATCGCCATTGTAATATCCCAAACAGTGATCCCTAGAAAAATTGCTCCTGTATAAAGCAGTACGGTGCTAAGATCGTTTGTTGTAACTGTTTTTGCTAAAATTGAACCGAAAATACCTAACCAAAAAAGGATGGTTAATGGATTGAACAAAGAAATAAAAAATCCAGATAAAAATGACTTAAAATAACTTTCCTTTTCACGATCACGGTATTCTTGAGTTGCAGCTTCCTTTGCACCCAAAATGCTCTCAAATCCTGTGTAAACTAAGACAAAGAAACCAAATAACCAAAGGAATGTTTGCATAAAGGGGATCTCGAGGAAATGGACAACACCTAAAAAGACAAGGAGCATATAAACTCCATCAGCGATTGTTGCTCCTAGTCCAACAAGCCATGAATGAAAAAATCCATTTTTAATCCCACGGTCAAGTTGAGCTGCATTTACAGGACCAATTGGTGCAGCTAAAGACAGACCTAAAAATATGTAACCAATAATAACACTCATGATAAAACATCCTCCAGTCACTAAAGTGTTCAGTAAGCGGGACAAACACACCGCTTGTACATTGTATTCACTGAAACAAGCTCTTAGGACTAGAGGATGTATTTTTTTCATTCAGGCAGGTATATCAAGTGTCTCGGGGGCATTCTTTTTAATTTACTGAAAAATGCAAAGGCAGACATTTGGACTATTGTCCATTAGTCCAAATGTTTACGATTGAAGCCTTCACTCCTTATCTAATTCAATATCAACTTTTTTACCACCAACAGCTAAAAACGTCATTACTTCGATGTCTGGTTTAATCTTTGTTAAGCCTTGTAGATAAGGTTTTACAAGGTCTTTATAATCTTCGCAGACCCCTTCTTCCTGCAAGTGACTAAAAACATACATTTTATCTTCTTCAATTAAAAATGATAAGTAACCAATGGCCTCGTTTCGATCGGTAACAATATTTAAAACTTGCGCGTTCTGACTAATAAATTCCGGTGAAAAATAGATTTGCAACTAAAAGCTCCCCTTTCTCTATTAAAATTATTTCACGTTTATCTCAGAATTAAACAGCATAGTACCTAGTTTAACAAATCACAACAACAGACGCCTTTCTAAAATTGGAATTTAAGGATTACACCCCTTAACTTGATATAGTAACCACCTAGCGAAGTGCGGTAGAAAAAATATGAATATCCCAATTCACAGTGTCTATTTTCTTGACATTGTATCAGATCTTAACACTTGTGGGATACTATGTGAAAATTCCCATTAGATTATTTTCGTAGAGATCAGTGGATAGAGAGGAAAATGATGTTTTAGATAAGGAGTTACGATGTTGAAAATGGACCAGTCTTCATTACCAGCTTCAAATAAGTTAAATGAAAATCTTACGTTTATTCAAGAAAGGTTAAACTACTCTGATGACATTCTAATTAGATCTTTTACCTTACAGGATACAAAGGGAGCTTGTATATTTCTAGAGACACTCGTTGACAATGAAAAGCTAGAAAGAAATTTTTTTGAAAAGCTTCGGTTAGCGACTAGCAACGATCCTCTAGAAATCATCACTGCTAGTAATGTTTCGTTAAAAAAAACACTAGATGAACTTCCAAAAGCGCTTTTAGAAGGAAAGGTTGTCCTGTTTTTAGAAGGGCAGTCGCAGGCTATAGTGTTTGCTGCATCCAGTCGCCTTGAGCGATCGATTGAAGAACCTTCAAATGAAAAGGTAGTTAGAGGAGCGCATGAGGGTTTCAACGAAAGCCTATTATCAAATATTCATTTAATTCGAAGTAAAGTCCAAAACAGTGCGTTGACTGTAAAATTCTTTCGGGTCGGTAAAGAAACAAATACAAAGCTGGCACTAGTTTATCTAAACACAACAACGAATCAAGAAATTGTTAAAGAAATTGAAAGGCGGATTGAGAGCATTTCTGCGGATATGGTATTTAGCCCTGGGTTTGCAGAGGAGTTTTTAGAGGATCAACCTTTATCTCCATTTCCGCAAATGTTAAATACCGAACGTCCAGATCGAGTAATGGCAAATTTAATTGATGGAAGAGTTACTTTATTAGCTGATGGTAGTCCAACTGCATTAGTTTTTCCAGTAAGTTTTTTTTCGTTTTATCAGTCTCCAGATGATTATAATAGTCGTTTTTTTTCGGGATCTTTTTATCGGATTATCCGAACAATTAGTTTTTTTATTGCTATTTTCGTACCCTCATTTTATATTGCAACGGTTGCTTTTCATTTTGAAGTAATTCCAGGCGATTTAGTGATGCAGATTAAAAGCTCTATTGACACGGTACCATATCCGCCAATCATTGAAGCGTTAATTATGGAGCTAACCATTGAACTGATTCGTGAAGCAGGAGTAAGATTACCTTCTCCGATTGGCCAAACATTGGTATTGTCGGAGGGCTTGTCATTGGTGATGCTGTTGTGCAGGCAGGCCTAGTTTCAATATAATGATCATCGTTGTTGCAATTACAGCTATCTCATCCTTTGTTGTTCCTTCAGCAGAAATGAATACCTCGCTTAGAGTTATTCGCTTTCCATTTATGTTTGCTGCAGCTTCTTTTGGTTATTTCGGCATCATGTTTTGTTTTATTTTACTATTAATTCATCTATGCAAATTAGAAACGTTTGGTTCGCCTTATTTTGCGCCTTTTGCTCCCCTGCAATTTAGTGACCTAAAAGATACCGTTATTCGTGGCCCGATTTGGAAAATGAAAACACGGCCAAAGGCTACGTTACCGAAAAATTAATCCAAGATAACAATTCTAGAGGATGGAGAAAACATGATGGAACAGAATAAATCCTCTATTACACTGTTACAGATGACATTTTTCATCATTCAAACCCAAATTGGTATTGGTATTTTGTCAATGCCCTATTCTGTTTTTTCGGGAGGTGCAGCAGGGGACTCATGGATGGCTGTTCTTTTAGCAGGAGTAGTTATTCAAATGTTAATACTCCTTTTTTGGAAACTTTCTAAGCGGTTTCCTTCAAGTTCATTTTTCGATATCTTGCCAAAGGTATTTGGGAGATCGATTGGAAAACTGCTTATAGGTTTCTATATGATATATTTTCTTCTAGTTGTTAGTTTAATTTTCATTTTGTTTAATTCCATTATAGATATATGGGCCTTTCCACAGACGCCTAATTGGATCTTTTTGGTAATGCTTGGGATTTTAGTTTATTACTTGGTTATTGAAAATCTAAGAATTATTGCTCGCTTTCATACTCTAGTATCAGTTTTTTTGCTTTCAATTGTTCTACTAACCCTACCTGTGTATACACAGGTAGACATTCGTTATATTATGCCTGTTTTTAATAGTGGATTCACTAATTTCTTAAGTGGTGGGAAAGAAGCAATTTTTTCACTATTGGGCTTCGAATTAGTCCTTTTTCTATTCCCGTTCGTCAAAGGAAATGAAAAGGAAAAGCTCTTGTATGCTAGTGCTGCCAATGGTTTTGTTACTTTGTTTTATACCTATTTAACATTCTTATGCACTATTTTTTTCAGCCCTGAAGAATTACGACTGGTTCCGCACCCGGTGTTATATATGTTAAATGCCTTTACATTCACAGTTATTGAGAGAACAGATATTGTATTTCTGTCAATTTGGATGATATTGGTCACCACTTCTTTAATGAGCTATAGCTATTTTGCTGCTATGGGGCTAGCAAAAATCATCCCAATCAAAAAACAAACAAAAACAGTGGCAATCATCCTTATATGTGCGAGTATACTTTCGCTCATACCCAGAAATGTGTTATCGATTGACCGTTGGAGTACAAATATTGGAAATCTAGGGATTATCTTTTCGATTGTTTTACCTGTAGGTACACTACTACTTTCGTATGCATTACGAAGATTAGAAGGTAAGGTGAAGGTATAAATGAGAAGATTTGGGTTGTTACTCATTCTTTTAGTGACACTTTCTTTCATTACAGGTTGTTGGGACCAATTATTATTGAAGGATACAAACATTCTCTTCATCGCTGGTACTGATTTAGGGAAAAATGGTGAATATGAAGGAACGGTTTCGATTTCAAAGCCTGGTGTTAATGGTACTGGGAAAGCAAAAATTGTTACAGGTAAAGGGAATACGTTACGTGCAACAAGGATGGATATTGACTCGAAAGTGTCAGGAATCCTTGATTCTTCAAAAATTAAGGTTTTACTTATTCACGAAGAACTAGCAAAAATTGATCTATATCCCATTCTTGACTTATATTACAGAGACCCTAGAGCACCATTAAATGCTCGGATAGCAATAACCAAAGATTTATCAAACAAATTAATTAATTTACAAGTAGAAGGTGAATCATTAATTAGCGATTACTTCTATGAACTGATTAAGGGAGCTGAGGTGAATTCCGTAGTACCAAAACGAAACATTCAATTTATCTGCCCAATTATGGTTGATCCAGGTAGAGACTTTAGTCTACCGTTGATTATGTTAAATAATATCAAAGAAGAAGAACTCGCACAGATTGCTGGGACAGCTTTGTTTGATGGGAAAAAAATGAGCGGTGAGCTTAATCGAGAAGAAAGTTTAATGGTAAATTTATTAAATAATAAAAAGGCCAAGCGGGCGAGATTTACAGTGAAAATTGCAGATGAAAAACGAGAGTTGGAGGCTCTTAACTATATAACATTTGAAGTTAGTGATTTTACGAGTAAACTTAATGTGAAGGCACATAGTGAAAATAATGTAGAGGCAAATTTCCAGTTAAAATTGTACCTGAATGTTCTCGAATATCCACCAGATGGCCTCGGAGACAGGGATTCGGCCCTTAAATTAAACCGAAAAATAGGCGAAGAGTTAACGACCCTCGCTACAACAACGATCCAAAAATTACAAAATGCGAACTGTGATTACTTTGGAATTGGGCGAGAAATAATCGCCTATCACAACCATGCTTGGAATGAAAAAAGGTGGAAGGAAATTTATTCTACAATGCCAATTAAGATTCAGCTAGATGTCGAAATTATCCAGCATGGGATCATTAATTAATGCAAAAGATAGCTCGGAATAAGGAATTTTCAACTTTTCATATAAATAAAAAAACTACCAAAAGCAGGAAGAACAAAGAAAACCCCTAAACTAGGTTAGTTCGCTAATGCGGAAATTTTTATTACGATAAGGAGGAATTACTATGGAAAACAACGACCGTTTTGAACAAATATATAACCAATATCGTCAAAACACTGTGGAGGAAGTTAGTCATGACGAGGAAGGGAAAGAGCATATCGTTGCAGTACGCAAAAACGAGGAAGGTGATCTTTTTGCCTTTAAAACAAGTTCTGGTCGAGAACTCGATTATATTACTGCATTAAATGATGCGAAAGCTGGGAAGCTTGCCCATGTCGACGTGTTCCACAAGTATGGCCGTGATATATTACGCAGTGAACCCGATGGAATAAAAGAAAACAATTTAGATAACTTGCCTGAATTTTAAATCTAGATGAAAATAGCCTGGAGTTTTACTCCGGGCTTTTTCATCTAGGTTAAAATAACGTTGTCGGTTCATCCTTGGCTAAAGTTGTACTCCTTCATTTATAGGAGAATTCACTAGACTAGAGACTTGGTAACTTATCATGTCATCAGCTGCAAACGGTCTAATCAACTTTTGTAAAGATAGTTCATCTTCCATGGTCCGATCAAGCCACAACTCTTCCTGATGTTTTTGTAAGATCACCGGCATACGATCATGGACATCTTGAACAAGCTCATTGGGTTCAGTCGTTATAACGGTACAGGTATGTAAAGGTTTATCACCAGGGGTTTGAAATGTTTCCCATAACCCAGCAAAGGCAAACAAACGGTTGTCTTTAAAGGTAATATACATTGGAATTTTTGCTTTACCATCACGCTTCCATTCGTAAAAACCATTCGCCACAATTAAACAACGCTTTTTTTTGAACGATTGTTTAAAGCTTGGCTTTTCTGTAATTGTCTCTCCACGGGCATTAATTAACTTATGACCAATCGCAGGATCTTTCGCCCATGGCGGTACTAATCCCCATTTCAAATAACCTGCTCGGTGTTTACTGCCATCATGGATAATCGCTAGAATTTGTTGACTCGGAGCAATATTATAGCGTTTTTCATAACCGATAAGGTCCATTTCTAGATGATAGCGCTCTGCAATCTCATCTTTCTCAGCCGTTAAGGTAAATCGACCGCACATAATGCACTTCCTTTCGAATTTATTTTAAGATAAATCAATCCAAAATCGCTTGACTATGTTACCATTCTCTTCGATAAAATCTATATCAGGGACGCCACCATTGTTGACGATGGTTTTCAAGGAACCTAGATTACTCTCATTACATACCACAAGCACTTTTTCTATGCCCAGTTCTTTTACTTTTACTAAAGTTAGCCTCAATAGTTCTGTTGCGTAGCCCTTTCTCCGTTCTGATGGACGAATACCGTAACCGATATGTCCACCACTATTAAGCAAATGCTCTGTTAATTGATGACGAATATTTACAACACCAACCACTTTCCTTTGATTCATTAACCAATAAGTTGAATCCGAGACCCAGCCTTTTGGAATATTAATCCCCTTTTCGTTATTAACTAAAAATTGCAGCATGTCCTGAAAATTTGAGGGGTCTTTTTGAATTACCCAGGGTATCATCTCTTCTCTACTATCTTTCCATTCCTGATAGAAAGAAAGGTATTCCTGTTTAAATTCCATCGCTGGTTTTGTTAAATAAAGACCCATTATGCCATCCCTTTCATTTTAAATTTTTGCAATTATAACACACAGGCACTAAATTTTTCCAACAAAAAAGAGCTTGAGATATACCAAGCTCTAGTTATCGTTCACGTAAACCACTCTTTAATATCTAAACTTGCCTTAAATGTTTTATGGTAAAATTCATTCGTCGTCGGTTGATAGCAATAGTCTTTTTCCAAATGTTCCTGATTTTCAACGATTTCTTTGATTGCTTTTGTAATATAACTAAGCTCTGCATTTGTCATAGTTGGGTGTAACGATAGCCTTACCCAACCTGGTTTTTTAGATAAATCACCTTTTTCAATCTGATCAGTGATTACCTTTGATTCCGCTGGGGAAATTCCTAACAAATAATGACCATACGTTCCAGCACATGCACAGCCCCCACGAACTTGGACCCCATAACGATCACATAACAGTTTTGTTAGTAAATTATAATGGAGATCATCTATATAAAAAGATAGAACACCTAAACGCTTTCGAACATTCCCTTGCAAAATGTGTAAACCCTGAATCTCAGAAAGTTGATCAAAAGCAAGCTTTATAAGCTCTTTTTCCCTCTCTTGTATGTTCATTACACCCATTTGTTCCTTTAAACGAATACATAACGCTGTTTTAATCGTTTGTAAAAAACCTGGTGTTCCACCGTCTTCTCGTCTTTCGATTTCGGAAAAATAGCTCCTACCTCCCCAAGGATTTGTCCATTTGACTGTCCCACCACCTGGATGATCAGGCACTTTGTTTTTGTATAAGTTCTTATTAAAAATTAAGACTCCGCTCGTCCCTGGACCACCTAAAAATTTGTGTGGAGAAAAGTAAATCCCATCTAGGTGTTCCCTTTCATCTTCAGGTCTCATATTAATTTGAACATACGGTGCGGAACAAGCAAAGTCAACAAAGCAAACACCTCCATATTCGTGAATGATCCTGGCCATGGTATGATAAGATGTTTCAATTCCAGTCACATTGGAGCAAGCGGTAAACGCACCGATGATATACTTTCTGTGTTTATTTTCTTCCAAAACTGTACGAAGATTTTTAAGAGAAACTAAATTATGGACATCAGGATCAACGACAACAACATCTGCAATCGTTTCTAACCATGAAGTATGGTTCGAATGATGTTCCATATGAGTAATAATGACGATTGGACGATTTTCAGGCTTCAAAAAAATTCGTTCTTGATATTTCTCAGGTACCCTTAACCCTAACATCCGCTGCAATTTATTAACGACGCCTGTCATGCCAAAACCGTCCGTAATAATCACGTCACTATTCGGTCCAGCATTCACATGTTGTTTTATCAATGCATGCGCCTCAGCGTATGCTCTAGTCATCGTTGAACCTGTTATATTTGATTCTGTATGAGTGTTTGCAACAAACGGTCCTACAGTATTTAATAACGTCAGTTCTATTGGTTTATACAATCGTCCACTAGCAATCCAATCAGCGTAAATTATCTTCTTTTTGCCATATGGCGATAAATAGGTTTCATTGACTCCAACTATGTTTTTTCGAAATCCTTTGAAGTAGCGCTCTAGTTTTGACATTGTATTTCTCCCTTTTCAGTATAAGTAAGAAAAACGTCTACTACATATTTTATAAAATAAGCTGAAAAGGGTGATTTTGATTAATAAAAGGAAATAAAAAAACTGCACCTCCAGTTGATTGTGGTCAACATTTGGAGTGCAGTTCAACTTTTGTTTCCATAAATTATCTACTTTTTGGTTTAAAAGTTTTACAGCAGGTTTCAGCGGATTCCCCAGCTTCATCAATATGATTTTTCTCATCTAGTTCAGATGACATCTCTGTATCATACCTTGCGTGGTTATCTAGCTCTACCATGATTTTTTCAGCTGTACAAACATTTCCTTCCCCATAAAACGTGCAGTTTGAAATCGCACATGAAACTTCAACTTTTGGCATCGTTTAACCTCCCATTGTTTGTCCTCTTCAGTTCTTATTTTTCGCAACTGAAACTATTTTACTCAACCATTAATTGCCTCGTTGAAACATGAAATTCGCTTCGTTGGGAAAAATAAAAAGACTGCCCAGATAATAACGTGAGCAGCCTTTACTATTTCTTTACATTCCTGCTGAGCGCATGAGCCGTTTGACTATTTCTTGGTAGTCTTCAGCTGATATTCCTGGAGCAAATTCTTCAGGGAGATCATCGTAATCAGGTTTAGGTACACCTTCAGGGGAACCTATAATCACTTCAAGTGGCTTACCGTCTTCAGGATGGGTTCCTTTCCAAATTTTATTTATATCACGGAAATCGGATGGACTCCACGTATATAACTTTGTATGAATTCCCGCATCTTCAAACTGTCTCGCTGTTTCAAAGGCTCGGTTACTTAAGTTTGGAATTGGTAACATCTTCGTCATATCAACACCAGTGATCACTTCTATTGCTTTTGCATATGCAACAACATGAACTCCACCACGAACAAGAAGGTATCCAATCATCATTCTAGCCGTAGGATGCTCTGTCATTTCATAAACACGCATTTATGGGTTCTTGCCCCACACTCTAAGAAAAAGTTATGGATTAAATCGAGTAATAAATTGCCACTATTAAACACATTATCGCCCGTCCATGGTCGACCGTGAGAATCGGCTGGTTTTGCAGTTTGTGCAGTATCAATAAAATGGTGATGGAAGCGTAAATCCTTTGCATTTTGCAGCGGTGCAATATTTGGATCCCCTGGGAACGTTGTGTTCTCTAACATGATATTGATTGTGTGGGTAACAAGTTCGACATGTGCAATTTCTTCTGCAGTGATACTTGAAACTAAATGATAAAAAGGTTTGAATTTTTTTTTATTTCGAAAGTTATTCGATTGATATAAATAATTATTTAACGTCGACATCTCACCAAATTTCCCACCGAGTAACTCTTGAACTGCTGATGCTCCATTTGGATCGGCATATTCCGGTTTTGGAAGGTCGATTAAAAGTTTATCAAAACGTTGAAACAAGACTTTCACCCCTCTCCTTAATTATTCTGGTTTCACCCAAACGATGCATTGAGTACGGATAAAAAAGGGCGATCCTGAAACGTCTACAACGATATGGTCAGGTTTTACATCAACTAAAGCACCCCTAATACTCCCTTCCGATGTTTGAACGACTATTGTTTTTTGGACAATCGTTAGTAAAGTCTGATAAACATAAGGATCTACCATCGTGAACATTTGTGGCGTATTCCGTTCATATTGCTGTGGGTTTTGATAATTACTCAAAAAAATAACCTCCTTTATTCACACTTACTTCCAAAATATGTTGATCCATGATTGTACTATTCCCATTTGTTATTTTGCCGGCAAATAAAGATTCTGTTAAAAATAACCATTGTAAATTCGAATGATCAATGGTATATTAATTAAGCGATGAGCTGATTTGCATAAGTCGAGTTACGCGCCTTCGGGTAAACACTATGTGGAGTGTAGTTTCTCGCCGCAATACGCAAAAAGACGTCCTTAGGGACGTCTTTTTTATTTACATATGAACCCCAATCTTTACGTAGAAAAATGATTAGGCACCTAAAATATACCTTTTGCCCAAACAGATTAGGCATTTTAACATATAATGCCTTGAAACTATTCAACGTTTGGAGGTTTGAAAAGATGTACTACGGCTATGATATGCAACGATCACAAGGTAATAACTTAAATACACAATATCAAACAATGGTAGATCCATTTGTCATTCAGACATTACAAACTGTAATTGGAAAGGAACTTATCGTAGAGACAACAAAAGATACAATACGTGGGATATTAAAAGATGTAAAACTTGACCATATTACGCTTATGGCTGGCAATTCTCCCTTCTTTATTCGAATCCAACAAATTGTCTCAATTATGCCAACTGATTGATTAAATGCTATTTGATTTTCATCACAACATATAACTCATTAATCTAGGAAAATTAAAAAAGCATATCAATAAATGACTTGATATGCTTCCCTTCCTTTTTAGTTAACTCTCAATCTCCTACGTGGTAACTCCCATTTTAAATAGACTGATAGCATTCTCAATACGACAATACTACCAAATAAAATCCAAATACCAATTGGTCCTGTTACTGCTTCAAGGCCAATTGCAAGTCCTGCGAGCATTGCCCAGGCGATATAAATTTCGTTTCGCAAAAATAATGGTTTTCGTCCTGCTAATACATCACGGAGCATCCCGCCACCTGTTCCTGTTAAGGCTGCAGCGACAATGACAGCACTAATCGGATGTCCCATATTCGTGGCATAAAGTGCACCTTGAATCGCAAAGGCGGAGAGTCCAAGCGCGTCAAAGATTAACCCCCATTTTAGCCAACGAGCTACCCATAACTTTGGAAAGAAAAAGGCAATCGTCATCACTACCAATGCAACTGTAAAAAGATGGCCTTGATCCCAAAGCGCAGAAACCGGAACTCCTATTAATAGGTTTCGAATTGCCCCTCCTCCAAAGGCAGTAACTAACCCTAATATATATACTCCCATTAAATCATAGTCTTCTTCCATCGCCACAATAACGCCACTTAGAGCAAACGCAATTGTACCGATAATCGTTAATATTTCCCACTCCATGCTAATTCCCCTTATACAATAATTAAAGGACACACTCGTGTGCCCTTAAAAAAGCTACTCTATATCATAGCATGATCTATGAAAAAATGCTTACTATTTACAGCTCTGGTGCTTTACGTAGTTTCGATCCTTGTTCATAAGCAAAAGCTATTTCAATTAACCTTGGCTCACTATAGGCTGTACTTGTAAAGGTAATTCCAACTGGCTCGCCTTCTACTGTATACCCAGCTGGAACGGTAATGGAAGGATAGCCCGCTTTTGCTGGAATTCCTGCACCGTAATTGTTCGGAAAAACGATCGCATCTAAATTGTGCTCATTCAATGTAAAGTCGATCCCTTGTTCTGTAGACATATAGATATCATGCTCTCTTGCATTCACATACTCTTTTTCCGTTAATGTTCCTGTAGTTTCCTCTGCTTCTTCTAAAAGCTTTTGTCCGTATTTTAATGTCTTATCCCCATGAGCATGATTAAATTGAATGACATCTGCTAAAGAGTGGATTTTCCCTGGTCGTAATGTATTTAAATAAGAATTAAGCGCCACTTTGAATTCGTATGTTAGAACATCATATGACCACTTCTCTTTTGTCGAAGGAATCGTTACATCCACCACTTCTGCCCCTAACTCTTGTAATTTATTGATGGCTGTATTCATAACTTCTAATTTTCCCTCTGTTAAGGAATCAAAATAGGTTTCTCGTGCGATCCCAATCCGAACACCAGTTAGATCTTTTTGACTTAAAAAATCAGTAAAATCAATGTCTTCAAATGGATTTGTTTTTGTTATCACATCTGCTTCGTCAACTGCGTTTAAAGCATTAAGTAAATACACTGCATCTTTTACAGTACGAGCCATCGGTCCTGCCGTATCTTGACTAAAGGCAATCGGAATGATTCCAGATCTACTTACTAAGCCTACTGTAGGCTTAATACCTACTAAAGAATTTTGGCTCGCTGGACTCAATATCGAACCAGATGTTTCGGTACCGACCGCTACTACTGCAAAATTAGCAGCAATTGCCGCGCCTGATCCTGAACTAGAGCCACCAACATCAAATGTCCCCTGTCCGTATGGATTAAGGACTTGGCCCCCTCTTGAACTATACCCACTAGGCATCCCAGTTGTCATAAAGTTTGCCCATTCGGTCATATTCGTTTTTCCAAGAATAATAGCTCCAGCGTCACGAAGTTGCTTCGCCACAAATGAATCCTTTAAGGCAACAGAATGTTGTAATGCTAGCGAGCCGGCACTTGTGTGCATTTTATCATTTGTATCGATGTTGTCCTTCACTAGAACAGGAATACCATGAAGCGGACCTCTAGTTCCTTTAAACATCCTTTCTAAATCGAGAAATTCTGCAATATGTAGGGCATCAGGATTAATCTCTAGTACAGAATTTATGTGATCAAAATTAGCAATCCGATATAAATACATCAAAACGAGATCTTTTGACGAAACTTCTCCACTTGCAAGTTTTTCTCGTATTTCATCGATCGTTGCCTCAACCAGCCAATCGTCATGAAGCTTTTGTAATCTAGGGTTTTGCATAGTTTTTCTCCTTTAAAATTAGTTATCTTCTCTCTACCATATTGCCACAAAAAATTAGAATTGTTAAATTATTATTTCCTTGTAACCTTTTAAAGTACTTGTCGACTAACTAGTTGAACAAATAACTTAACAGCTTAATGGAGGCGGTCAATATGAAAAAATATTGGAAAGTATTATCAGCGATTGCGTTAGCAACTATATTAGTAACAGCTTGTGGTTCTGGTGAAGTTGATCAAAAAACGGGTAGTGGGGATCAAACAGGGTACGAAACTCCTAGTGAAAAAGATGGCAATGAAGTAGTAATTAATAAGGATGTTGTTTCTACTCACCTACAATTCTCAGATGGATACTATACTTTCTCTCTAGAAAACGTAACCGATAAAGACGTTGATTTAACTTTTAGCAGTAGCCAAGAATATGAATATCAAATTAAAGATGCTAGTGGTAGTGCCGTTTACACATACTCTATGGATAAAATGTTTTTACAACAAATCATAGAAAAGACACTTACACCGACTGAAGGCTATGTGATAAATGTCGATGTTGAAGCTTTCTCTACACTTCAACCTGGGACGTATACATTAGAAATCTGGTCAGTAGCTCTTGAAGCAGACGGGTTAAGTGAAGAAATCGAATTTACACTTGAAGAAGTTGGGAATAATATCGAAGGCACTTTCGTAGGTCAAATTGACAATAATTCTGTTGAAATTATTGATGCAAAGGGAAGCATCCAATGGCATTCCGTTTAACTGCTAGCTCAAAGGATCTTATTGAATTTCTTGAAGCAGATAGCACGGTAACCTATAGTTACTATCAACAAAACGGGCAATTATTCTTAACAATGATCCACGGAATTCAATAAATCATCTCAGCAAAAACACCGCATTAACGCGGTGTTTTTTTGTTCAAACTTAATAATTTCCTTATGTAAGTAAGGTGAAACTTTCTAAGCCTTCAAAAAAACCTCACTGTCTGACTACGACAATGAGGTTATATTTAGTATTTTTTCATTCATTATTTTTTTAGTTCTATATAAACTGATTAAGGAGTACTAGTATCTACTCTATTAATAAAGTTATGTAATATCTTTAGTGCAAAAGGTGCCTGTTTAGTGGCACCTCTAAAAAACGTCCCCCGCCCCATTTATGCTATTTATCAAATTCCATTTCTTTTATGATCTTTAAAGCTTCCACTAAACCGGGTAGTTTATCGAAGTTTTCCTGCTCATTATTTTCTAGTATTTTATTAAAACGCTTTTGTATGAACTCTTCAACTACCTCAATCACTCGCTGATTAGTCATAATATGTGCACCTCATAAAGCTTTTTCTTATTATATGTCAAAGCCTTAAAGATGTGCGCACGTCAATTAAAGAAGAAATGATAAGGCTATAATACAGATCGAAGCATGGTAAAGTAGGTCCAATAGGTTCCTTCGATATTTATTTAAAAGATTGAAAGCAACATAACCCGAACGGATGACTATGATAAATAGCGCAATCTTAATTAATATTGACGGAATCATCAAAAAAACCTCCTTTTTTTAGTATGACTAAATATATATGACTGTATAAAGATCATTAGACCACTTTCCCTTTAGTTGCACTTGAAGCATAGATAAGAAAAGCGCAAGCGCCCTGTTAAGCCCCGACAAGCAAATGTTCTTCGAGAAAAAAAGTGTGCTCTTTTTCTCGAAGAACATTTGACCTCGAGGGCCTGGGGCTGCTCCTGCAATGAAGTAACTTCATTGATGTGTCTTGGAGCTAGACAGTTATTACGTTGAAATTTTATACATTCTTATCTTTAAAAAAAACATGAATTCCCCTAAGAAAATCCATGCCCTTTAATAAAGTTATTTACTTTCCTTGTCGCCTAATCTCGACCTTTCCCTTTTCCTGGCTTTTTGTCTTTGTCATTCCCTTTTCCAGGTTTTTTATTATTATTTTTTTTGTTGTTAGTTTCATTTCTTTCTTTTACGTTACTTTTTGGTTTCTCTTCTTTATATACTTCCTCGCGGTAATTTGCTGGTTTTGAAAACTGACTTACTGCAGTATTCTGCAACGCCCTTGTCATGATCGCCTGAAAGATTTTTGCAGGATAGTTACCACCAGTGGACTGCATCACATGGTTTGGATCAATTTTGTCGTAACCAACCCAAACCGCAGTCACTAATTCAGGGGTATATCCAACAAACCATGCATCTTTGGTACCATTAACTCCTTCAAAAGCCCCCGTTCTTGGTAATTGTGTTGTTCCTGTTTTCCCTGCGGTTGGGCGATTTAAAGCAGCATTTCTCCCAGTACCTTCCTGGACAACGCCCATTAACATTTGCGTCATCGTATAAGCATTCTCGGGTTTCATCACTTGAACTTCTTCTTCAACTACTTCTAGTAATATTTCACCAGTATTTGAGGTAATTCTCGTAATCGCATGGGCTTTTTTCATGGAACCTAAATTCGGAAACATGCTAAAGGCTTGAGCCATATCCAAAGGCGAGACCCCTTCGGTGAAGCCACCAAGCGCCAAACTTAAGTTTCGATCTTCACGGTGTAAAGGAATACTTGCTCTTTGTAAGAAGTCTACCCCGACTCCAACACCCATTTCATTTAATAATGCAACTGCAGGAACATTAATCGAATTAATTAAAGCATTATAAAGAGTCACTCTTCCTTGGTAACGATCATTATAATTTCTAGGTGAATAGCCGTTAAAATCGACTTTCTGATCCAGAAGCATCGAATTAGGTTTATATCCATTCTCCAGCGCAGGTGCAAAGACCGCCAGAGGTTTTATTGAAGATCCTGGTTGACGTTTCAACTGACTCGCCCGATTAAAACCACGATAGACATGGCTACCCCGATATCCTACAAGACCACGAACACCGCCACTATAAGGATCTATGACAACTGTTGCACTTTGAACGAGTTCTTCACCTGTATGTTCGGGGAAAAGTTCATTTGTTTGGTACGCTATTTCAATGGCACTTTGAACTTCAGGGTCCATTTGAGTGAAGATATGCAAGCCACCTGTTAAGATATATTCTTCGCTAAAACCATATTTATGAATCGCTTCTTCAATAACGTAATCTACATAGCCAGGATATTTCCCCTTTAAGCCCTCAAGCTCCCAATCTCTCAAAACAATTGCTTGATTAACTGCTTCTTCATATTCGTCTTTATCTAAGTAATTTTGCTGATAAAGCAAATATAATACAAGATCTCTTCGTTCTTTTGCTTTCTGTTCATTTTGAAACGGAGAATAATGTGTCGGTGCTTTTGGTAAAGCAGCTAATAGTGCTGCCTCAGCAACGGTAATTTCTTCAACATCTTTTCCAAAGTAAGTTTTCGCTGCGTCCTGAATACCCCAAGTTCCTTCTCCAAAATAGATTTGATTTAAATATAATTCTAGAATTGCTTCTTTACTATATTGTCGTTCGATTCGAAAAGCCGTTACAACCTCATTCAACTTTCGAGTATATGTCCGTTCAGACGTAAAAAATAAATTTTTTGCTAATTGTTGCGTGATGGTACTACCACCTTCAACAACTGAACCCGCACGAAAATTTCGCCACGCTGACCTGACAATTCCACGAACATCAACACCCCAATGATCAAAAAAACGTTGATCTTCCACTGCTACAATTGCATGTATTAATTCATCAGGGATCTTAGTCAACGGTACAGTTGTAAACCGCGCCGATGATAGCTCCGCTGCAGCATCACCATTCTTATCAATGATAACTGTTGGCTTTGGTAATGGTTCTTCAAGTTTACTAAGGTCTATCTGATATGCACCTGCAACCATTTTTGCTAAAAATATCGATATTATTCCAATAAATAAAGCAACTACTACGATGATCCCGATTAGGATCCGGCGCATATTCTGTTGTAATTTCATTTGCTGTACGCACCTCTCTTTTTTGTAAGGTTCTTAACCTCAAAGAACATTGTATGCTAGTAAATTTCTCATATTGTTTATCCAAATTCAAGTTGAAAAAGAAATGGTTCTTTCTAACTAGAATAAGATTAATATTTTACACGCGTTTCAAATTAAGTCAAGCAAGACAAAATCCCCTCTCATCTTCATCCAAGAGGGGATTTTATTTAGTTGTGATATTTATACTTATCTTCTTTCATTAAACAAGGCATATATTCTCTCTAACAGCTGTTCATTTTTCAAATAGTAATAATCATTAATACTTGAAGTATCAAAGTATAACTTTAATTCTTCCCCGGCAAACAGCTTTACGTAAAATAGATAACCCACTCTTTTTTCTTGATTTTCATCATGAATAAAAGAAATGTCTTTTATGCTATCTAACCAATCGGTGATCGTAGCTTTATCAGTGATGGTCTTTACTTCTCCACCACCATGCCTAATTTCTACTTTAGACACTTCTGATAAATTTCCCGGATAAATCTCTTCAAATGTCATAGTCTTTACTGTTTCTACTTTTTGACAACCGATAGAAAAACTAAACAAGACTATTAGAAACAGGGAAATTCTTAATGTCGCCGTCATCGAAATCCTCCTATTTACTATCCAAGTAATTTCCCCTGCACGCATAAATACATCAAAGGTATTTAGGATTTATATCTCTGTAACGCACAGTTTTATTACTTTTCTTTATATGTTAATAAATGCAACCCCTCGATCTCAAAAAATAATTCCTTACTATTATCTAGCTCATCCTGTTCAAAATACAAAGTGTATTGGTGATAAGAATTATCATAATCAGCTCCAGTGCCAAATGAAATCGGTTCTTGTTTATCATTATGGACCTTGGCGTGAACCAAACCCGTCGTGAATGTATGGTTTTCATTTAACCTAATTAAAGACAACATTTTTCCTTCTGGAGCTTGAAAATGATGATGAAAACGAATAGTGAGTAAAATCTCTGTTTTGTTCGTAAGCCCATTCTTTCTTTCGAAGATCTCCGTAATATCAACCTCTGTGTTATAGATAGTCGCTATTTTAATGGGCTTATCTATTCCCTGTAATATCTGTTCCGAAGTTAATTGGAATGTAATATTTTCATCAAAAGGAATTGTACTAGTTTCAAACTTAGTTAAGTTATTAAATACGTAGCCTATTCCCTTTTCGTTAGATTTAGTAAAGATTATTGTTGCAACTACAATCATTAATAGTACAACAAATCCTCCAAAGCGATGTTTTGAGAACAATGATACCCCGCCTTTTTCTTAATTATTAAAATACATATTATTTAGAAACAATAAATACTATTGCCGATCCTCTAATTCTTTAATTCTTTCTTCCAATTTCTTAATCCGATTTGCAAATCCAGCTAGAAAAATCCCTACTACGAAAAATAAAAATATGATCAAATTTGCTCACGCTCCCATAGCTTAAATTATATATAATCTCTTTATAATTTTAGCATTTTTTTCCTTTTTACAGTGAAGAAATTTAAACATCGCTCTAATCTAAAAGATTGTTGCTATTAGCTTTTAGGTCGTAACCAAGCGAACGCTTGGTTCTTCACGCTGTGCGTGAGCTTTTGAAAATAAATAAGCCATTGGGACTAATAAATTTATCCCAATGGCTTATTTCTCCTCAAAAGACGACCTAAAAGCAACAAAGTTTAAGAAAAGAGCCTTAAACCTGCAGCTGAACTATTATATGTACAGTATTTTTGGGGAATTTCCCGTTTTAAAAAAGAACTAAATAAAAAGCGCTCCCTCAATATTGAAGAAACGCACTAGTTTATTCTCCGGGGATGTAGCCAATTACTTTGTTAGTTTGTTCATCCACCAAAATGAGAGGGAAACTAGCGACTAATTCCTGCTTTTCTTTAAATGATACAGATAGCACCTCGGTTCCTTCGTATGTCTGATCAAACAAATGATAGCTTTTATCTACAACTATTTGTTTCACTCTTGCACTTTGCCAATCGTCAGAAACTCTATCATGCCAACCTTGTTCCTTAATGAATTCCCATGCAACTTCCCTTACATTATCATAGTTATCTGTCATTTCTTTATCATTTAAGTTTGAGCAACTTGATAACACTAACGCTATGAAAGAAAAAGCTAAAATCCAAAATCTAATCTGCATGAATGTCAGCCCTCCTAAAAAACTATTAAATTATGATGGTTTAATCGTAAGCAATCTCCCTTTGTTAGGAGATAAGTGATTCCACACATAACTCCCCCAGTACTCTTTGTCCGTATCTACCAAATAATACTCATTCATTGCAACTTGAATTTTTTTTTTCATTAATCCAAAAATAGTATTTGTGGTCCTGTTGAACTTTCTCGCCAATCACTAATACTCCATGAGTTGTCACTTCATTGAACTGATAATATGTAGTGCTTAAAATTACTAGGATTGTCGCTACTACAAAGCTTAGTTTTAGCGCTGACTTAAGCTTTGGAAGACCTAGTCCTCTCACCCGTAAAAATTTATAGGCAAAATAGAAATAAATAATTGCCCCAATTGGAACAAGAAACATCGCCATCCTTACGGGAAAATACAATACTTCATGCAGCGAATAGCTAAAACTCGAGCTAGTTGTAAAGAAAAAAAGAAAAGTGAACTACCCGCCACTTAATTTTCTAACGAAAATTTGAAGTGGGGGCTTCCTAAGTAAAGATACCTAATGGTATCTAGTTGATTAGGCGATCCCTATCGTCCCGACAGTTAATCGTAATGCTTCATTACGAAGATTCATTCCTGCGTTTACATCTCTTTGGTGATAGCTCCTACATGATGGACATTCCCATTCACGCAACGCCAGATGTTTCACGTCTTTATTCTTGTAGCCACAACACGAACACAGCTGACTACTTGGGTAGTTTTTAGCGACTACTACTACTTGTTTGCCATACCACCTTGCTTTGTATTCAAGCATTTGACGAAATTGATACCATGAAGCTTCACTAATGGCCTTGGCAAGGTTTTTATTCTTTGCCATGTTTTGTACCGAAAGATCTTCCATCCCAATGATGTCGTGGTTTTTGACAAGATTGGTTGAAAGTTTTTGTAAGAAGTCTGTACGAGCGTTCATAATCTTTTCATGAATCAGAGCAACCTTTTTTCGTTGTTTGTACCAATTGGATGAACCGGTGTTTCGTCTGGAAAGGATTTGTTGAGCCTTTACTAACTTTTGTTCAAGCGAATGAAACCATTTAGGATTTTGATAGACAGTACCATCCGAAAGAGTCGCAAAAGCTTTAAGACCGACATCGACACCGACAGATGAATGGGTTTCAGGCAGTTTTTCGACCTTTGTTTCTACTAAAATACTAATGAAGTATTTCCCACTTGGACTGCGCCGAATCGTCGCATTTATAATTCGACCGTTCACTTCACGACTTTTCGCAAAACGAACGAGTCCGAGTTTTGGTAACTTGATGTAACGTTCCAAAACCATGATGTTACCATTGGTCTGTTTTGTGGTGTACGATTGAATCTTGTTCTTCTTTGACTTAAACCGAGGAGCGTTGGCTTGTTTTTTGTAGTAGCGAGTATACGCATTATTTAAGTTTTCTACGGATTTTTGGAGAGAAATACTATCAACCTCTTTTAAAAACGGATAGTGTTTCTTTAACAAACGAACCATTTTTACCGAGTCGTATTTTTTAAAGAATTCACCTTTCCAAGCATTTGTAGGAAGCTGCCCGGATTGCTTCATTTCTTCCACGATGTACCAATAGGCATCTTTCTGTTTTTGCTTGGCAAGGAAGAAGTTAAACACGAAACGCGCACATCCCATGTTTTTATTGATGAGCTCTAGTTGTGACTTTGTTGGGTAGATACGATATTTATAGGCTTTCTTAACAACCATATTTTTCACCTCACTCTCTAACCATATTATACCACAAAACAAGATCGTACGTTCTGGTTTTGTGAAAAAAATAGCCATTCATCCCCCACTTACTCGTAAACTCCTTGAAGTGGGGGTTTTCTGGCCAAAAATGATAAATCATTCCTAATAACCAATACAAGACAACTTTTTGTGTTTCATATAAATGGTTTATGTCTTGTTTTTTAATTTTTTGCATACCTACCTCCTACTAGCTCAAAAATAAAGCTCCTTCATTTGTTCAACAATATCCTCTAGATTTACCGCTACTTGTGCAATAGAATAACCCACAAATAATGGCGATGTGACGAAGCGAGGAATAACTTTCACAAGTATTTTCCCCTCCATCTGATAAAAGAATAAATTGTAACTTCCACATTTCGACGGGAAATGGTTCAAGATATAGTGAACAGCCATTTGAGTGAAGTCAGCCATTACCTTCCGATCTTCAAGATTTTCCATTATGACATTAAACTCGTAAAATCCCATTTTAGGCTTTGTAGAAAGGGTAAAAATAACGGAACTTTTTTGCGCAATTGTGATACCTTCAAATTGCTCTAGAGTTACTGCCTCACGGTAATCCAAATCTTTTAGACCCACAATTTGCGAGTGTGAGTGGTGGATTGAGCCACCTGATAAGGGACCATAGTTCTTTAATAAGAGAACTGATTTATACTCTCCATTATTCATCATCTCAAACCAATGTTTAAAGGCAAAATCAAAGAAGTGATATAAGTGTTCTTTTTGATAACTTGAAAACTCTTCTTCGCATGAGGTTGTTTCGATTAATACCGTTTGATACGTATTTTGTAGGGTCGGAAACTTATTTTTCACTAAAATGAAAGGTCCTTCCTCATCAAGTATTTGTTCAAGATCAGCTTTCCCACAAAATGGACAACTTGCTGCCCTATTGATGATGCTTTCAGGCTTCTTCTTTCCTATCGAAGGATCATAAAATAAATGAGAAATTGTCGTCATTGTCTTCACTCCAGTTTGTAAGCTCCATTAGGGAGTATTCAGTAAAAGTTCTTTCGAATCCTTTTTTTAACATGGTACTAAACCTATTTTACATTGTAAATGACGAATTGTGTTTTTCGTAACTTCACTAACGTAGATCAGTTTTTTTTCTAAAAATTGTTGCTGTTAGCTTTTAGCTCGCAACCAAGCAAATGCTTGGTTCTTCACGCTTTGCGTGAAGCTTTTGAGAATAAATAAGCTTCTGGGAACAAATAAATTTGTCCCCAAAAGCTTATTTATTCTCAAAAGATACCCTAAAAGAAACGACGTTTACGAAAACAGCCTTTCATAAAAAGTACATCTAAAAAAAGGAGCAAAAACCTAACGTGTTTGCCACTTTAAAAAGCGTTTATTTAACTAATACTACTTTTTCCGCATTCTCTTCCATCCAGCTAATCGTATATTTTAACCCTTCTTCATAAGGGGTCTGTGGTAGCGGCCCAATTTCTACTTCATACTTTCCTCCGCTTAACACGACCGGCTCTTCTGTTAGATACATCATCTCGACCATTTCTTTCATAAACGGTTGGAAAAAACCCATAAAGCGAATCATGGACTTTGATATAGATCGGAAAGATTTTTTGTATCCTAATTCTTTTCGAACTATTTCTAATAACTGCTCTCCCGTAATCGGATGTACAGCAGGAATGTTCCAATTCTGATTATACGCTTCTTCTCGTAAGGCCAATTCTACCATTGCCTTCGCACCATCGAGTGAATAGAGATATTCCCTTGCTTTATTTGTTGGTCCGACATAATTAGCAGTTTTGTTTTGGACAACATTTTTCAATGTTTCATGAAGAATTGTATTTCCACAGTTAGGACCATAAACATCTGGCATATGAACAATTAAGGTAGGAATACCGCTATTTTTTAACGTTGTTTCGATTTCAAGACGTAGTCTTCCTTTTTTCGTATGTGGTTGTTTTTGTGTGCTTTCAGTTACTACTTCTGACTGTCTTCCATAAGCATAGACATTATCGACAAAGGCAATTTTTGCTTGATATATTTTTGCTGCTTTAATCATTATTTCTACACACCTCGGATGCGTTTGCTCCCACTCCTGATAAGGAAAGCTTACTGCGTGAAAAATGACATCAACTCCTTTAGCTGCAGTAAAAACGTCTTCCTCAACTAATGCATCTCCAGGGACGATCGAGACATTTACCCGATTTCCATATAAACCTTCAAGCTTTTCTTTCCCTCTCGCAAATGCTACAACATTTATCCCACGAGCCACTAATTCTTCTACTAAGGCAAATCCAATACCACCTGAAGCTCCTAACACTAATGCTTTTTTCATGATGAACCTCTCCTTTTGACCACTGGTCAATTATTAGTAAAAAAAATATGATGCTACTTAAATGAACTTCATAATCCTTTTGCAGCCACTACGTAGCTTGAAGTGGCTGATGAATTCGGATTATGACCTTCACTCATTTTAATAAACCTTTCAACACAAATTCTACATGCCCCTCAGCAGGTAGTTTCGCTTCCTCAAAGCAACCAACATAGCCTCGGTAATAGGAAACAAATCCATGTAAGGAAATAAAAGCTGCCCAGATATCTTTGATTGAAAGCTTTTTAGGTGCCAAAGACTGTACACAATGAGCAAACTTTTGATAACTTTGATAAGCTGCCTGCTGATTTAAACTATCGACTTCTGAATTTCTAGTCATGAACATAATTTCATACTGACTTTGATGATTTAACCCAAATTCAATAAAACGAAGAAAGATATGAAATATTTTTGTTTCATCATCTTCGGAACTTTGTACTTCCTCTTCAACTAGCTTATTAAGCTTTGTAAAATCTTCTTCAACGACTCCGTAAAACAATTCTGCTTTGTTTTTAAAGTGATAGTATAGTGCACCATGGCTACAGCCTAACTGTTTTGCAATCATGCGCATTGAGACTTTTGATAATCTTTTTCGATAAACTGAGTTCTTGCCTCTTTTAGAATGATATCTCTTGTTAATTCTTCAGCGGCTGGTTTACGTGGCGACATCGAATACCCCTTTAATTGACCATCGGTTAATTAAATTATAATTTCAAAAGGAAATATTTTCAAGTGTTTTTTTAAAATTTTTTTTTCGCTTTCCCCATTGTTATCAACCAGGAAATTCTGGCTTTAATACCTATTTAGAAAAGTGTTTTATGTATTGCCCGTACCCTTCCTTTTCTAAAGACTCTTTTGGAATAAACCTTAGTGCTGCGGAATTAATACAATACCTTAATCCCCCTTGTTCTTTAGGTCCATCAGGAAATACATGCCCTAAGTGGGAATTTGCTTTTGTGCTTCGAACCTCAATTCTAACCATGTCATGACTAACGTCCATCTCTTCGCTCAAACTTTTTTCATCGATTGGCTTTGTAAAGCTTGGCCATCCACAACCAGAGTCATATTGATCTACCGAAAGAAATAAAGGCTCACCTGATACAATGTCAACGTAAAGACCTTCACGCTGATTATCCCAGTATTTATTCTCAAAAGGCGGTTCGGTGTAATTTAATTGAGTCACTTGATATTGAAGGGTTGTTAACCTTTGTAGCAATTCTTCATCTTGTAGTTGATCCTTCCAGATTTCCTTAAGTCCTTTTTCTCTCCCAGATCTTTCCACATAAAGTTTATAACGAAACGGATTTGTACTGAAGAAATCTTGAAGATAGTCCGCCGCACGATAAAATCTTGAAAATGGCAAAATAGCTGTAACAATCGGTTCAGAAAAATGTTTTGCCTCAAAGAGCATTGTTTTGAAAGATTCTGCCAACAATCTTTGTTCTTCATTATGATAAAAGATCGCAGTTTTGAATTGGCTCCCTCGGTCTTTGAATTGCCCGTTAGGATCAGTTGGGTTTATTTGCTTCCAATATATATTAAGGAGTTCTTGATATGAAATCTCGTTAGGGTCGTATACCATTTGGATAGCTTCATAATGACCAGTAGTTCCTGTCTGAACATTTTTATAGCTCGGATTTTCGATATGGCCACCCGTGTAGCCTGACAGAACTTCGATCACACCTCTGCTTTTTTTGAATATCGGAACTAAGTACCAGGATCGCCCCCCAGCAAAAGTTGCTTGCATTTCACTACACCTACCTACCATTTAATGCTGCTAATTACATCGAGCACTTTTCCACGAGCATCCTCACTTAGATGCCAATGCTCGACTTCCTTTCTAATATCTGCTAACTTCCCATACCCTTTTACAAAGCCATTTAGTCTTGCTACCAATGTAGAATTCATGAATTCTTCTTCAGACTTGTAAAATTGGTACACCTTTTCAACGGCATCTGGATACCTTTTCAAATAATACTTTTGGTGGTACATTTCTGCTAGGTAAAATCTTGAATAAGCGACAATTTCTGTTTCTATCTCAATATTTTTCAAGCCTTCTAATCTTCTTTTTTCCTTGATTAGCACTTCTTTTTGCTGTTCATTATGAAAGAAGAATATCGAGATATACTGTCTATCACGGTAATTTGCTCGATTAGGATTATGGCTCTTCCAAAAAAGCTTAACAACCTCTTCGAATGAAAGTAAGGTTGGATCAAAATCTATCTCGAGCGTTTCCGTATGATCACCCATGTTTCGGTATGTAGGATTTTCCGCAGTTCCACCTGCATAGCCAACACGTGTTCTAAGTACTCCAGGTAAATGCCCAAACTGAGCATCCGGCCCCCAAAATCACCCCATTCCAAAGGTTGCTGTTTCATAGACTTTTATGCTTACATTTTTTTTATGGACCATCATTTTCCTCCTTAGCTTCATTATTAATTATTAGTATAGACTATTTTTAAAATTGCAGCTTTCAAATAGCCAAAAGGACCAAACTATTTTCTTACACCTCTCCTTTTAGCATACTAAAGAGGAATTTGATTTGTTGCAGCGAAACATATAGTAGAAACTAATTATCAAATAGGGAGTGTCAAATGTTGATACATAAAGTAAGCTTAGAAACGAAAAATCTCCACGGATCTTTTAGCAAAGATTATCAACCAACCTTAACAATTAATTCTGGGGACTCACTCCATTTAACGACGCCTGACATCGAATGGGGATATTCAGAACAAAAAGGTAAGGAGAGAACACTGTACTCATCAAGAGTTAATGAAGAAAAACGGATCCATCCAATGATTGGACCAATTGAAATTCAAGAAGCAAAAAAAGGAATGGTCCTCGAAGTTCGCTTAAATGAAATTTCCCCTGGTTGGTATGGCCGAAATTGGGGCGGTGGCATTAGCAATTGGCAAAATGAGCAGCTGGGGATTTCGAATTGCGAACGTATCCAGCTAGACTGGGAATTGAATGCGCAAACAATGACTGGAAGCTGCTACATCGGTGAGCAGCAGTTTCATGTCGGACTAAAACCATTTATGGGATTACTAGCTGTAGCTCCTGCTGAACCAGGGGTCCATATTACCTCTCCTCCGCGTTATTGTGGGGGTAATATTGATTGTAAGGAGTTAGTCAAAGGTAGTACACTCTACTTACCGATTGCCGTTGACGGAGCGCTTTTTTCTATTGGAGACGGTCATGCATTACAAGGGGATGGAGAAGTCTCAGGAACTGCTATTGAATGTCCAATGGACTTTGTTGACGTCACCCTAACGATTAGAGAAGACATGGAACTTCGTTTACCAAGAGCAAAGACCCCTACATCATGGATCACCTTTGGTTTTGATGAAGACTTAAACAAGGCAACAGCTATCGCCTTAAACGAAATGGTCGAAATGATGCAGCAACTTTATCAAATTGGTAAGGCTGAAGCGACTGCCTTAGCAAGCGTAGCTGTTGATTTACGAGTCACCCAAATCGTTAATGGGGTAAAAGGAGTTCATGCAATTCTACCTCATGGTGCTTTACGGGGGTAGATGGAACTCCACTCTCACTCTAGAGCACTTTCCTAAGGACGATTTTTCGATACATTCCGTCAAACAAGAAATTCGAAGACTTTTTTTGCTTACTATTCGAATTGGAAAAATGCACGAAGAACTCTTCTTCGTGCATTTTTTATCATATTACTTGTATAACTCGCTATTTATAGACGAAAAAGTTATTAATTTAAGATGTATTTGTAATAAGCAGGAAATTCCCGAATTATCGAATAAAAATCTCTATATTCAAAGATTTCTGCATGTGCCGAATATACATTTTCAAAACCAAGTTTATTAAACGCTAATTTTGTTCGTGTAATATGAAAGTATTGTGTGATTACCATAACAGTTTCTATATTAAATTCTTTCATTTTGGCTCTAGTATTTTCTGCGGTCATGTATGAATTGTAACCGTTACTATCTTCTATAATTATCTCTGAGGGGATACCTTTATTCACTAAGTATTCTTTCATTACTTTGGCTTCATCAAAACCTTCTTTTCCTATACCACCACTTACAATTATATACTTAAAGTAACCTTCTTCATAAAGTTCTACAGATTTATCTAACCTAGCTTGTAATCTATTAGATGGCTGACCATCTAATTCTACTGTATTACCTAGAACTACCGCCATATCTACACTCGCTACTTCATCTCTTAATCCGTCTGTTACTATGATGGTAGTATGTATGATAAACCACAAAAATAGAACGGTAAAAAGTATGAAACCTAACCTCTTCAAGACTAGTATTTTCAACAATGACATTTCCTCTTCCCTATTTAATATATCTCGTCTAATTATTAGCTCTATTTCTTATTGAGGTATTGCGTTACTTCAATAAGAAAGGTTAATCCTTTTTCTCGATTATCTTACCTGCAAATAAAGATGTAACCCCCATTACAAATACACTACCTAGTAAAATGTATACAATTGAAGGAATTAAACTCCTGCCATAAGTATAATTTTTACTTGAATGGTAGATTGCTTCAATGACTTCTGATAATACTAAAATCATGGCTAATGACAATAAAGACAATCCTATTAAAAGAATTCCTATATTTCTAATTTTCTACTCCCCCTATAATGCCTAATCTAAGGTATTCTAATAAATATGTATCACCAACTGTAGCAATAGCTTTTAAACTTAAGCTCCCGTTAGTGAAAATTATATAGAATCACTGTCTGCTTTTTTGATGTCTTATATCAAGACTTTTTTATCTTTTCAGCTTTAATACAACAAAAAATACTAACACTTATAAACACTGGTAGTACCAACATAGACAATTTAAAGTCTGAATTATTTCTAAAAAAATGTATCCAAGAGTCCAATCCATATATTATTCCTATTGGTGTTGAAAGTGACATTATTGCTATAAAAATGTTATAAAATAACTTTGAATTGTTCATTCTTACCCCCTTAATTTCTTAAATTACCCTGCTTAGTTAGCACCACAACAGCAAAAACAGCTTGATCCACTATTGCCTTCAATAGTTCAACAAGATAAAAATATTAAATTGTTAACCTATCAAATAGGACAGAGATTCCGCTATTTTTGAAAAATCCCTCTATATTAAATTTTTGCGGACTCCAGATCCCTTATTTGACTAAAAACTATGAAAATTCACTAGTAAATGACCAAATAGCGGAATCTCAGTCCGCCAAATCTAAAATTCATGTATTTTTTTGAAAATAACGGATCTGGTGTCCGATTACTTTTAATACTATTTTTCGCTTATTAAACTCTTTTTACTTGAATAAGTAAATTTTAACACAATATACCATTTGCAAAAGACAAATTTTAAAGATAAATAAATAAACCTGGTTAACTACCAACCAGGTCCACCACTGCCCTATTTTTTCAATTAGTTATGTAGCTTTCCCCCATATTAATTAATATGTTACTAATAATGTGCTCTGTTTAATCTAATGTTATCTTCTCTAAAGTAATTGCCAGTGTACCCCATTTCTCTTCTTGTTCTGGGGTATAGATTTCATATGTACCTTTGATCATTTCTTCCATCGTCCACCCTTCACAATCGAAGTCACTAAATGGAATATCTTTATACATACTCAAGAAAGTATCATACGTCCTTAGTTGCAAAACCTTCGCTGTTAACGTTCCTTTTTCTTCAGGTACTTTTAGAAACTCGATCGTATCGCCTACTTCAATTTTTCTTCTTTTGTCGTCGTTTAAACGTACTTCAACGATCTTCTTTCCCGACTTAATAGATTGAAATGGCTCTTCGGATAACCCCATTTTGTGTAACATTAAAAATCACCTCTTTAAACAGTGTCTTCTAAAATTTTTCGAAATAAAGAGCCTGTTCTCTGATTTAAAAGACAAACAGGCTCTGCTTTTCTACTTAGTAAGTTAGTTAATAATAAGTCACATACGTGCCAGAAAGCTTATCAGCAGTAGATCTTTTTTCTTTTGATAAAGATAGGAAAAATCCTGGAAACAAGATCCACTTCAATATTTCTCTTTTCAGAAAAACTTTTGTTGTAATTTCATCTGCATTCTCATCTAAAAACTTAATTCCTAAGAGCATCATTCCTAACGTACGGTGCTCAAGAATAGCTATTGGTAATACAAAGATATACAAAATCACTGCAATCAGTTGGATGCCAATATTAATATAGAAGCGATGAGCTTCGTACTGTAATATGTAGTCCCGAACCTCTAATAAATTATAGTCTAAAGGTGCGTCTGATGAAAGGACCATCCATGCAGAAGTAAATATCCCCACAAATACCCAGACGAAATATAAGCAAAACATGTCGTAAATAAATGCAAAAAATCTTGACCGAATACCCGCTCGATATTGTTTAGCTAGGAGTCTCTTTATCCATACTTCACTTTTTAATATCGCCACTCTCCACTCCCCTTTTTGTTTTTATACTTTTTAAAATTTTAAAACAAATTAGTATATTTTGTCAATTGTAACTTTTGTTCAAAAAAAAGACTAGCTAGAAAAGTTCTAAAAATGCCTAACTGCATTGAAAAACTTTTTTTGCTGGCCTATTTTTTATGGGGGATGTGTTTTGTATTACACGGCTAACCAATGTGACGAGTTTGGATATTTGGCTTCTTTTATAAATCCCAATGATGTATTAAAAATATTAGCTGAAACTGTGTCTGTATGCAGCACTAAAATTTCATAATTATCTTTGGCTTGGTCAATAATTTGTTCTAACAAAAGTCTTCCTACACCGTGGTGCAACTGCTGCATTTTAGAGTACAAAGTATAGCATCTATATGGTTTTAAAAGAGTTTCTTTTGAAAATTGTTCATTGCCCTGGTTGTAATGATACTGCTAGCCTAAAAATTCTGTTTCCAGTTCAGCCTCTTTTAGACCGTTATCAATCGAAACTCTGTACGCCTTTGCGGATGGTCTTGAGCTAACGATTTTAGTTAGTTCCTGCTCAATGTAATGAAGGGCTACCCCATCATCTGAAGCAATCCCAGATTGTATTTGTTTAGAACCAACAAGATTTTGATAGGCAGGTCTTCTATCAAGTTCACCATCATAATGGGGACAATTACTTCCTTGCAGGAAACCTAAGCATGTTAATGGCTCAAGTTTATCGCCATACGAGTCCGTAACTCCTTCTTCAAACCAACAAATTGAACCAGCGCTTATTCCTGCTAAAACAATTCCATGATCCCAGGCTTTCCTTAGAATTTCATCTAAACCCCATTCTTTCCACAAAACCAATAAATTTTTCGTGTTACCACCACCAACATAGATGATATCTTTATCTAAAACAAAGGCTTCTAAATCCCTTGTCGGTGGCCTGAATAAAGATAAATGTGATGGTTGACAAGTTTGTTCATTAAAAAAGTCATAAAATCTTGTAATATAGTTTTCGGCATCTCCACTTGCGGTAGGGATAAAGCATACTTTAGGGTTTGTTTTATTTGCTTGTTTTAATATGTACGAGTCTAATAATGGGTTATCTGGCTCCATAGAAAAGCCACCACCACCAAGTGCAATGATTTGTCTCATTTTCTAATTCACTCCTCAATTTACATTGTGTCTAGCTAACTAAGTCTAGTAATGAAGTTTATGAATATTCCCATAAGTGTAGAATGAGCAACTCCGACAGTGTAAATTTCATCACTAGGCTTCAACTATAGATCATTACTGGCGTAGATACGTCAAGCTATAGAACAAGTTAGAAGAAGTTTTTAACCGTTTTACCTAAGGTCCAACAATTAGTCCGATTAATGGGAGTTGGATTAAAGTAGCGTTCATGCCAGCAACCTAATATAAAAGAGAGAAATCCAGACATCGTTTCTTTGAAGAAAACCCGTTTCTCATTACGGAAACGGGTTTCTCTTTATTCAGCTAAATCCTCAATAACGCTTTTTAATACATGAGCTGCCATTACACAATCATTTAATGATGACCACTCCTTAGGATTGTGACTGATTCCGTCCTTGCTTCTAACAAAAAGCATCGCTGTTGGTACATGCCGTCCAACAATCATTGAATCATGTCCTGCACCACTAGGTAATAAATGAGCTTCTACTCCGTGCTCTTCAACTGCTTTCATCATTTTCCCCTGCATTTGAACAGGGATAAGAACAGGAGCAATCCTAAGGTTTTCAATAACCTCTATCCTAACACCTCGATGCTCAGCAACTTCTTGGGCCATTTTGATTATTTCCTCAACTAATAGGTCTCTTGTTTCCTTAAAAATATCACGGACATCAACGGTAAGAGTTACTTTTCCTGGAATCACGTTAATCCCATTTGGATAAACCTGAACACGCCCAACTGTAGCAACTGCCGTCGGACTTACTTCCTTAGGAAAACGTTCTAACTCATGAATGAACATACTTGCTGCAATCAAAGCATCTTTTCGGTCATTCATTGGCGTATTTCCTGCATGACCTGCTTCCCCATGAAAGGACAACTCAAGCCAACACGGTCCGGCAATTCCTGTTACAACTCCAACTGGAAGGTTTTTCTTTTCTAGCTGTTTTCCTTGTTCAATATGAACTTCAATAAAGGCTGCAATTTCCTCTTTGACATTACGTTTAGCGCTAAAATACTCAGCAACCGATAATCCGTCTGCCTCAATTACCGTTTTAAAGGAGTCCCCATTTAGATCCCTAAGCTTTAGCTGATCCTCCTCGTTCACATCACCGATCATCGCGGCACTGCCACTGAATCCTCCACTAAAGCGTGCACCTTCTTCATCCGTGAAAACAACTACCTCATACGACTTCCTTGGTTGAAACCCTGTTTCGTTCCATGCTTCTGCCACTTCAAGGGCAACTAACACCCCAAGCGGACCATCAAAATGACCGCCATTTGGAACAGAATCAACATGTGAACCCGAAAGGATTGCGGGAGCAGTACTGTCCTTCCCTTTCAATCTACCGAATACATTGCCAGCTCCGTCCTCTCGAACGACTAAACCAGCTTCCTGCATCCAGGATTTCACTAGTTCTTTTGCTTGGCGTTCTTCTTTTGAAAACCCCATTCTATTTGAACCATTTTCACTTGTTACGCCAATCTCAGAAAGAAGGGCTAAACGATTAGCTAATCGTTTCCCATCAATACCAGAATGATTTAATCTAGAGTCAAAATCTTGCATTAATTTTTCGAAAAAATTGTTAGCAAACTCATTCATGCTCTTTTTCGCTCCTTTATGATAGATGGAATTTGCTTCTCTTTTTTTACTTGCGATAAAATAACAATGGTCGCCATAATACAGAAGGCTCCTATCCATTCAGAAATGCCAAACGGGACTTTGAGCCAGATGACAGCCAAAACAGCAGCTGATAATGGCTCAGCACAGGCAAGTAGGCTAGCCTCTGTCGCTTTCAGGTACTTTAAGCTTTCTAAATAGCAAACAAACGCTAGTAACGTTCCAAAAATAATCACAAAGATGATCGCCATTACGGATGATAATGAGAACGAAGCTTGCACTTTCCAAGGCGGATGAATAAAGCTCATCCCAATTCCACCCACAATCATACCCCAGCCGACGACTACAAAAGAACCATACTGTTTTAATAGTTTAATTGGTTGTAAGGTATAGAATGCTAAAGCAAATGCTGATGCAAGCCCCCAGAAAAGCGCCGCGCTAGTTATCGATAGCTCACGAAAATTGCCATGTGTAACTAGGAGAAACGTTCCAACTAAAGCAAGAATAATTCCCAATACCTGTGTTCTTGTCGGTAAACTCTTTAGCTTCATTGCTACAAAAAGAACAATCATACCTGGTGCTAAATATTGTAATAATGTCGCAGTTGCTGCATTTGAAGCTTCAATGGCCGCAAAATATGTATACTGCACAGCTAGTAAACCCAATAGTCCAAAACAGAGTAGACTAAACCAATTCTGTTGCCAAATTGACCAAACTTTTTTATCCTTCTTTACGACTGAAAAACTTAAAATAAGAACACCAGCCACTAGTAATCTAATCACAACTAGCCATGCTACAGTTACACCATGGTCTTGAAATAAATACTGGGCAACCGTTCCTGAAACACCCCAAAAAATAGCGGCAGAAAGTACGAGAATAATCCCGAATAGTCTATCGTAGTTCCTTTTCATTCTTGTTCCTCACTTTTATGATATACATCTTTTATATATTCACATTATCCTATATTCTTCGACTATTTGTAAGTAGCTAATTTTCGAAAATTACGATAATTACAAACGTCCACTTTGCTATTTTAGCAAAGCTTGTTCTCTCTAAGATTGTTTCGTTTAAATTATCTAGTAATATATCAAGGTCCCAGGGGCCAATAGCTTCATTAATTAATATTATTCTGTTATCGTAAACTTTGTTGCTTTTAGGTCGTCTTTTGAGAAAAAATAAGCTTTTGGTACAAATTTCTTTGTCCGCTTATTTATTCTCAAAAGCTTCACGCAAAGCGTACTTTTCGATAATTCAAAAAGAAAATGCTTGAAAACCAATCCTACTTTTGTGACTTCCCTAATGAGTAGCCCGCAAAAAATCTCCCCCCATAGGGTTCTAAGACTTCGTCAACTAATTCAATAACTTTTTCTTTGGTTCCTGTTCGGTAAAAGTCATCAAATGCTTCAAAAAAGCGCTTAGCAAATCGTTCATCATAATGATTTAATTCACGAATCAACCATTTCGAAGCACCTATCCAGCGACCATTTGTCCTTAATACAAATTCACTGGCTAACTCAACTAATGTGTTGGCAATCATAACTTCCTCGGCTCTATTTGATACACCGATAAAATCCTCTAATGCATCTGTGATAAAGTATTGTTTCGTTTTTAGTGTCTGATGGGACCATTTTTCTGGTCCCTTTTCTAAGAGCGCTTTCGCCTCTGCTTTTGCTTTTTTTACGATCGCGTTGTTTCTCAAACTAATACCTTCTAAAACCATTCTCGGTAATGATGGCCTTGCTCGCTCACAATCAGTTATAAAAAAACTTTGATATGAACGAAAATTATGTACAAATACTTCGATCGCCCACCCAAATTCGACTAGCGACTCCCGGTAGGCGGTAGGTTGTTTTTTATCAAAGATAATAATATCAAGGTCTGAAGTAGGCGTCCAATCACCCTTCACGACACTACCGGCTAAAATTGCTCCATCACATTGTGGAAAATACTTCACAATAAATTTTTCAGCCGCTTCAATTGGATTTAATCTTTTTAATTCCGCCACTGCGATCACCTCATACTTTTCAAGAAAAGTGCAAGCGCCCTGGGAAAAAGCGCAGTGTGCTTTTTCTTTGGGTAGCCAAGTAACTTCCTCGGGGTACTTCTCTGCTTTGCGACGAGTAATCGCAGGAGCAGCGACAAGCAAATGTTCTGACAGTAAAAAGTGGGCCTTTTCACTTTTTAACTGGCAGGTTATTTGACCTCGAGGGGCTGGGCGCTGGAGCTAGACAATAACTACTCAAAACGGTTATACATTCTTATCTTTCAAAGAAACACTACAATTCTTTTTCAATTAATCTAATGATTTCTTGGTAAAACTCTTTCTGATGAGGCACAAAACGATACATGCCAACATCTTCCTTAACTATGCTAGGTTGTTTACCAATCATAAAACCTTCAACTACAATTTCTTCTATTTTACCAAAAATCAAATCACTGAATTCTGAAAACCTTGCCCTGAAAACTCCCGATACTTCTTCTTTTTGCAAGTGAAACTCTTTGAAACTACCTTTATATTTCAGTAAAAATACATTTGCTAGTTCGTTATCAACAATTGCTTCAGTTCTCATACTATAGGCAATAACACCTAATGGAATCAGATTATCAAAGGAAATATTTATACCTAGTTCTTCCTTTACTTCCCTAATACCATCGACAACAGTTTCATGTGCTAGTAAATGACCTGCTGCTGTTATGTCTAAAAGGTTCGGATAATCTTTCTTTTGTTCACTACGAAGTTGAAAATAAATATAATCAATTCCGGCTTCTTTTTTCGTTAGCCAACAATGAAATGTTTCATGCCAATAACCTTTATGATGAACATCTTTTCGCGAGGCTTCTCCTATCACATTGCGATTGTCATCAAACACTTTTAGTAATTCCGTTTCCACCAACATACCTCCTATAATGAAAAGATCTCTTCGATCGAAGAGATCCAACTGTTTTATCCTCCAAAAAAGAAATCAATAACATTTGAAGCCGTAGACGCTTGTTTATTATATAACTCCGAATACCCACAATTTTTACAATAAACAACTAGGAATTTATTATGTTGAATGTCGAACATTTTAGATAGCCCAGTTCCTGTCGTAGCAATTTCTTTGTTGCTGCCTCAGTTCCACCGCATTTAATACACCCTTTTTGTTTCATAGTTAACTCCTCCAATTCAGTAATTTGTTATTTCTATTTACGATCACTTCATGAAGAAGTTTCACTTTTTACCAACTAAAGGAAATCGGGTATGGTTTTCTTGTAAAGTAATTGTTAACACACAGAATGTTGGTCAACTTCAGAAGAAAAGGTATGACTAGAAATTCTTTTTCGCCCATGTTTTGTAAGTGATTTTTAGAAATAACACTAGTGACCAGATAAGAAAGCTAATCGTAAATAATACCGAAAATTTATGTTCAAAATGATGAGATTTCATGCCTAAGTTACAGCGATCCCTTCCGTCCAGCTAGTTGGAAATAAAAATGACCAAAACAAATAAAGTATCACAAGGATCATTAACGTCTTCTTCATACTCGTTCGTTCCCTTTCTATAGTTATCAATACCAAGAACTCTTTTGTTTTTAGAGTTATATTATACCATTTAATCCCATTTAAACAGAAAAAAATAAGCATTCCTACAAAGAGAATGCTTTCATCTTAATAATGACAAAGTCGCTTTTTCCTTAGTAAAGGTGTACGTAACTTCATATGGCCCGTTACCAGTTGCCACAAAAAAGGGTGGTAAAGAGGTTCAATATCAATTTCATAATTATACCAAGGACGAATACTGAAAATATAAGCTAACAATTTGAATTTTCATTCATAAGGGTAATATATTACAAGCACACATATTCTCGAGACTTGTCTCATACTCTTTAAGTAAACTTTTGGTTTTGTTAGGAGACGGTCGTATGAAGTTGTTTTTCAGAGGAGTTATATTACTAGCAATTGCTGCTTTTATAGGAGAAAGTCTTGAATTAGTGATCAATATCGTCTTAGCCAGAGAGCTTGGCGAAAAAGGATTAGGATTATATATGTCCATCCTACCAACCGTTATGTTAATCGCAGTACTAGCAAGTATGGAGCTTCCTATTTCTATTTCAAAGTTTGTCGCAGAAAAGGAAAAACGATTTCATCGCAGTATGTTACTTCAAGCATTAGGGATCGCGACGATCATAGCCATCATTTTCTTAGTAGCTTCGTTAATTCTCGTTCCACATATTTCTGTCTTTGATCAGTATCATCCATACGTGCGATTACTCGTTTATATTCTAATCCCAATTATATCCTTTTCTTCAGTATTTCGAGGCTATTTTATGGGTTCACAACAGATGGGGAAAATCGCCATTTCGAATTTTTTACGAAGAGCGATGCAATTACTGTTACTTGTTATCGTCTACCAACTATTTGAATTTGAGCACGAGCTTGCTCTCTTGGTTGCTTTATGTACTTTAATTGCAAGTGAATTTGTAGTATTTGCTTATATGGCAACAATGTTCTTTATTCAATTAAAATCTGAGAAATATGATGATCATGCTTCCCTTGATGGAAAAACTGTTAGAAATGGACTGTTGGCTGTTTCACTTCCGATGACGGGCGTACGAATATTTCATTCAGTTACATTTGCCATAAAGCCATTTTTAATTAAAGCAGCCCTTGTAAATGCTGGACTTACAGAGGCTATGGCCACTGCTCAATTTGGAAAACTGGCTGGCGTCGCGTTTTCAATTGGTTTTTTCCCGGCATTTATTGCCCATTCGTTATTAATCGTTTTAATCCCAACCGTTGCTGAAGCTTATGCGAAAAATGATTATCAAAAGCTGCAACAGCTGCTTGTAAAAGTAATGAAGCTCACGTTCGGATACGGCCTACCTGCAGCCTTCATTTTTTACTTTTTTGCAGAACCGTTAACAGGACTATTTTTTAAAAATTCTCCTGCTGTCGTTTATTTACAGCTGTTGGTTCCATACTTTTTATTTCATTACTTTGTCATTCCACTTCAAGCGTACTTAATCGGGTTAGGACTTGTTAAGGATGCCTTAATGCACGCCGTCTGGTCAACATTTATCTCCTTCTTGCTAATGTATTATCTAGGCTCAATGGCAAGCTTGCAAATGCATGGAATTATTATTGGCATGAACACCGGTGTTGTTTTACTAACCTTAATGCACTATGTAACTGTCTGCCACAAGATCGGCATACCCCTTACGCTACGCCCAACAATGTTAAAGCGTATCTAAAAAAAGCAGTACAACTGGCTAAAAAACCACTTGTACTGCTTTCCCATTACTTCCATTGGTAATGGAAAAATTGGATCATTTCCCCATTAAACTCTACTTCTTTTTGATCTTTCGAAATGAGTTGAAAAGAGTTTTTTTTCAATACTTTTTGCGAGGCAAGATTGTTACTCGTTGTTTTTGCATAAATTGTTCGTAGCTGCTGGTTCTTGGCTTCTTCTAGCATTTTTGCTACTGCCTGTTTTGCCACACCTTTCCCTAAATACCGTTCCCCAACACGGTAACCTATATGGGCAGAAACATTTTCACGGTCGATACCTACTAGATTCACTCTACCTAGTATCAAACCTGTGCAGTCCATTATTAAATAAAATTGGCAACTCCCGATTTTTTGCTCTTCTAGTATTTCATGATGTCTATTAAGAAATGTTTCGTAAAGATAATACTCATCACCCCGACTTGGGACCATCGTTTCAAAAAACACGCGATTTTCCTGCTCAAATTGAAACAATTTCTCAGCATTATTCTCTGTTAATCTCTCAAGTAAGATTTCCATAAGGATTATCCCTTCAAAAATTCTTGAATTTGTTTCAAGTGGTGAACATCATGTTTTACAAACATTTTTAAGAAGCTGTCAGTAGTAAACTGTCTTTTCCCTTTTCCAATTGTAAATTTAAACTCAGGTGAGACAGAAGCAATTTTATTACATAATGTCTCTCTTGTTGAAGCAAATTCATCAATTAAGTCACTAGTTGTTTGAAATTTCGTTATGTAATTTATCGCTTTTGTATTGTATTCATCATGATCAGGAAATGGTGGGAGTTTCGCCTCCTTACAAATCTTTGGCACCATTTGCTCTAAAATAAACTTATCCCAGTAGAAAAGATGGCCAATGATTTCTCTAACAGACCATTTGTCTGCATGTATTGGAATAAGTAATGTTTCTTGAGGCACTCCTTTTAAAGTCAACAAATACTCAATCGTTTTCTTATAATTATTTAAAGTAGTGTTAGACATCATTTCTCCCCTTTACCTATTTACTAGTACTAGTTTAACATAATGTTCCATTTATAACTCATGATAAAATTATCCTTTCTTCTGAAACGATATAGCGGTAAATTAGAATATATACAACGCTTGAGGAGGAATAAATGATGATTGTAAAACAATTAACATCTGAACAACAATGGTTAGAAGCCTATCCCGTGATGCACGAATTACGAACGCATCTTTCAGAAGAAGACTATCTCCAATTGCTTAATGCCATGGTTCCTAAAGGGTACCGAATGTTTGCCTTGTATGTAAATGAAACGATCGTAGCCTTAGCGGGAATTGCACAATTAGTAAACTTCTATAACTTGAAGCACATCTATGTGTATGATTTGGTTACTAAAGAAACAGAACGGTCAAAAGGGTACGGTGAAGAGCTTTTATCCTTTATTCATCAATTAGCGAATGATGAAGGCTGTCATTCGGTCGCACTATCCTCAGGACTTCAACGTAAAAATGCCCACCGATTTTACGAAGAAAAGATGGAATACAAAAAAACATCTTATGCGTTTGTACGTCAAATATAAAAAAAACGGCATGTCCAATTGTGACATGCCGTTAACTATATCTTGTGTTTAGTACTTCTAATTTCTTCTATATTGCCAAATAAAAATAGAATGTTTCTTTTATAAATCACTTCATAATTATCATTGATTGTTTCAACATAATATTTTGTTTTCCCACTGTTTTTAAGATAATCTTTTCGACGTTGATAATTTCTTCATGATTGTTCATTAGAATAAATTGCTTAACCATTTGACTGTCATTCAATTTTTCCTCAAATATGACAAGGCCAAAAGTAAGAACAAAGATAACCATGCCTGCAACAAGGATTTCCTTGTTACTCATCGTACCTGCTCACTTTCTCTATGTTTAAAACTTTCTAATGTTTTAATTAAAACATCAATATCACTATTTGTTAATTCATTGATTCTGCTTAGTTCATTTTTCAAAAAAACAATCTTATTATTTTCCTCATCACCTTTTATAAAATATGTAGCAATTGATCCTGTAATCATCCCGATTAAGCCGATCCCAAAGATCATTAAAAGGACCGCAATTATTCTCCCACCAATTGTTTGTGGGGAAATATCACCATAACCAACAGTTGTACTTGTCACAATACTCCACCACAATGCATCTTGATAAGTATTAATATTTGGCTCTAAAAACTGAATAGGAATTGATAAGATAAATATCAAACAAAAGGTAACAGCGATAATCTTATCCAAACCATTCGTTTTCAATATTCCATAAAAAGGTTTGAGGTAATGGATACCGATCGAAAATAACCGAATGATCCGAAACAGTCTTGCAAGTCTCGCTAGCCTAAAAATTGCATCAAAAGGAACAATAGCAATTAAATCAAATGGATTACTTTTTATGTAGCCCCACTTACTCTCACTTTTATATAAGCGAAATGAAAAATCAAATACAAAGATAAACCAGATAACTTTATCTAATAGGATGACGATGTCATTTTCTAGCCAAATAAAAACAATAGAGAATGCTACCAAGATAAACATCAAACTCTCATATAAAATGACTTTGGTTTTATTTTCCACATTTCTCACTCTCACTTTACAATTTATAAAATTAATAAAGCAATTTATAGTATTTTTCCAAAAGGAGATATTATACCTATTTTGATTGAAACATTACTCTATGTTGTAGATTTTCAAGTTTATCCAAATGGCTTTGAAATTTTTTTGGAGGATTCGTCTTGGTAAGATTTCATTTATTAACCTAAGAAAAACGCTCAGAATGTCCTAAGCGTCAGTTAAGAAAGTATGATCTCACTAGCTGTTAATTTTTTGCTCAACTCCCAGACTTGCTCGATAATCTCCTGACTATCAGCATACCTAGGATAAACACCTTGGTCACGGAATTGTTTTATCACGTCACCAACACCCGATCCATAATGAGAACGACGAACAATTTCTCGTTTATCATTAATAAGTTTTCCAGTCACATCTTTAAATTCTTCTGATGTCGTTATATGAAAATACGTATCTCCCATTGACTCTTGCGAATCACTGAAAAAGGTTTGTACGGTAGCAATCATTCGATACATTGGTGTTAATTTTTTCAACGTATCTTTAGAAATCTTAATTGCCGGAATTTGTACTGCATTCACCTTTATCCCAACATCCTTTAACTCTTCTGCCATTTTAAATGTTAACATTAACAAGGCCATTTTCGAGTTACCATAATTAACGTAAACACTATAGGGCTTTGTATGTTTCAATTCACCTTGCAGGTTATCAAACTCAATTTTTCGTTTTGGATCAAAGAAATATCGGATATTTGTCGTACAGGCGTTCAAAATTCTTGGGTCCTCTGATTTAGCTAGATGATCAACGAGCAACTGTGTCATTAAGAACGGTCCAAAAGTATTGGTTGCAAAGGTTAATTCAATCTGGTCATCACTAAATTGATAGTTTTCTCGCCATGGTTAAAATAAGCCGCATTATGAATTAAGATGTCTAGCTTTTCATAATTATTTTTGAAATCTGAACAAAAATGACGAATAGAGGTAAACGAAGAAACATCAAGCTCCATCAACTCAACGTGACCACTATTAGAGACCGCAATAATCTCCTCCTGAGCGTTTTTACTTCTTTCAATATTGCGACAAGCCATGATGACACGATAACCTTCTTTTGCAAACTTAATGGCTGCTGCTTTTCCTATTCCAGAATTTGCACCAGTGATAATGACTATTCGTTTTCCCATTAGCACCCCTCCATATATCACAATATACATAAAAAAATCAATTTGGTAAAATTGCCCATACTTATTTTAGCACATATTCCTTCAGTTTTTTGGCACTATTTTTTAGAATGAAGACAATTGTTTCTCGATTTTGATATGATGGTAGCGAGAGGTGGATGACTGTGAAACAAGGACGTTGGAAAGCTTTATTTTGGATTTCATTAAGTCAATTATTTGCCCTATCAATATGGTTCAGTGCATCTGTCATTCTCCCAGAACTTAAGGTAATCTGGGGGTTATCAAATTCTACCGAAGCTTTCGTTTCTTCATCTGTACCATTAGGTTTTATCGTCGGTGCGTTGGTTAGCTCCTATTTTGGGATTGCTGATCGATTTAACCCAAGAAAAATCTTTGTCGTTTCTGCTCTTTCTGGTGCCTTTTTTAATTTACTCATTCTATTTTCTGGATCAGCCTTTATAGGTATTTCACTACGACTATTAACAGGTTTTACACTTGCTGGCATTTATCCTATCGCTGTGAAAATACTCGCTCAATGGTTCCCGAAAAATCGAGGTTTAGCAATTGGTATATTAATAGCTGCACTAACGCTTGGATCTGCATTACCTCATTTTATTATCGTTTTTTTAGAAACAGTAAGTTGGAAATTCATTATTATGATAAGCTCTTGTTTAGCCATTTTTGCAGCAACGATTATGCATTATTTTGTTACAGACGCACCAACTACTGCAAAGAAAACGATCTTTTCATTTATGCTGCTTAGGAAAGTCGTAAAGAATAAACCAGTCATGCTAGCAAACTACGGTTATTTCGGACATATGTGGGAGCTTTATGCGATGTGGACATGGTTACCTGCTTTTCTTACTGCAAGTTTTTTAGTAAACTCCCCAGAAATATCCCCTTGGTATAGTGCACTGGCTGCATTTATCGCGATTGGTGTCGCCGGGGCGATTGGTTCAGTTGTTGGCGGTTTTGTCGCTGATAAAATTGGCAGAGCCCAACTAACAATGATTGCCCTAGTAGGTAGCAGTTTGTGTGCGCTTTTGATTGGCTTTACATTCGGAAAAATGGTTTGGCTAACTCTTTTGGTTGCATTCATTTGGGGGATTTTTGTAATTGCCGATTCAGCACAATTTTCTGCAGCGGTTTCCGAATTTGCTGAGGTAGAATATGTAGGAACTGCGTTAACGTTTCAAATGTGTATCGGTTTTGCCATTACAATTATCACAATCCAGGCACTACCTTTTCTTCAAGCGATAGTTGGCTGGGAGTGGGTATTTGCTTTTCTTAGCATCGGGCCGATAGTAGGAATTTTTTCAATGGAGAAACTGCGGAAAATTGAAAAAATTGAAGGCTAACTTTTATTTTCACCGTTAGCCTTTTCTATTTCTAACGATTTTTTTCTGCGATTTCAGTTTCATAGAATTAAATTAATTCCAACTTCATCGCGATAACTGTTGTCTCGTTATCGCCAATTTGATAATTTTCTATTCTTTTAAACTCTTGAAAACCGAGCTTTTTCCAAAACTTGAATGCTTTTTTATTTTCAATTAAAACTCCTAATTGTATCTCTTTCAAATTTGAATTTTGTACCCAATCTTTAAAGTTAGTAAATATGGTTTCACCTAAACCGGTATTTCGATAAAAAGGATCGATAAACATAAGCCCCATAAACCAGGAACCATCAGGGTAATTTTTTACTCCTTCTATTAATCCGACTAATTTATTTTCTTTATTAAAATCCCAATTACATATTTATCTTCAAGTGTTTTCCCGGGGGGGAATTCCGTAAATATATCTTCAGCTGCTGTACTAGGTGTTGGTCTTTGTTCACAATGCTCATAATAATCTGTACATCTTTCACATAAGTCTTGGACGAGTTTAAGGTCATCTTCCATGGATAAAATTTTAGTGAAATAATCATTAACACTGTTCAATTGATTTCCCCCTTCAATTATATTAAATATGTTTTTGAATTTACATTACACTACTTTTACATGTATCTAATTAGATTTTATTCTAATTAGGTACATGTGGCAATAGTTGTTAATTTTTTTTTTGAAACGCTCTTTTCTAAAAGACTTTTGCTACTAGCTTTTAGGTAATCACCAAGCGAATGCTTGGTGATTCACGCTGTGCGTGAAGCTTTTGAGAAAAAAATAAGCCGGTGGGACCAATTTATTTGTCCCACCGGCTTATTTCTTCTCAAAAGACGACCTAAAAACAATGACCCATGCTTCAATAATGATGACGGGCTAAAAAAATAGTCCCCTAAAGTAATTCTGGGGAACTAAGAACAAATGTCTATTAAATTTCTTTTTACCTAATCTTAGGGCCTGCTTAATACTGCCTTTAAGTGAAAACGTTCCATACATGAGCACTCCGCCTTTATAGATGCGTGCAGCCAATACATTAATCAAAAGGCACTAACAATGAGAATACTAAGAATGACAAAAATCTCCCAAGTTGGTACCGTAGTCATTCCCATTCGAAGGAATAACAACTGTGGCGTAAAGAAAGGTATATAAGATAGTACCTTTATGAAGGTTGCCTCTGGTACATTAAGGCCAAACATTGAGATGAAAAATGCGATCATCGCCAGAAAAATTAATGGCTGTAGCGCTTGGTTCACTTCTTCTGCGCGACTTACTAGAGCCCCTAGCATTGCTGCTACTCCACCGTATAAAATATATCCTAAAATAATAAGCAGAATGGCATACCCTAACAGAGACAAGTCAATTACGTCACGAAGCATCGTGTCGAGGTAATCCGCACCACTAATCTTATAACCAACAATAGCCGCAGCTACAATACACAAAATATTAACGAATCCTGAAATCCCTATCCCGATGATTTTCCCAAACATTTGTGTTACTGGGTTAACACTTGAGACAATAAGTTCCATTACCCTAGAGGATTTTTCTGTTGCTACCTCAGTAGCAATCATCGAACCAAATAAGATAATAATCATATAGATTGCAAATACAAGACCATAAACCATCCAATAAGATTGCATATGGCTTTCCTCTGTTTTCACTTCTCCATTTTCAGTAAGAGGTAATTCCCGAAATGTGATTGGATTGTAAATCATGGCTAGTTCCTCTTGATTTAATCCAAGTTCATTCGTAACTAAAGTCTCCTTCATCCGTTGAATATCCATTCTAACATGTTGCCCCAACATAAAATCTGTACCTGCACCAAACAGTTCGGCTTCTAGGTGTAAAATGTCTCCAGATAAGGCAAGTACAAAATCAAATGTCCCCTCTTCTGCTGCTTCTTTAGCTGAATTTGTGTCTCCATCAGTATACTTCAGATAGTCAAATTCACTTTCTTCAAATGAAATCAGCATTTCTGCAAGTTCGGAGTTTTCTATTTCACTTACAACTGCAACAGTCGTTTTTTCACCTTTTTCATCGTTCCCTGAAAAAACATTCACGATGTTTTCGATATTCATTAATCCAATTACTATGACACAGATAATAATGGTGGACCACATAAAGGCTTTTGATTTAAGTCTTTTTCCTGCCGTATGAGCGACTGTTATCCAGAAATTATTCATCAGCGTCACCCCCAACTTTATCGATGAAAATGTCATGTAAAGAAGGCTCTTCGACTTCAAACTTCCGAACAAAACCTTTTTCCATAATCATTCGAAAAACATCTTCTGCCACCTTTTCGTTTTCCACTTTCACAGTTGCGCCGTCCTTGGATTTTTCCAATGATAAGACACCATTTACCGCCTTTAGAAAGTCTAAGTCGTAATCAGCACGGATACTAATACTTTTCATACCGTATGAACGTTTAATTTCTCTTAAACTTCCATGAAGCACCGGTTTCCCCTTTTTTAACATAAGTAGATCTTCACATAGTTCTTCTACATTTCTCATTTGATGACTAGAGAAAACAATTGTCGTCCCTTCCCGCTGAAGGTCAAGCACCGCTTTCTTTAACATATCCGAATTGACAGGGTCAAGTCCGCTAAAAGGCTCATCTAGTATTAGTAGTTCCGGTTTATGTAAAACTGCAGCCATAAATTGAATTTTTTGTTGATTCCCTTTGGATAGTTCTTCAACTTTCTTATTTTCATATTCTGGGACTTGAAAGCGCTCAAGCCAATTGCGCATTTCTTTGATAATCTCAGGCTTATTCATACCTTTTAATCTCATTAAATAGATTAGCTGTTCTTTTACAGTCAGTTTCGGAAATAGCCCTCGTTCTTCTGGTAAATATCCGACTAAATGAGTGCGTTTATAAGTGATCCGTTCTCCATCCCAAGTAACAGATCCTTCTGTTGGATCAAGTAGCCCGAGAATCATCCGAAAGGAAGTAGTCTTACCTGCTCCATTTGCCCCTAGCATCCCAAACATTTCTCCCCGTGCTACTTGAAGAGATATATCATTAACAGCATAGTCATTCTCAAACTTCTTTTTAATACCGTTTAATACTAACGTCATTTTCTTCTCCCTTCTTCTTGCAATTACTAAGCCATTTGCAGTAGCTAGCTATTTTTTGCTATTTTCTAAAAGATTGTTGCTAATTCTTTTAGGTCGTAACCAAGCGAATGCTTGGTTTTTCACGCTTTGCGTGAAGCTTTTGAGAATAAATAAGCCATTGGGACAAATTAATTTGTCCCAAAAAGCTTATTTATTCTCAAAAGACGAACTAAAGGCCACAAACTCTACGAAAACAGCCATTTTGTTTAGTACCCTAATATACTCCCAATGATTCTACGTTTCAACATTAATAAAGTTTCCTATTTTAGAAAAATAAATTAGTACTTCTTAACTACCTAATAGCGCAACCGTCGCTAATGATAAACCTATACTTATTAATAATGATACAATCCAATGTTTTTTTCTGTCATCTTAAGTAATATATTTAAGACTGAACTAATGCTCAAAAAAATAAAAAACACAACCAAAATCATATAAAATTCCAATGCCTTCTCCTCCTTTGTACTTATATGTAATAGTTCTCCAAAGAGCCCGTTACCCCTCCATACTTAATCTTGATTTTTTTCTAGTTATTTAACGCAACTTAACCAAGCTGTGTGTGGTTAAAAGCTACATGGATCATCGATCTCAGTCACTTTACCGCTCTCCCAGTCATCTCTCGTCATTGCGTAACCAACTGAATCGTATAGTCTACCATTTTGCGGCCAAGCCTTGCGATGATAAGCTTCCTTCACATAGCTACTAAGAAATAACGTTTTGCGCATGGCATAATTATCATTCCTTGTATGCCCTTCAATTCTTACCATTGCTGGATAGTTCGAAAATACGTAATCTGTTAACCACTTTACCGCCTCTGCTCCTAGCCCTTGTCCACGAGCACTTTCCTTAAAACGTAAGTCAAAAAGGCAGGTTGGGTCCTCCAAATCAAATAATCGAAGTACGCCAATTTTTTCACCGTTTTTTACTATCCAAAATGATTGATTTCCTTTTTCTGTATACAATCCACTTTGAAACTTTTCGCGAACAGATTGTTCCGTCGGATTTTCAACTCCATGGAAAGGCCATGTTTCTTTCGTTATAAAATCGACGATATCCGCTTCCATCTCTTTGTTCACTTCTAAAAACTCTAGCATCCTACTACACCCTCTTCTAATTATTCTTTCACATGCAATAAAATTTTTCCACAACTTAAACGTTGTTCTACTAATTGATGTGCTTTTGCTACTTCGGAAATGTGAAAATGGTGTCCGATTTTGATCTTTACGCTTTCATCTTCCAAATAACGAAATACATGCTTTGATACTTCTCTCAACAATTCTGGTCGTTCTTTCCTCGTTGTACCAAAGCTGAAACCAAGTATTGATCTACAACTTGAATGAAGGTCAATTGTTCTGAACATCCCAACTTCGCCACTTGAATTTCCGAAGTGTACCAGCCTTCCATAGTGAGCAAGGCATTCAATACTCTTCTTTGAAACTTGCCCAGCAATTGAGTCCAAAATTACATTTGCTCCACGACCATTGGTAAGATCGTTTACTGCTACCGAGAAATCTTCCTTTTCATAACAAATGACGTGATCAGCACCTGCCTCTTCGGCAAAAGCAATTTTCTCCTCACTTCCTACGGTACCAATAACCTTCCCCGCACCTAATAGTTTTGCAAATTGTATCGCCGTCGTCCCTACTCCACCAGCTGCAGCATGAACAAGGACCGTCTCCCCTGCTTCAATTTTAGCTACCATTGCAAGTAACTGGTATGAAAGAAACGAGACAATTGGACATGCTGCAGCCACATCAAAGCTCATATTTTCTGGTATGACAAACGTTAATTTTTCGTTGGCAACGGCAAACTCACAGTAAGAACCAGTGGACGGAAAAGCGATCACTCTTTGACCTACTTTTATTTCTTTAACTTCAGATCCAACCGCAACCACTATGCCTGCAACGTCTAGACCCGGAATAAACGGAAACTTCCCGGTACCTTTTTTCCCATAACGTGACTTAATATCTGCAAAATTCACACTTGTTGTGTTTACTTCAATTAACACTTCTGTTGCACTATACGTCGGCATCTCAACTTCCGTATACTTCATGACTTCTGGTGAGCCTAACTTAGTTACGATCACTGCTTTCAAAATGTATCCCTCCAAATTAACAAAACTCTACCTAAATTTATTCTAGAAACCTCTCCATATCCCTTTATCGAACAGAAAAAAACGACTGCTAGCTTGCAGTCGTTTCCATTTTGTTGTTTTTCATTTTCAAAAAATCCTTTTCGCACTTTAATTGCTCAAGCTCAATTGGCTTACCTGATACCTTTTTTTCCTCCACTACTACCCAGCTATCATATTCGAGCTTTAAGCGAACCATTACATTCGTATTCGTTGTTTCTTTATAAAGAAAATAAGCATTTTCTGGTCTTACAAATAATCTTGGAGTACCTCTTGTACTTTTTGGTATCTCGTTAAAAAGTTTTGTCAGAGAAAGTATATATGTATCATTTTCCCTTCCTCCAAATAGAAGGTGAGCCGCTTCAATTTCTCTTAATGTAAATTTATCATAGGAATTATCGATATCTAGATCAAAGCTCGAAATAATGTCGGCCATTATATTTTGATTAAATAATTCGTCTCTGATTTTTGCTTGCTCTAGACATTCTGGAGAAAGTGTAGCAGTCGTCTCCTCATTGCTAAAAAATGTAGTAAACGAAACGCCCATGAAAAGCATTGATATAACAGTTAAAAAAAGCCTCAAATCTAAATTCACCTCAAATTTTAGCTTCTACAAATTAGAGGAAATTATGCAAAATATACCAAATTTGTTAAAGGCCCTATTCGTAAACTTTGTTGCTATTGAGCAACGAAGGTTGTCTTCTCAGGTTCTTATATTCGTGTCGCAATACACCCATAATATAATTATCATAATATGTGCCATTATAGAAGAGCTCGGCACGGATGGCACCTTCCTTGACAAACCTAATTTCTCATAGGCTTTAATCGCTCGTTTATTAAATTCAAATACATTGAGACTAATTCTATATAAGTTTAGTACCTCAAATCCATATTCTAAAATAAGATTTAATGCTTCCGTTCCAAGTCCTTTTCCATAATGCTCTTCCTGATAAAGAGCAATTCGTATGTTTCCATTATTATTTACATAATCAATTTCATTCAACGCTAAATCGCCAATTGCTTCATTCGTTTCTTTTAACACAATCACAAAGTCTAATCTCGACTTGTCGGACTTAAAGCCCTCATATGCCTTTTCGATTGCTTCTTGTGAAAAAAAGGTTTGTGTCCCGGTTAGCTTTCGAAACTTCGGATTCAATAGAGCTTGATAGATTTTTTCGAAATCACTCGTTTTAAAAGTTCTTAAGTATACTCTCTCACTCTCAAAGTACTTTTGTTTACTATGCATTTTAGTAATTCTCCCTTTTGTTTATAAACAATACAGCCAATTTTATCGCCTGTGGCCAAAATACCCATTACTATAATACCCCAGATCGTTCCAACCACGTTTACCTTTTTCGGCTCCAACGTCTCATCAATTTCTGTATGTGACTCTAATAAACTTGTACTCACTACCTACCTCCTTTCTCTTACAAAAACTTCACCATATGTTCTTCATCAAAGTACAGGTTATTTATATTAAGCGCACGTTTGTCATATCCATATACATTAAAACCTAAAGAAAGATACAGTTTTCTAGCAGATTCATTCGTAGTGACGACGGACAAATGAAGTTGCTCCACTTCATCTAGATCTTTCGCGGTTTCAATCGCTCTTTGCATTAATCCCTTTCCAATTCCACACCCACGCTTAGATGGTGTAACGTACATCGCAAAAATGTTGGCTCTGTGCCTAAATTTTTGCTTTGTTTCCTTTACCAGCGAAACAACCCCAATAAGTTGCTCATGAACAAAAGCACCAAAATGATACGACGTCTCGGAGCGCAATCTTCCTTCATACAGTTCAATTGGATTATCTTTTTCTTCTTCGTAACTTGACCCAAATGCTTCAGGATTCATACGTAAAGCTTCTAATCTAAGTTTTACATACTGTTTTGCATCGCTTGGGTTTAACTTTCGAATTTCCACTCTATCCCTCCTACATCGCTGTTAAAAAACACAAGGAAATGAACAAACAATCCTTGTGCTTTTTAGGTTAAGCAATTGGTCTACTTCCAATCTTTAAATGACCTTAAGAACTTTTCTTTCTTTTCTTGTAAAATCGTCTTCCCTTCTCGAGTTGGACGTTGCTTTTGCCACTCATAAAACGAAGCAAAGCCGATTAGTGTTGCTCCACCAATGATTAAGTACATCCACCATGGTAAGTTACCCCAAAATGGTTTTGTTTGTAAAAAGACATTTAACAATAAAACAGCTATACCGACAAAGAAATATGATTTGATACGATAATGCATTCCGGCAATGATTGATAGGAGCGACAATCCTCCAACAATAATCGCATCATTGAGTGTATTACTTTCGATGGCATCACCTACGATAAAGACAGCTACCAATACGAGAACAATTGCCTGAATGATATTCATTTCTTTTGAATAATCACTCCAGGCTTTCTTACTCAAAAAGATCGTTAAGACGATAAACGGCAGCATCGTTGCTTCCATGGCAATAAGCTCTGGGACATTAACATGATCTAAAACTAAGTAATATGGCAGTAATACAGATAACGCCGTTGCTGTCATGACAATGTTTTTGAATACCCTCCCTTTCACTCTACCAATTTGCATATAAAGTAAATAAACGAAGAAAAGATAAGGTATTAGCTTAAGCCATAAAGGATCATTATAGAGTATGGCATGATCTATATAAAATAGAAAAACTGGCGAAACAATAGTAAACCAATCAATCCGATACTTTTTGTCCTCCTGGAGAAATAAATAGGTGTGACTGAATTTGCCAACCAAATGCAGGATAATTACAACTACAATATAGGCAACGATTTTCATAGGTTTTTCAAGTCCAACGGAATAGCCATAAAAGGAGAGTGCTGCGAAAAACAGTGGCAGGATGGTTAAAAGCTCCCATTTTCTCCTAAATAAAAGCATAATTACAAACGCAGCAATGACTACAAGCATTCCTACATCAATGATATCTAGCTGATGTAAGATGCTAAAACTTACCAATGAAACCATTCCAATTGCTATTAGAAACAGTTCAACTCGTGCCTTCCATTCCGTTCGACTTGCCCCCCATAATCCGCCAATCATAATCGTAGAAAAGGCTAACCCTTGGGCATAATCGAAATTGATTGTGTAGTATTTTATTAATAATAAAACAAGAATTGGAATCTGAGTCAAAGCACTATACAAAAATAAATTCTTGCCCCATTCTTCTCTTTGTTTAAACAAACTGTACGTATATATGACAAGTGGAATTAAGAACGCTAGTGGCTGATAATTCAAAAATGCTTGAAAAGCTAAGGCTCCCGCAATAATGATCACTAATAAACTATGTGCAGTCCAAAAGAAGTACGGCTTGAGATCAATAATCTTACGACCGACAAATTCATAAATAATTAGGAGTATAACCGGAACCAAAAATAACGAAACAACGAGTGTGCTATAATTTTCATATAATTTTAACGGTTCAATCAGTGACAAGAATAGCGCTGCTGTTGAAATGGACACCAGTGACCAAAATTGCTTATTTTTTGTCTGATAAACTAAGAGCACATACACGATGGTCCCAACTAGTAAAAAGCTTGATTGTAAGACAGGTAGTACATTTGTCGTTATAATCGCTAATAGGCTAAGAGTATAGCTACTGATTGCAATCGCAAACATTGGTAAAAATAACCGTGCGCGGTAGTTCCGAAGTACGTAACTTATTCCAAGCAGTATGAGTGAACTTAAAGCTACATGTCCTGCCGGGCCAACTTCATTCATATAAAAGGTATCCAATAGATGATATTCTTCGTAAAATGAACGCAAAGCCAAGAGCCATGAGATGGGTAATAACCATGCTGCAATCTTCTGATACTCTTTTTTATGGTGAACCTCGTGGGTCATCAACAAAATAACTCCAAAAAATACGAAAAGCAATCCTAACTCAAGATACCTTTGAAAGATAAAACTAGAACACAATGTGATCGCCATTGTAGCAATTGCTACGTAAAAGCTTGAATGTTGAATTGGTATTAAATACTTGTTGTTGTTTTTACATATAGGAATAAAAACATAACTCCCGCTACAGCAAACATATAGGTCTCAAACAATTTGAAGTTGAAGGCCGAAGAAAGTAAATTCCAGGATTGAAACCCTGTTGCTATTAAAAATATCGGCGCTAAAAACTGAAATACTTTTCGATTTGTAATAAATGCTAGGTAAATATAATTAATGGCAATCACTAGATAAGCTAGTAGTAAACGATGGATTTTTCATCAGCACGGACAACTAACCCTTCAAAACTAATATAAAGGAACGCGAGTCCAGAAACGATACCACTAGTAACTCTAAAAACCTTCTTTAAAAACCCATCAGCAATACGGTCCTCTAGGAGAATGTAAATAATCCCGATCAAGGCGAAACCTAGATAATTTAATGGTTGTAAAAATGTATTTTCTAATAACTGATACATCCCATAGACAAATAACAGCGAAAAGACAATATGAAATTCCTTGCGATTATAAACGAAGACAATTGCAATATACATGACAGCCGTAAGTAAAATATTCACGCTGTATAAAAGATGATTTTGAAAGAATACGAGCATTAACAATGTGCTAATAATAAGGTTCGCTTGAGTAAATAACGGTAATTCCTGGGTGAAATTCATTACCCGTTGATCAGATTTATAGTAGTGATATCCAGCTAGTAATAAGCCATTGTAAATGATCATTCCGAAATAAAACACATCAATTGGCACATACAACGCAGCTAAAACAAATCCTGTCATAACGGTAAGAGTAAATAACGATAACCAAATAAATAAGCGATTTTTATTTTGAATAGCTATCCACGTGTACAATGGAAAACAGATCAATGTTGCGATAACGCCTAGAATGTATTTACCTTCACCAAATAATGAAAGCCATTCGCCAAAAAGCTGGAAATAGCCAATCCCAACAAACGTTACAGGTATAAGCAAGGAGGCTAAGGTTAAGAAGGCAAATGCCGTTTTCTCTATTTTTAAGTATGTTCCAGCAATATAGCTAATACCAAAAAAAAGTAATGATACTCCACCGATCGACAGCACTTTCATAAGGTGGTTCATTTTCTCCCAACTACTTGTAGCCAGAACCAAGCCACCTATTAATAGAAGAATGACACCTACAGTTAATGATAAACTAATATTTCTTTCTCTAACTTGCTCAGGAGTAAGTTTCTTTTTCTCCTTTTCCAATTTAAGTTAGCTATCCGTTCTTCTGCAATCCGATTAGCTTCTGCAAGTCTAGCTTTGCGACGCTCTGCCAGGCGTTCTGCCTCTGCTTTTTCTTCTACCAAAATAGCTTCATAGTACTGTTCATAAGCAGCGGCTACTTTTTCAAAATCACTTTGCTCAATAAAATTGTGTTCTTTTAAGTGTCGCAATTCTTCATTAAAAATCGACTTGCGATTTTCATGTGTCATAGAAAAACTCCTTTTGGCTATTAAATTATGTACCGTTGATAAATAGAAAAAGTTATGATTATAAAAATAACCATAACTTTTATCTTAATTTATATAATATATAAAATTTTCCAATTTTCCAATAAAATCTTTCCTTTACAGTTTTCCAACACTGACTCGACCAGAAAAAAATGTCGCTCCCCCACCCATATCAGCTACACGATCAGGTGTTAATGCATTGACAAAATACTTCGTATCGGGAAGATCCGCCCACAGACCTTGGGTGACAACAACTCCTTGAAGGACATTTTCACCGACTGCGGCCACAAGCTCACATTCACCTCGCTCATTCCAAACTCGTACTTTCTCACCATTTTCAATCCCTAAGCGTTCTGCATCTTTACAATTAAGATGCAATCTGGCAACCTTCTCTAATGAAATATGTTTCTCATTATTAGAAAAAGTAGAATTTAGGAAATTATGATTTGGTGCTGGGATAAATAAAAAAGGATGATCATTATCCTTTACTATTGGTGTGTACGTCGGAAGCGCAGGTAGTCCCAATGCCTCTAATTGCTCGGAATAAAGCTCGATTTTTCCGCTAGGTGTTTTAAGCTTTTCAGCTACTAGCGTTTTTCGATTCGCTTTTACATATTTATTGTCTAGTAATGTCTCATAGTCTATGCCGTCAATCCAAGAGTTTTCTGGATAATCCAGTGCTTGCTTAATGAGATCTTCATCCCTGTCTCGGAAACATTCTTCTTCAAAGCCAAATGTTTTCGCAAGTAAACGAAAAACTTCTGAGTTTGATTTACTTTCCTGATATGCTTCGATGACTGGCTCTTGTATTTGCATATAATGATGCCAGTATGAAGCATAAAAATCAATATTTTCAAATGCTGAAGTCGCAGGTAAGACGATATCAGCATACTTCGCTGTCTCCGTTAAAAATAAATCATGTACGACTAAGAATAAGTCGTCTCGAAGCAAACCTTCTCTTACTTTGTTCCCTTCAGGCGCGACAAGTGCGGGGTTGCAATTGTAGACGAACATCGAACGAATTGGACGTTCTAATTCTAGTAACGCTTTCCCAATTAAATTCATGTTAACTACACGTGTATGTTTATTTTCTAGTAGATCGGGTCTTTCCAACGCTTCACTATTATGGGCTAAGAAACCACCATTCCCTTTAATCGCACCGCCACCACGAACGAGCCATTGTCCAGTTAAAGCTGGTAAACACGCAACGGTTCGAACACACATGCCTCCATTATCATGGTGCTGCATTCCATTCCCAATTCGAATGAACGCCGGTGTTGTGGTTCCGTACATCCTAGCTAATTTAAAGATATCTTCTACAGAAACACCGGTGATGTGAGCAACTGTTTGAGGATCATATTGTTTTACATGCTCTCTTAGTTCCTCATAACCTACTGTATATGTTTCTAGGAATCTATGATCTACCATATTTTCTTGATATAAAATGTGCATAATACCAAGTGCAAGGGCACTGTCTGTTCCAGGTAATATTGGTATAAACCAATCTGCCCAGCGACCTGTTTGATTTTTATGAACATCAATGACAATTATTTTTGCGCCATTTTTACGTGCTTTTTCAGCTAGCGCCACTTGGTGCATATTTGTGCTTACCGCATTTACGCCCCAGAATATAAACAATTTCGTATCGATTGTTTCCTCCGGATCTGTACCAAAGCTACCACCCATCGTGTAGCGATATCCCTTTGACCCTGCCGCTGAACAAATCGTCCGATCGAGAAGAGTTGCACCTAAGCGATGGAAAAAACGTCGATCCATTCCTTCAGAGTTTAATTTCCCCATGTTTCCATAGAAGCTGTAAGGTAAGATACTTTCTGGTCCTTCTGTACTGATCAAATCAGTCCAACGAGTATGAATTGTTTCAAGCGCTTCCTTCCAGGTTATTCGCTCAAACTTTCCTTCCCCTTTCGCCCCAACTCGTTTAAGAGGATACTGAAGGCGTTTCGGATCATAAATCCGCTGAGTCATATGTCGAACTTTATTACATATATTCCCTTTCGTTACAGGATGATCAGGATCTCCTTCAATTTTAATAATTTTCCCGTCTTTTTTGTGGACTAACAACCCACATTGATCAGGACAATCTAATGAGCAAACAGATGGAAAAACTCCATTTTGTTCTTTAATGTAAGCCAAACCTAACACCACCTAACCTATAGATATCACGACCTTAGATAACAAGACAGAAGCAGCCTGGAATTCACCCAAGCTGCTATTTTTTAATTATAGGAAAAGTATAATAGTTCAACTAAGAACTGTCTAGCTTTATCGCCTAGCCCCTCGAGCTCAAATAACCTTTCAGTAAGGCTCTTTTCTAAAACATTGCTCCTACTGTTACTCGTCGCACAAAAAAACTTGTTGCTTTTTACCCTAAGATAATTGGGGAAATTCGATAGGTAAAGATAACACCCAATAAATTAAGTAAGAAAAGAGCACTAATTACTAAATAAGTAGTGAAATCTTAGTATTTATGTGTAAAAATCCGGTACTCGGGATTTTTACGAAAGCAACAAACTTTGCAAAAACAGCCTTCAATAAAAAGTGGAAAAACGCACTTTTTTCTGAAAGAACATTTGCTTGTCGGGGCTGGTCGAGGCGATTTCGCTTTTCTGTCAAGCTTAAGTGCTAGTCTCGTGTTAAAAATACCTTACTTCACTTCGACTGTCCAATTGTACAAATCAGGAATTCTACCAGTTTGAATACCAGTAAGATTTACGTAAAGTTTTTGTGATACCTCTCCAATTTTTTTATCATTAATGTGGATTTTTCGCCCTTGCCATTCTAACTCACCAATTGGTGAAATAACCGCTGCCGTTCCTGTACTAAAAACTTCTTCAAGAAGTCCTTCATCATAATAATGAAAAATTTCTTCAATCGAAATCTTTCTTTCCGTTACAGGCATCCCCCAGCTTCTAAGCATCTCAATGACAGACATCCTAGTAATTCCTGGTAGAATACTACCACTTAATTCTGGCGTAATGACTTCCCCGTTAACCTTAAAAAACACATTACTTGTTCCTACTTCTTCAACATATCTCTTCTCAATAGCGTCTAACCATAAAACTTGAGAAAAACCTTCATCAATGGCTTTTGTTTGCGCATTAAAAGTGGCACAATAATTTCCTGCTGTTTTCGCCATTCCAGTACCGCCTCGTACAGCCCTTGTGTAATGTTCTTCTACCTTTATGCTGACAGGTGCAAGCCCGTTCGAATAATAGGAACCTACTGGAGACAAAATTACGACCAGCTTATATTGCTTTGAGGCAGCTAAGCCCAAAAATGACTCTGTTGCAATAATAAAGGACGAATGTAAAGCGATGTTCCTTCAGAAGTTGGAACCCAATCTTGATCAACACTAATGAGTTGCTTTACATATTCTAAAACCTCTTCTTCATTTATAGGTGGCATACTTAAACGTTCGCTTGAAGCATTTAACCTGCTAAAGTTTTTTTCAGGCCGAAATAATAAAATCCGATTATCAGTTGTTCGGTATGCTTTCATGCCTTCGAACGCGGTTTGCCCATAATGGAAAATGACTGCTGCTGGATCTAAAGTAATTGGCTCATACGGGGTAATTCGCGGATGAGTCCAGCCTGTTTCTACGGAATAATCCATGACAAGCATGTGATCCGTAAAGTACCTACCAAAACCGAGTTTGTCGTCTTCTGGTTTGATTTTTAAATTTGAAGCCTTCACAATTTCAACTACAGTGGCACTCATAAAAATTATCCCCTTTTCAAAAGTTCTGTGTATTATTAAAATTTTCTGTTAATTCATTGTAAGACTACTTTATTGGTTAGACAAGTGAAATTTTTAACTTTTTTAAAAATATTTTTTAGAAAATCACACTGGGAATATCACACTTCACCGCTTTACCTAGATAAACTTTTCTAAATTATAAACGAAAAACCTTGAAGAAAAAAGTAATTCTTCAAGGTTTTTTGAATTTTTTTTAAATTTCAAGCTCAAGCACGACTGGACAATGATCACTGCCGTGAATCTCACAATGTATGTCTGCGCCTGAAAGATTTTCTTTTAATTGATTAGAAACAATAAAATAATCAATTCTCCAACCAATATTTCGTTCTCTTACTTTGTTCATATAAGACCACCAGGAATAAACTTCTTCACGGTCTGGGTAGAAATAACGAAATGAGTCGACAAAACCTGCTTCAAGTAATTCGGTTAGCTTCCCTCTTTCTTCATCGGTAAATCCAGAGTTACCTTGGTTGGACTTAGCATTTTTCAGATCAATATCAGAATGGGCAACATTTAAATCACCACACAAAATCACTGGTTTTTTCGTATCTAGATTGTACAGGTACTCACGAAAGTCATCTTCCCATTGCAGTCGATAACCTAGTCTTGCTAGATCACGTTTTGCATTCGGTGTGTACACATTCACGAGGAAAAACCTTTCAAACTCTAATGTGATCACTCGTCCTTCTTGATCGTGTTCATCAATACCAATTCCATAGTGTACATGTAAAGGCTCTATTTTGAGAATATCGCTGTACCGGAATATCCTTTTTTCACTGCATAGTTCCAGTATTGATGGTATCCACTGAGGTCTAATTCGATCTGTCCTTCCTGTAGCTTCGTTTCTTGAATACAAAATACGTCTGCATCCATTTCATGAAAATAATCTAAAAACCCTTTTTTCACGCAAGCTCTAAGGCCATTCACATTCCAAGAAATAAGTTTCATAATTTATAAGTTAACTCCTTACTTAAATAGATTCGACATTTTTTGATTATACTCTAAAGAGTACCTTTCATAAAGGAACAAGCATTTCTGTTAGTAAGCTAAACACAGTGTAAATACTACCAGTTATGTTATGATAGTGGCAAAAGGAAAGGATGATGAACATTGAGTCAGCAATTAGAGGTTGGACAGTTAGTCACAGGGATTTACAAAACAGGAAAGTATATCGGAGAAATCACCATGGTAAAAGAAACGAATTACGTGATGCGTGTTCTAGCTGTCGTTAACCACCCAACTCAAGGTGATTTACATAACCCCAATCAGGTTGAAGGCGTCTTTTTTCATGAACGCCGTGCCTTAGCACACCGTGAGCAGGTAAACATTCCAAACGTTTATGTAAAGCCTTTTTATGGAGAACTACCTTCATACGAAGAATCCCTAAAAACAGCATTAGATAAGGAAATCGCAGAACTTGAAGCAAATGGCTCTGCCTTTGCCTTAAAGTCTATTGAAGTTTTACGAGGATTAGAAAAAGATTACTTTAAATTGACATAGTGGTGCCTGACACCCAAAAAGAACATTTTCCTTAAAAAGTCCATATCAGATGGACTTTTTATTTTTTTGCTTGAAATTTTTACTAAAAATGATTGTATTGGCTTCCTTAATGTGGAACAATATAGATTGCAACTTTTTAAAACTAGGGAGCTGAAAAGATGAAGAAATGGGCGTTTGTATCAGATTTTGATGGTACGATTTCGAAACAAGATTTTTATTGGTTAGTTATTGAAAAATATTTTCCTGATGGTCAGGAGTTATTTCATAAGTGGAAACGGGCAGAGCTGTTAGATATTGATTTTCTTAGTAAAGTCTTTAGCTCCATAAACCAGAATGAAGAACAAATTATCGCTGATATTCTTTCCATCCCAATTGATGAGCATGTCCCGAGCTTTATTAAAAAGGTACAAGAAAATAATGGCGATTTTTACGTATTAAGTGCAGGAACGGATTACTATATCCACCATATTTTAAAGAAACACGGCATAGAAAATGTCACAGTCTTTTCAAACGAAGGATTTTTCCGCGAGCAAAATGTTCATATGAACATTGATGAAAACCATCCTCATTATTCAAAACGATACGGAATAGATAAATCAAAAGTTATTTTAGAACTGAAGGACCAGTATACGCACATTTACTTTAGTGGAGATAGCGAGCCCGATAGTCATCCTGCAGCATTTGCGGATATCACTTTTGCGAAAGATGCTCTGCAAGACATTTTAAAAGAAAAGAACATTCCATTTGTCGCAGTAGATACGTTTAAGGAAATCGAGTTGTATTTACTTGAAAAAGGAGTGCTCTCCTAATGATTTCTCCAGTCACAAGTGTACCAATACCTGCTATTTTAGAAATTAATTCTGGAGTTCTAAACAAACTTGGAACTATTCTTAAGAAGCACTACTTTTCAAATGCCGTTATCCTTTTTGATGATTTCACTTATGAAACATTTAAGGATGATATAGAAAAATCTCTGGAAACGATTGAAGTAGATACCATGATGCTGCCATCTAATCTCGATATCCAAGATCTAATAAAAAAAGCATTTGCGATGCCTCGATATGATGTAGTCATTGCTATTGGTGGTGGTTCGATCATCGATTACGGGAAATACATCGCCTACTCAAGGAGAAGTCCTTTCATAAGTATTCCAACTTCTGCATCCAACGATGGCTTTGCTAGCTCTAACTGCTCGATCCACGTTGAAGGTAAAAAAACGACAGTTCCTGCAAAGGTTCCCTTTGGAATTATCGCTGACTTAAATATTATTCAGCACGCTCCAACTCCTCTAATCCTAGCAGGAATCGGCGATTTACTTAGCAATATAACTGCTCTTTACGACTGGGAGTTTGAAGAGAAAAACGGCGCTAGCCATGTGAACGCTTTTGCTCATATGTTAAGTAAAAAAGCAGTCAATAGTTTTATCCGAACACCAATGAACGATATTAAAAATCCGATATTTTTAAAAGAATTAATTAGTTCAGCAACCATGGGAGGTATTGCAACAGCAATTAGTGGCAATAGCTCGCCAATTAGTGGTTCAGAGCATTTGATTTCCCATGCGTTAGATAAAATTTCTACTAAGCCACAGATGCACGGGATTCAAGTCGGTATCGCCACTTATATAATGGCTCATACCCAGGAACATCGAGCCTTACGAATTAAGAAAGTTTTCGAACGAACTGGATTTTTTGATCATGTAAAAGGGCTAGGATTACGAAAAGACGAGTATATAGAGGCTATTAAACTTGCACCAAGCGTAAAACCTAATCGTTATACATTTCTCCACGATGATGCCTATAAAAAGAAAGCCATGGATTTTATTAATGAAGACTTACTGCTTCAAGAAATTTTTCAGTAGGCAGGTGCACCAACTTGGCTGTCTTCGAGATAGCTGCCCACCCGATTTACCATCCCTTACATAGATATATACTGTACCACTCAAAAAAGGGGGGTCTTTCATGTATCACTATGGCGCACCACAACAATTTGCAGGTTACCCAACTGGTCACGGTAAAGGTAGCTCATTTACGTTAATTGTTGTCTTATTCATCCTACTAGTAGTGGTAGGGTCAGCTTATATTAAATAACAAATATACCGCTAGGTTCTCCTAGCGGTTATTTTATGTGCGCTATTTTACTAAAGGTGAACGTCGATCGTTAAGAATATCCTTTCGCCTAGCGACTACTCTTGTAAACGTGAAATACTCCCCATCATCAGCCGCTAATAAGTCAATATCACCATTTCGTTGCCAAAGCCCAGATTGTTTCGCAGTTGTTTCCCACTTCATCCACAAATCCCAGCCATTTGGTAGTGTATCTGCTACCTCGATATCAACGACACCAGATCTTTTCCAAAGCTTTGACCACCAAGCAGGAGAATGAAACGAGTACCACTCGTTATCCCAATGCGGCTTCATTCTTTTAGGAATCTCATCTTCAAATTCCTTTGTTAATCCCGGAACGACGATACCAATTTGACCATTTGGTTTTAAGAGTTCGGAAAACTTAAGTAGATAGGTATCGTCAGTTCCATAATAGTGGTAGGAATCAATACTTACAATTGCATCAAAAAACTCATTCGCATAAGGCAGAGCATGTGCTTCTGCCCGAATCGGAAACACAAGGTCTTCTACACCCGCCTCTTGAATTCGCTTCCAATTTTCTGTAGCACTAATCCAAAGATCATTTGCCCACACCTGAACACCAAACTCTTTTGCTAAGAAAATCGAACTCATCGCCTTGCCACAGCCCATATCTAACACTTTCATTCCTGGTTTCAAATCCATTTTTTCGACTGCAAATTCTGTTAACCAGATTGAATTTGGACCCATTTCATTTTCGATCATCCACTCTGGATCATATTTCGCTGAGCGCGGAAACTGCTCAACGGTTAATGCAGCTCTCAACTGTTCGTTGGTCATCATGTTTATCTCATCTCCCATTAATTAAACTTTTGCCATGGTAAAGCAATCTTTCCAAAATACCTCGCCGCAATTTCTCGACCTAAATCTGTACTGTTAAAATACTTCACACCAAGTTTTGAATATTTTTCTAGTTTGTTAGAAAGAACAATCACGGTTAACCGCTCATCTATGAATTTTTCAAAATGAGAGGTGTATCCAATCGGATGAAATCCTCCATGTGAAATACTTCTTTGTCCAAAATTATGTTTAACAAACCAACCATAGCCATATTTTATGAGCCTTCCCTTATATGAAATGGCTTGCATTTTTTTCAGAGAATCCGCTGTTGCTAAAACCTCTGAACTTAGCAGCTTATCATATAAAAATAAATCCTCGACATTGGATACGATATCTCCTGCGCCTAAAAGTAGCGAAGGCTTACAATCGAATGCGCTTTCCCAATATTGGGCCTTATTGTCCGTCTTCTGTCCATCAAAATAAGTAGTCGTCATTTTAGCTCGAGAAAAGATCTGTTCTGTCACGTAATCTTGAAAGGTTTGTCCTGTAACCTTTTCAATTATTTGCGCTAATAATACATAGTTTGTGTTACTGTATAGCCACTTCTTCCCAGGTGCAAACTTGATCGGCTTAGCTAAGACAAAATCAATAATCTCCTCCGGGGCAAATTCACCCCCTGTTTGCATTTGTTTGTCAAAAAGATAATTAGGAATGCCGGACGTCTGATTTAAGAGGTGGTGGACAGTAATTGCTGCCTCTGGGTAAACCTTAGGAAAAAACTTAATGATACGATCATCTAACCTCAATTTCTCTTGTTCTACCAATTGCATAATCGATAGTGCTGTAAAAGATTTAGTGATAGAACCAATCCCAAAATTCGTTCTTGAAGTATTTTTTTCCCCTTCACGAGCTAATCCAAAGCCTTCTTTAAAGATAACTCTTCCTTCCTTTGCGATGAGAACTGAACCAGTGAAATTTTTGATCGACGATAAGTAGCTCAAAAATATTTCTTCCATAAGACTCACCCTCTTCTTCTATTCTCTCACTAAATTTTAACAGTTACTTCCTCTATTGGCGATATTTTCTTTTAACTTAAGGGTGATAAATGACATGTTGGGTATATATGAATCGGTTCAGCAAATTTGTGAATCGCTTCGAATGCTTTCTGTTTAAGTTAAGTATTTTAGTAATCCAACTCCCCAGTACTAATCCCCACGAAAAAAACGCACACCAATGTGTGCGGCAGACTACTTTACTCTATCTTAAACTCGGTTAAACTCATCCGGGTTCGGTCCTACACGGTGGTTTTCGTTTAAGCCATTAATTAGCGCCATATCTTCAGCACTCAATTCAAAGTCAAAAATGGCAGCGTTTGCTTTAATACGTTCTGGTTTCACGGACTTTGGAATTGTGACTACTTCGTTTTGAAGGTCCCAGCGTAATATAACTTGAGCTACTGACTTCCCATATCTTTGAGCAATTTCTGTGAGTGTTGGCTCATCCAATAATTGCCCCTGCATAAGCGGTGACCACGCTTCAAGTTGAATCTTGTTTTGCTTACAAAAAGCATGAAGCTCTGTTTGTGTTAAGCGAGGGTGATACTCTACTTGGTTCACCATCGGTACAATTTCACATTCCGAAATCAAATCTTTTAAGTGAGAAATTTGAAAATTACTTACACCGATCGCTCGGACCTTCCCCTCTTTGTAAAGCTTTTCAAGTGCTTTCCATGTTTCTTTATATTTCCCTATTGCAGGAAGTGGCCAGTGAATTAAATAAAGATCTAAGTAGTCCAACCCTAGCTTTTTCATACTTTCATCAAAAGCTGCCAGTGTCGTTTCATAACCTTGATCAGAATTCCAAACCTTGGTTGTAATAAACAACTCTTCTCTTGGTACACTTACTTCACGGATTGCTTGCCCTACCCCTTCTTCATTTCCATAAAGCGCAGCCGTGTCAATGCTTCGATACCCAGTTTCAATTGCCGCTTTTACAGAACTTACAACCTCCTCTCCTTCCTTTAACTTAAAGACACCTAGTCCAAACCAAGGCATTTGAATACCGTTATGTAATGTTGTTGTACTTTGTAAATTTTTCAATTACGAACACTCCTCTACAATAGTTTGCAAAAGTATTATATCAAACTGGATACACGAAAAAAATTATTTCGTTCCTCTAAAAATTAAGGTAAAATGGGCAAATAACAACCAATACGGAGGGTTCCGAATGAAAGAGACAATAAACCAACAAATTGAAGAATTACGCGCTAGTTTTTATCAGATAAGCCAATATATTGGAGAAAATCCTGAGTTAGGTCACGAAGAATGGCAAGCTTCTAAAATACTTTCAGAGGAGCTTAGAAAACACGGTTTCCAAGTAAATCTCGGAACTTCAGGTCTACCAACAGCATTTGACGCGTTATTTGATAGCGGCATTCCAGGGCCGTCGATCGGTTTTATGGCTGAATATGATGCGCTTCCGGAAATTGGACATGCATGTGGTCATAACTTAATCGGCACAATGGCTATTGCCGCGGGGATCGGTTTAAGCAAGGTAGTAAAAAGTTGTGGTGGGAAAGTTTATGTTTACGGGACTCCTGCTGAAGAAACTCGCGGTGGGAAAGTAACGATGGCTGACGCTGGAGTTTTTGACCATTTAGATGTTGCCATGATGGTTCACCCTCTGTATCGCCATGAAAAAAGTGGTTCTTCACTTGCCATGGATGCGATTCAATTCGAATTTTTTGGGAAACCAGCACATGCAGCCTCATCACCACATGAAGGAATTAATGCACTAGACGCAGTTATTCAAACATTTAATGGCATCAATGCTTTAAGGCAGCATATTACCCCTGACGCACGAATTCACGGAATTATTACAGAGGGTGGAAAAGCTGCGAATATTGTTCCCGATTATGCAGTCGCGCAATTTTACGTTCGCGCTCAACAACGTAGCTACTTAAATGAGCTACTTGAAAAAGTGAAGAACTGCGCTAAAGCCGCAGCATTGGCTACCGGAGCTAGACTTGAAACTTCTTTTTACGAATTGTCCTATGATGATTTAAATACAAATGAAGCACTTTCTTCATCTTTTACAGAAAATTTAATGATGCTAGGAATTGCGAAAGATGACATTCATCAAAAAGGAAGTGGCGGTTCCCTAGATATGGGGAACGTTAGTCATGTTGTGCCTTCCATTCATCCTTACGTAAAAATTTGTGATCAGCCTTATGTTTGTCATACGAATGAATTTCGAGAAGCTGCCATGAGTGAGCAGGGTTTTGAAGGCCTAATGCTTGGTGCAAAGTGTATGGCTCTTACAGGATATGATGTTATGACAAACCCTGAATTATTAAAACAAATAAAAGCTGAGTTCAAGGCTAAGAAACGCTAGAAAAAAAAGACTGTGCCGGTAAATGTCCACTAGACACTTAAACCAGGCACAGTCTTTTTATTTATTTTTTCGCTTCTGGGATCATCACAGTTGCTAAGGTTCTTCTCCGCCGCTTTCCATCTGGCTCGTTCAACGCATAGTTTTGGATGACCGAGACAAGATCCTGCCTAAAATTATAAAATTCTTTCTCATCTAAAAATAAGTCTACTTGACGAAAACCAAAACCATCTTCACCCATGTTCACATCTGTACCATCCAGATACTGATCTACTCCATGCATTAAGTTCACAAAAACGTCATAAAGTATTTCAAATGATCATCTTTATTCAGTTCAGCAGCTTCTGGTGAAGAAATATTCGCTTTTTCGTTATTTAATGAATAGGTTCGCTCAAACGTTCCTCTTACCTTTCGCTCATCAGTAATGTAAATTACCTGACTATCGGTTAAAACCTTCAGTTGCCGATAAAGGGTTGCCTGTGGAACATCCGGGTTCCATTCCATTAGCTCTTGGACTGTTAAGGGTCTTTTCACTAACGATTGAATAATTTTCATTCTGACTGGATGTAAGATTACATCTGCTTTAGACATTGTCATCAACGTACCTCCAAAAAGTTCTCTACTTATTGTACACTTTTTTTAACCAATCTGTAATTGTTACCATTAATTCTGGGTGTAAAGGAGAGTCACTTTGTGCTTGGTAAGCCTTTTTTATTTTTGAATTGAGACGTCGCCTTCTTGCTTTCGTAAAATATGATTCATTCCTTCAATCACGTGAACTTCTGCTGGTCCATTTACTAAATTCGGCACTTTATAAACATTTTCAATTCTCGTTTGGACATCTTTAGAACCATTAATTGCAAGAACGGGACAGCTAATTTTTCTCATTGCATTATATAAGTCAAAGTTGTGATGCTCACGAAACCATTTCGCTGGCATCTTTACTACGAACTGAACTCTCATCACATCTTTATCACTTTCAAGCATGCGACTAAATATTTTCTGGGCATTTTTTTCCGCTTTTTCTGCCACATTGAGCTTTTTTAATAACCAGCCTTTTAGACCAGTTTCTTGATTAAATTCTTCGTAAAGTAGTTCCCTTTGATATTTTGTTGCCTCTTCAATTGTATCTGCTGCTCCCGCTAGTAAAATTAAGCCTGCGACTGTTGTTTTTTCATTTAGAGCCGTTGCCAGCATCGTTCCTTCGCTATGTCCTAACAAGAAAATTCTTTCTTTGTCAACATTGGGATGATTTCTTAAGTAATCAATACAACTTTCTGCATCACTTACTAAATCCCACATACCCGCCTTATTTAAATCTCCTTCTGTTTCACCAACCCCCCGTTTATCATAACGAAGAGTAATAACACCTGCATTAATTAATTCTTCAGCGATCATTTTGTATAAATTTAATCTAAACTTTCCAATATTCCCGTCACGGTCCCCAGCACCTGTACCAGCAATTATTAACACTGCCGGCGCTTGAGTTTCAGCGGTCTCAGGAAATGAAATTGTAGCCCCAATTGTTACGTTTCCATGAATTTGAATGTTCTCGTCTCTTCTTTTCATAATATTTCCTCCCATCTCCATCAACATTATTATCATTCTCAATAATGATAATAATGCTTTTTAAGCAATTCTGCAATCCCTGGAATATGTAAAAATAAGTAAGGCTTTCACCAATAAGGTGAAAGCCTTACTTAACTCTTTAGTCGTGATAATCCGTGGAGTTTTTTTAGTAAAGCCTGTTATTTAGAGGTTAAGCCATTCGTCACCCACCAAAAGCATCTAGAACATCTTCAACTTCATTCATCTCTAATTGAGATCTTTTGTTAATTCTTTTTGATTGGTTAGTTTTCGGATGAGATGATCCCAAATCTCCCTTTTCAACTAACTTTCTTATTGTAGATAACTCTTGTAAAATGAGCTCATTTTGGCTAGAATTTATTACTTTTGGTTTCATATAATCATGTAGGGCTGAAAAAACGTAGTGATGAAGAGAATTATTTTTCGCATGATACTCAATCTGTTCCTGTATTTTTGCTGATACTTTAAGATTGTTACCTGTTTTTACGTCTATGAAACTGTCAGGGATTGTTATAGCTATTTTATTAGTATAATCTGTATATGTTCTAGACACAGTCATCACCTATTATAAGTAACATATTGACGCGAATTACTTTGTTTCTTTAAGTGATTCATTTTTGCAAGTATTAATAATCCTTGAACATTTAATTTTTCTAAGTTTTCAGGGAACATCAATTCAATTGGCCGACCTTTTTGGTTCCATTTTAACGCTGCTTCTTGAATTTGCTTTTTAGCTAACTTAGCCGCGCCACCAACAGCAATATATTTAACGGACCCTTTAATCTCTGTTGAACTGCTACGGATTTGATCAAACAGTTCAAGATACTTTATGGCCATAGTTTTTAATTGAGGTATGACATACTTACTAATATCCTTTCGAACTCCAGCAAAAGGTTCAACATACCACTCAGAGACATCGGCACACAGCTTTTCCTCTAGCTCGGACCGAGAATCAAATTTGAATAACTCATTTTTACTAACCTTTTTTATTATATGATCAAGAAACAAATTAATCCCGAACGTTTCGCCCTCAATAGAGGCAACTGGTCGATTATTTTTAATGCCTACGAAGTCAACGGAATCGCCGCCGAGATCACCAATGATAACTCCCTTTTTAGAATCCTTTACAAGATCTTCATCTTTTATTTCTAGGGTGTTTAAGTCACGAGTGAGTCCTAAATAGGCACATGCACCTTCTGCACCTACAATAACATCGTTCACTTGAATTTTCACTACTATTTCTTTTGGTTCTTGGATCATTGGGACCTTATGCAGAATAATAGTATGTGTTCCTTTTAACTTCTTTTTTAGTAATTCTTTTTTCTCTTTATACTGTGTCGTTGGTAATGAAACGGCTAACTGATCAATCTCGTAAAAAATGTCCGTCTCATTTGGTGATTGTTGAATTGCGTGAAAGGCTGTAGCCGAAAATAATAGAATAAAAGTACGGTCTTCTTCAACTTTTTGATTATTAAAAGAAGTTAAGCTTACATTTCTTTGTCTAGTGGCTGACTTTCCTGCATAGTAAATCTCACGCTTCGCTGAAATTGCCTCACTTTTAACCTCGACGATTAAGTTTTCCTCTAATTTTACATCTTCCTCATCATAATACTTCTCGTAAAACTCCTCATCAAACAATGCTATCGCATTTGGCAATTCATACTCCGCTAATGACCCATTATCAGCGGCAAGTACCTTATACCAGCTGTTCCCTAAATCGACGGCAAGGAAATTATTATTCTCCATAAACGCCCACCTCCTTTTAAATCTTATGAAAAAGAGTGATACATCTGTGCAAGTACCTAAAATGTTCTTTTGTATTTTTATAAAAATCCACGTTTTGTCTGCTCCATATATCTATTCTTCTAGTACTCACAAAGCATAGGATAAACTGTATCATAAATAAAAGGAGGAAAAAAAATGAAAAATTCCAATTCTAGTTCTACTAATTGTGTAAATATTAGTAAATCCGCAACGGTGGAACAATGTGAAGCTAATTTTCAGGCACCAATTGTAGCACCATCTGCTGCAGCTGATCCCATCCTAAATGTTCCTGTGATATTATCACAAGTTAATGTTTCTAGTAATCTTGTGGCTAATATCCAATTACCAGAACCTGTTCTAGAAATTAAGGACATTAAGAAAAGAGTAGCAATTACTCAATGTCGTTTGATGACTCCAACTGTTTCACCAGGACCAGGTGTAGATCCGTTTGCTACTGGAGACTATCAGTTGTATATTGAAGGGCATGTACGAAAAAATATTCAATATGCCGCACCTGCCCCATATTCTAGTGGCGAATGTGTTTCTTCTACAATGAAATCATTTACAACTGAAATTCCGTTTAAGTGTGTAGCAACAATTGACGCAGCAGATTTTATTAGACCTGTACAGTTACCTTTAACAAATACTCGCTCTGAATTTGACTTCTTTAGAACACAAAATTTAGGCCACGGTTTCCCAGAAAAGGATCAATTTATGTCTAGCGATCTTTCCCAATTCCACCAAGTGAGCACCCAGTTCTATAATAACCTTCCTTATTGTGAACTTGTATCACATAGTATTATTGAGTGGGATGAAGCTACTGACCGTACACCTCTAGAACAAGGTGTTCCATATGGAGAAGGAACATTCCAAAACATGTTAGAAAAAATGTTTTTACAATTTACTGTAAAAATATTACAAGTACAGCATATCCGCGTAGACGCATTATAAAGTTCCTGTAAACCATTATTAAGATAAATATATTTATTAGGTATTATTCAAACAGCAATCATTAGATGATTGCTGTAGGGATAATACCTTTTTTTGTGAATTTTTATGAACTATTGTTAAATAGTCCCTCAAATCTACGTCTGATTTCTATTTAGTAATCTACCCAGGTTTACATAAACTGAAAGAAAAAATTAATAGCTTTGTGAGCTAGCCAAGTCACATAGTTATTTATCACGCATACGATAATTCTATCTTTGAGCCTAAAGGAGGAGCAATATGAACGAGTCACAAAAAAAGAATACCGTAGTACCTGAATGTAAATCTTCAATATTATACTCTGATTGCAAGGACAATCATACGCAAGTAACTTTAGGGAAAATAATTACTAAAGTACCAGTTGTTCTTGCCGAACTAACTGTTCAAGTAAATATGGATGCTAAAATTACTTTTCCAGAGCCTGTTTTAGAAATAAAAGATATAAAGAAGCGGGTTAAACTTACTCAATGTCGGTTATTACTGCCAACAAATAAGCTGTTTATTAAAGGAGTAGTCAGAAAGAACATTCAGTACGCGAGTCCCTCTAGAGATATCGCAGAAAGCAATGCCATTTCTGTTTCCTCTGATTTACATTCCTACACTGTTGATATTCCATTTGAATGTGTAACAGAAATTAAAAAATTCTTAACGAAACCCGTTATGCCTGAAATAAATTCTCGTCAAGAGTTTGATTTCTTTATTGCAAAACCAATTTCTAATGGATACCCGGAAAAGGATGAATACCAATCTAGTGATCTTTCTCAATTCCACCAAGAAAGTACACAATTTTATAATGAACTACCTTATTGCGAACTAATTTCTAGTCATATCATTGAGTGGGATGAGGCAATTGACCGAACACCACTTCCACATGCAGCACCAATTGAAGAAGGATATTTTACAACAATGGTAGAAAAAATGGTCCTTGATTTAACCTTAAAAGTACTTCAAAAACAACAAGTTCGTGTATGTTCCACAACAAATGATGAATACGAATTAGATTGCGATTGTCATTGTGATTGTGATTAATGTATAACGAGTAAGAATTTGTCACTCACCTCAAGTTCCAATTTAGCGAACTGAGGTGAGCTGACATTTCGACTATCATGGTTGAAATAGAAAATATTAAAATGCTTCTATTAAGATTATACATATGAGAGGAGGGAACATTATGAGCCGTAAAAACACTCAACAACCGTATTTACCATTTGACCCTAAAAATAAAAGTACAAAATATCTTCCTACCAGACGAGAAACAGAAATAAACGAAGCAACTGTTGTTATCTTTCCTCCTCCACAAACTTCACCTAAAATCATTCGTCTAGGCTTTACTAAAACTAAAGATGAAAACGAAACAACAAGACTGGTAAAGGAAAGTAATTTTGATGATATTACAACTAAAAAAACAGATAATCTTGTAGAAGAATACACAACAACTCCAGAAAACATAGACGAAAATACGGAACCTACTGAGCAATTAATGAAAGATTTTGAACAACCATTAATTGAAGCTTCCTCAAATGAAGGGCAGACATTCAACGAAAATATCATCGCAGTTATAAGCCATTCTAAAGAAAAACTCGATGAAACCAATGAAAATGAAAAGGAACTTGTAGTTCTCAAGGAAACCAATGAAGACGAACAAGAAGGAACATTTGAAGCTAATGAAGGTAAACGAGAAGGACTTATTGAAGAGATTGAAGTTGAAAAAGAAATAGAAACAGAAATTCCCGATACTGTACTAGTAATTGATGAACCAACTATAAAGAGTGAAGAGGAAAATAAAGAAGGAAAAGAACCACCTATGGAGAATGATCAAAATGAAGAACCTCTTTATCCGTTGGATGAGAAAATCGCAATTGAACATACTGAAGAGTTAGATACTATAGCTACAACCTTTCGTGACACTAAACCACCAAAAAAGGATTTTACTATCAGGTTAAATCGTAAAAAAAAAGATATTTCATCAATTTTTGTCAATCGCACCTATTCACGAAATTGGCTTGAGAAAGAAAACGGAGGTATTCAAGCTTCCAAAATAACGACTAAAAAAGACCAACACAATAAAGGTGTTGATCTTGAGCCTAATAATTTGAATATACCGAGATTTTGCTTAAAAAGAGTTGATCTGGATTGGAAAAATAAAATAAATCTAGAGACTAAAAGGAAACAAAAACCGATCATAAAAGTTCCGATACTACTAGCTAAAGTGAATGTTGACCATATAATAAATCAAAAGCTTCAATTATCACTGCCTACTGAAAAGATCGAAAAAACGTCCATAACAGTAAAGTCCTACAATGGCCACGTAATTCCCCCTGCTAAAACTCTATTTTTAAAGGGAATATATACGATTGACGTTGAGTTTACTAGTACAAGTGGATCATATCATACGAAAAAGTTCTCAATTCCGTGGGAAACTACGGCCAATATACACTGGCTCCAGAAACCAGATACGGAAAAAAGTAAAGAGACTGAATTTATGTTTCAACTAGCCGACGGAACGTTAAGTAATCATTATCAATCTGAAAAGGAGTACACTGAGACTATCAACTGTGAACTTAGTAAAACAAAATCCAGTTGGTATCATGATTTTAACCCTAGTTTCGTAGATAGTCGCTTATCCATTAATGGAAGTGTCTTATTGTCATTTAATCTAGTTCAATTTCAATATATTGATCTTAATTTTGATTTGCATTAAAAAGCATAGATAAGCTCCCTAGACGGGGAACTCACCTATGCTTTTTTCTATTGCATTCTTCCAAAAATTCGGCGTAACTTTTCTAAAGCTGGGTTTTCTGTTGGGGCTCCAGCATTTGCAGCTCCAGCTTCTGTTCCAGGTTCTGCAGCTGCACCTGCGTTACCAAGAGCTGTACTAATCTGCTGTTTTTGTATCAACTTAACTAACAGAAGAACTTCACTTTTCTCTGTAAAACGATTAAATCTGCCCCAGTTATCAAAGTCTTTGTAAATATCATGGCTTTTCACTGATGAAGCTAATAATTTACATTTGATTGGCTCATTGTAAATTTCGAATGTTAATGATCCAGACTCACAACGGTCAGCACCATGACCATCTTTGGCTAATTGTCTTCTCTCTAATACAGAGTTTTTAACACTATATTCAAAACCTTCAATCGGGAAAAATAATGGATTTTCAAGCGTTACAGACTGAACACATTTAAATGGTACATCTGTACTATAGTCACGGACAAAACCACTATTACTATCTACATATTGGATATTTTTGTGGATCACACCAGTGATGAAAAGTTTTACTGTTTCAGTTGGATCGTAAAATGATGGAATTGCTTTACACTGAGTTAATGAGATATTTTTTCTTATATTCTTAATTTCTCTTGCAGGGAAAGGCAAATGAATATCTGCTTCAACATCTACTTGTAACAGTACATCGACAAGAGGAACAGCAGCTTCAACAGCTGTCGGGACATCATTAGCTAAATCTGCTGGATCAATTTCTTCAACTACTTCACAAAAAGAATGTTTAGTCTTCGCCAAGTCACTAGGCATTGGCTCTGGACATTTTTCGTGGCCGCGATCAATTCCGAAGCCATCGTTAGAACAAGTATTTTTCTTCATTAAATTCACTCCTTTTATTTTTTGTCTCAGAAACACTAATTAGCATCAGGCTAGTTTAAGAGTTTCTGTGATTTCTCTATAATTTATGCGAGGATATTTTGATGGCATAGACAAGTGGTGGTAGTTATAAGCACTTTTTTAACTTGGCTTCTCGCTTGTTCTATAAAATCCTATTCCCAATCTTCCATTTATTTTCGTTTCCCACAGCACGTGCAAATAGGCTTCCAAGAATGGTGTTTCTTACAATGGGAGTGTTTATTACATTTATGGTGTATTTTATGTTTTTCTTCATCACAATGGCCCCAATGATCGTGATCACAAACACGGTCGTGTTTCTTTGAATGTTTTCGTTTGAAGCATTCACATTCAATTTTACAGATTAAATCTTTTAAATCAGGACATTTCTTGGTTTTTGGCATCTGAAAAAAAGAACAATTAAAATCAAAATCCCGAGATTTTTTAACTTCACAATCTATAAAGCATTTGCATGATAATGAATGGTGATGTTTTTTTGTAGCCTTTTTACAGTGGTGATGATGATGGTGGAAATCATCTGCAAAATCATGACAACAACAATTACACATCTTTTTCCCTCCTTTATTAAGACATAATATAACTTATTAATTATTTATTTTGTGGTATAGGCATACACCATCGATATTCGCATAACTGAGAAAAATCAGCTTATTGTTTAGTACGACAACCACAAAAAAACCTAGGGATAATTCTCCCTAGGTTTTCATGCACCTGCGTCTACTCATTTACACTCGTTCAGAAAACCTGTAAAAACAGGAAACTCTAGTTCTACTTGTTCGCTACCCAGCTAATGATATACTCCGTATGTTCATTTTGGGGTTTGTGGCCAGGATCTGAGATAGTCCACCTTCCATCTAATTTTGTTTCCTTACAGGCCAACTCAAAATGGCACATCGCAATGCCGATATCAATCAACTGCATATCAAACCCAAGCTTATTATAGTTAGGCGTATGTGCTAAATAAAAGTAAAACTCGTTTTTATCCTCAGAAAATATAATTCGCCATGGCTGCTTATTTGAAGCAGATGGACCGAGCCGAACCATTTCGATTGGAACAGCAAAATCCCCTACATCCTCTTTCGAAACAGGGTTTTCAAAATTGCTTTTAAAAAATAATTCATGCCAGGCTTTTTTATTATCAGCCTTTGTTACATAGCGAAGAGTCTTATCAAATAGTCGTTGTTTTTCCTTCGCATAACCAATCGGCGTGATACAAGGAATAAAATCTGTTTCAGATAAATTTATTTCTTTGGCGAAAGAATTACGGTTAAACGTCCCACCAATCCAACATGTACCAATCCCCAGCTCTGTAGCAAATAAAATAAACTTCTCAAAAATATAGCCAAATTCAACTAAACCCATTTTTGTATTTTCCATAATTCCAACAATGTAGCCTTGGTGATTTTTAATAAAACCATAGGTACCTAATTTAATGCCTTTATCTGAAACATTATTTTGTATTTGGATAACTTCAAATCGAGCTTTTCTCCCTAATGGACCAACTAAGTTTTCAGCTACTTTTAGGTATTCATTCACTTGCTTTAAATGCTCACTAGTCAGTGGCGTTGTTTCAAATGTTCGAACTGACTTTCGTTTCTTTATGATTTCTATCGTAGATCCCATGTTTCCCCCCACTTTCTTACTTAAATTATAATGTGTTTTTATTGAGAAACAAAATTATTTTTGGAAAATAAGCGTTGTTTACGTAGCTTGGCCTCAAGGCCCCGCTGAACTACAAAGGCAGTTTTTGTATTATCTGGTTTATTTGATCTCGAGCCAAAGAATTTCCTAGAGTCAGCCCCATTGAACTTTGCAATCGTCTGGGGCATGCTGGACTCTTCTACGTGCCGAAAACAGCTCATATAAAAAACAACCACCACTGCAAACTCCCAACCGCAAAAGAACGAAACCAATTTATTTTCGGTTTCGTTCTAAATGGCCAATTACTTCTTGGGCAGCTCGTTCTCCTGACTGAACGGCACCCTCCATAAACAAACGCCATTCTGTAGCGGTTTCTGTCCCAGCCCAATGGAGGCAAGCGGTCGGCTCTAATAATGAAGATCCATAATTTGTAATCACCCCTGGTGCAAAATGAACACCATAGCCGCCCCTTGTCCAAGGCTGATTTGACCAATCCTTACTAAATACTTGTAGCGGATTTAGAGCCTCAGGCCCGAAAAATTCCCCTAGTGCTTTTACTACCTCATGTTCTGGTTCTTTACAATGTCTTGCTGATTCACCTGTGATTAGAACCGTTAAGACCCCTCGTCTCCCATCACTCGGAGAACTATCGAGTGTTTCATTAATTGGACCTTGATCAGAATAGATGACTCCATTAAGTCCTTTATCACGCCAAAATGGTTTATCATAAACGATAATCACTTTTGTTACAGATGGTAAGCCAGATCGTTCTAGTAATTGAGCTCTATTCGCTGGCAATGGTGGTTCAAATTGAATTTTCGCTTGCATATTCGGTGGAATTGCGACAATCACACGCTTTGCTTGCCAGATATGATTTTTTCTCGTATATACATGAGCGGAGCCCTTTTCGTAGGTAATTGCTGTTACAGCACTATCATAAACAAGCTTATCGCTGATTTGATCCCCCATCTTCTCAAGAAGTAATCCGATCCCCTCTTTAATCCATAAAGCCTCCGATTTTCGGATATCTTGAACTGAACCTGCTGTTTTGATACACCATAGAACATCTAGGGCTGATACCTCATGTAAAGCTGAACAAATCATTTCTTCAATTAAAAATTTATAAAAGTTGCGTCCACTAGTTGTGTACATATTTGCTTGGACATATTGATCCATTGTCATTTGATCTAATTCTTTAGCTAACGCACTGTTCCAAGGGACCTTTGCATTGATTTGGTTGCTAACTTTATTTAATTTTGCGGTAAATTGAAGGAAATCTATGTAAGCATAAACAGGCAGAGGTGGCTTCCCACTCATTGTCGTTTTTCCCTTTAAACTAAATACTGTTTTTCCTCTCCCATATGTTGAGACCGTTTTAAGCTGAAACTGGGAGAGGAGCTTTTTTATTCGGTAATGGTTCTTTCCAATCCACTGTGCTCCCATATCAATTGTAATATCTTCGGCTGTCTTAAAACTAAAAATTCTCCCTCCTGATCGTTCTCTTGCTTCTAGTACGACAAAGGAAATATTTCGTTTTTGTAATTCCATAGCTGCTGTTAATCCAGCTAGACCAGCACCAACAATTACTACGTCAACTTCATGAATATTAGCCACGAAAATTCCCACTTTCTCTACTATGTACCTTGCTATTATTTGTTAAAACAACTTCATAATTCATTTAAAAAAGAAAAAACTGACCAAAGTTCGGTCAGCTTAAATCATTTTAAATTGTCCATTCATCATGAATGACACCTACTAAGTACCAAGTACCATCTACATTTTCTAATACGAGTCGTAAACTCCGCCAATCCATGCCATCATATTGTGGGTCAAAGCTTGCGAAATGATATTCGACCACGCTCGCCTCTGGATAAACTTCGGCTGTATTATCAAGGGTGTTCCCTTGTCCCAACCTTTCATTCACTGATTTTTGTTCTGCATTTACATAGTCTTGGTCATAAACAAAGCGCTCGAAATACTCTTCAAAAGTCATTTCAATCGGTTCGCCGGTCCCATCAAACGATCCCCAATTATATACTGTTTCATCGTTAAATAGATCTGCTACTTCTTCAGCTGTAAAAACTTTATCATCATTTACTTGAACAAAAGCGTATGGTGAAAAACGTACACCTTTTCTAGGATGAACAAAATCCGAAATCGTTTCCATCTCTTTCTTTTGCAAGGCCATTACGATTTCATCGGCTACTTCTTCTGGGCTAGCTTGTGTTTCTTCCTCCTCATCAACTGGATCTTCTTGTGGTTCTTCTGCCTCTGTTTCACTTGGTTCTTCTTGTACTGGATCTGCTTCTGGGTCTACTTCTAGATTACCATTTGCTCCATCCCCATTGGCACAACCTGCTAGAAATAAAAAAGTGGCTATTACGAGGAATAAAAATCGCTGGAAACTCATTGATCTACCTCCTAAAATTCCTGTTTAACTTATCTATACCACAGTAGTGTACCACTTACTCTGTTATTTATTGGCACCTATTTGCTTAGAATTGTCTTAACCCTTCCAACTTGTCCATCCATAAGACGAACTTTAATTCCATGAGGGTGATTAGCTGATTTTGTTAAAATGTCTTTTACAATGCCCCTTGTTGTCTTCCCTGTTCGTTGATCTTGCTTTAGAACGATTTCAACTTCAATCCCCTGTTGTATGTCGCTACGCACTTGTCCATTCATTTTCTATTCACCTCTTTTTGTTAATCTATTGGCTATTCCCTTAAAAAAACCGCATATACCAAGATAAACTCAAAACCCTTAGCGTTTAAACCGCTGTAACTGGGCTAGCATTTGCTCTTTCGTCAAAATCTCAATTTGCCGCTCACCAAGAAGATCAAAGTGAGGATAGTCAGACCTGTCATCGATATATTTTGCTGGAATTTGATATTTTTGCCCCCAATCAATTAACCTGTCGATATTAGCACAACCAACTTTAGTGACTGTTTTAACCTCGGGAAATCGCGGGTCATACCAATAATGAGTGAGAAAGGCGATTTCTCCTTGTTTAACTTTTTCCTTCCAAGCATTGAGTTCCTCCCGTTTTATACCAAAAGCCATTGCCTCACCTCATTTTATTAAATATAGTTATCTCCAAATTTTTTCTAAACTCGGCTGATTTCGCAAGGTTCGTTCTAAAGTAAATACTAAGATCTCATTACTATATGTAGAGCTCTTTTCTTACTCAATTTATTGGGTGCTATCTTCATCTAATGTATTTTTCCAATTACTTTAGGCGTAAAAGCAACAATCTATTAGAAAAGAGCCTTTAACAAAAACACACGCAAGATCCGACGCTCTTGCGTATGCCAATATTATTCGAAGGTTCCTTTGATAATAACTTCACCATTTTTCACCATCTGTTTTCCTTTTGCAAACACGTGCTTAATTGCTAAACTATCTTTTTCTAGGAGTAGTATATCGGCGTCATTTCCTTGAGTTAAACGACCTTTTTTTGTTAAATGAAGTGCAGTCGCTGTATTTGAGGTTACAACAGGGATAACTTCTTCTAATGTAAAACCTCGCTCAAGAACGGTTGCCACAAATTGCTCATAAAGAGTGTAGGTACTAGCAACTCCGATCCCCATAAGCTTCCCATGTTCATCAAAAACAGGTAAACTGCCGTTGCCATCGGATGAAAAGGTTAATTGCTGTAAATCCCCACCGTTTTCTATGTAATAACCAAACCATTCTCCTGTATCACTTGCTGCTGTCATATCGACAAAAGCCCCTTTTTTGGCAAGGGCAATCGCATCATTCATAAGTTCAGGACTACGAGTAATATGAGTACAGTAGATTTTTGCTGCTGGAATTTCGTACTCTTCCATTATTTGATGCAAGAATTGTAGGCGCTGCTTTCCGGGACCAATATGAAAATGAGTGACACCAGCTTTCCCACTTAACAACCCACCAACTCTTGCTTCTGCTACTAACTTTGCAATTTCATGAACCGAAGGCTGTGCTGATCTTGAGTCTGAAAGAGCAATTTCTCCGGCCCCTATTACTTTATCCACGATAATAAGGTCATCTTTTACGGAACTAGTAATCGTTGGAGTTGGAACGTGATAATTACCAGTATAAATATATGTAGAAATACCTTCTTCTTCTAATCCTCTAGCTTTGGCTAAAAGCGATGTCATATGTCTTGTCGTTCCATCCGTCCCTAAACAACCAACAACTGTCGTAATCCCCGACCGTACAATATCTGAAAGCTGAATTTCTGGAGTTCGGGTTGCAAAGCCACCTTCCCCGCCACCACCGATGAGATGCACATGAGGGTCAATAATCCCTGGCATAATAATGCAACCCTCTGCATTAATTACCTCAATCTCTAAATCCACTTCTAAGATTTTATCACTGACAGCGCCAATTTGTGCTATTTTATTGTCGATTACAAGGACATCCTGTTTTCCTAAATATTCCGGGGCATAGACTTCACCATTTTTAATAGCTTTATCATGTCAAACACATCCTTATTACCTTTGTAGGTGTTCTTACTTTATCCACTATTATACACAATTTTCGAAATAGAAGCAGAACTAAACGATCAAGCCTAGCACTAATTCATAATAAATGAATAAAATACCAATAAATCCACATACTAAAGTTAATAAATCTTGGAGTGGTGAAAATGAAAATAGTTGATGCTTTTTTCGAATGGCAAAAAGCAACTTCGGATAAGAAGTTAGCAAAAATGAAAGAGCAAGGACTTTGCCCAGATTGTCGTGGCAAAGGTTATCACGCAACAGCTGCAAATGCCTATATTTATATGCCTTCGTTTGACTATAAGTGCTATAGTTGCGATGGTACCGGTTCTTATTCTAACTGGGAAAACCCAATATAGTATTCATTTCACACCTAGAATTGTTACTTTTTATACCATACTATGTTATAATTAAAAGATTAAGCGAAAAGGGTGATGATGAATGAGTAAAAGAACTTACGCAACCCAGCTACTAAAGATTGTAAAAAATTCAAAAAAGGCTATATCTTATGAGGATGCTGCTAAAACGTTAAAAACAGATAATCCCCAATTACAAGACACTGACAAAAATACGATGGGCATTAAGAATATTTTAGAGCGTTTTGTTGAGAATGGCACAATGAGTAAAACGAAAACTGGAAACTATAAAAACAAGTAAAAATAGTTAAGGCTGACCAAATACAACTTTGGTCAGCCTTTTTTCTTACGGTTTCAAAATAACTTTAATACAATCATCGGTACGGTTATTAAATTTTTTGTATCCTTCACTTGCCTCTCCAAGTGGTAATGTATGAGTAATTATGGTTGTTGGGTCAATCTCACCTTTTACGATGAGGTCGTATAAATGCGGCATAAAATGTCTTGCCGGCGCTTGACCCATCTTGATATTAATATTTCTTGTAAAAAACGGCCCAAGTGGAAACATGTTATACAAACCTCCATACACACCTGTGATTTGCAAAGTTCCACCTTTTTTTATCGCCTTCGTTGCGATTTGAATTGGACCTAATGTACCGCCTTGAAGCTTTAATTTTTGTTCAATATATTCAAGCGGAGATTTCTTTCCATCCATTCCAACACAATCGATCACTACTTCCGCCCCACCCTTGGTGACTTCCTTAAGTACTTCACCCATATCTTCATGTTCAGTAAAGTCAAAGACCTCGACATTATTTACTCTTTTTGCATGTTCAAGGCGAAAAGGTATATAGTCTATCGCAATAACTCGACTTGCCCCTTTTAGCCAAGCAAATTTTTGAGCAAATAACCCAACTGGACCACATCCTAATACAATAACTGTATCACCTTTTTTGACACCTGCATTAACGACACTCCAATATGCAGTTGGCAAGACATCGGATAAAAATAACAACTTTTCATCTTCCTGCTCACAGTTTTCAGGAATGACAAATGGTGTAAAATTTCCAAAGGGTACACGTAAATATTCAGCTTGTCCACCTGGATAATTTCCGAATTTCTCAGAATAACCGAAATAACCACCGGAATCATAATGTGGATTAGAATTATCACATTGACTTTCTAACTCATGCTCACAGAAAAAACATCTTCCACAGCCTACTGTAAATGGAACGACAACGCGATCACCTTTTTTTACAGCAGTAACACCAGAACCTACCTCTTCTACAATCCCCATCGGCTCATGACCAATGACATATCCTATCGGCAATGGAAAATTCCCTTGATATAAAATGCAAATCTGACCCACAAATTGCAGTAGAGGTAATTTTTACGATGACATCCTCGCTATCCTGTATTTTGGGATCTTCCACTTCCTTAACAGCAACTGAATTTTTCCCTTGGTAAGTAACTGCTTTCATTCTAAATCACCCTTTACCATTGAAATTAATCATTTTATTATTTGGTGATTGATGGTTCTTCATCCTGAAACAGTTTCGTAAAAATTTGTCAATTTTACATTTTTTATTTTATTCATTGGCTGTTTTCGCAAAGTTTGTTACTTTCGTAAAAATCCCAGAAGTAGGATTTTTACACAAAATATCAAAATTTCACTGCTTATTTAGTAAGTATTGCTCTTTTCTTACTCAATTTATTGGGTGATATCTTCATCTGAGAAATTTTTCCAATTATTTTAAGTTAAAAAGCAACAAGTTTTTTTGTGCGACGAGTAACCGCAGGAGCAAGGTTTTAGAAAAGAGCCTTTTCATTAAAAGCCTAGCTTTTACCCATGGGGAAAAGTAGCTATTTTTTGTAATGCTTAAGATAAAAACCAATTAATATTAATACTTCTTTAGGCAAATTAACACTTTATTTTCTTCACCTAATCATTGGTAGAAATACCCTACTGAATTTTACAAAGTCTCTCTTGATTGAATGGCATCATCGGCTAATAAAAGAATGGTAGCATCGTCCATTGGTGGGTTGTGAAGTCCTGCTCGGACATCACGATAATAGCGTTGAAGTGGATTTTTTTCAGATAGGCTACGTGCTCCAGTTACCCGCATCGCAAGGTCCACAATTTTTATGGCATGATTTACCACTGAATGTTTAACTGCCCCAAGTTCCGCTCGCATTTTTGCCGATCCTCTTCGTTACTTTCATCCCACTTTCTGGCTACTGAGTAGAGATAGTGTTGGCTTTGTTGGATATATAACTCCATTTCACCAATTTTTTGTTTCACAAAAGGTAGATCAGCTATGGTCCCTTCAATACTATTTGGTGAGTAACTACTTGCAAAACGGATTGCATATTCTTGTGCAGCCTTAGCAATTCCCAAATAACAGGCGGGGATATGAAGTAACCAACCAGTCGCTTGTTTTTTTCCAGGTGTTATATATTCAACTAAATTCGCATCAGGAATTTCTACATTTGATAAAACCAAATCATGACTTCCTGTTCCGCGCATTGCAATGGAATCCCATGTTTCTTCTATTAATAATCCTTTTCGATCTTTATGTATTAAAAAATTCCCAATCTCATTGCTTCCTTCGATGCTAGCACTAACAACGAAATAATCTAAAACCGGTGACATTGTCGTAAATGTTTTCCTCCCAGTAATTACCCAACCATTTCCTTTGCGAAAAGCAGTCGTTTCAGGCTTCCCACCTCTTGTTGGACTACCGGTACCACTTTCTGAAGCTGCATTGTTAATAAGAACGCCATCCCGAAGAACCTCTTCACAAAAAGTTTGAAACATCCCCGGTTCCCAAGAGCGCTTCTCTCCAAGGTGCTTAACAATTCCCATATGCCAACCGATCGCAAGTGCTGTCGAGCCGTCAGCTCTGGCAATTGTTTCTTGAAGCTGAACAAGCTCTAGTAGAGATATATCCAAGCCACCAAACTGGGCTGGTACAGTAAGGGTATGGTACCCACTCTTTTTTAAATCCTCAATATTCTCGACTGGAAATGTTGCTTCCTGATCATGCTTCGATGCACGTTCTGCAAAAGGACGTACGATATTTTTTAGTAACTCTACACGCTCTATCGAAGTTTTTAACTCACTTAGTATCATCCTGCACTCCTCCTCACCTAGGTTTATACAATATTATAACAATTAGTTGGCTAGATATATAATCTTGAAACCTATTTGAGCAAATAAAAAGGATGACTTATGAAAGCCACCCTGTGAGTCTATATTTAGCTAAGTGAATAGATCCAAAATCCTGTTATAACAGAAGCTAATAAAATAAATCCAATCCCCGATAAAATTAACAGTGATTTAAGGTTTGAATTTGGCTCATTTGTATTTGTATTCATATTTATTCCCCTTCCCCCGTTGCTTTGATAACTTTTTCTACACTTCCCATTAACTCCATTTTATCAATTTTGGGTTCTGTTTTTATCCTGTTTTTAAAGGTATTTTCAACAAAATGATGAATTTTTGTCGGTGGGATTATTCCATACTTTCTAAAACCCTTGGTAATTCTAGAAAATGATTAATGATATAATCATACTCAGTAGCTTTTCCAAATCCATAGCTTGCATAGACAAAAGGAACTCCAGCTACTCTTGCTCCAGTTTGATCTCCCTCTGTATCCCCAACATAAATTGGTTTCTTTAACTGGTTTCTTTCAATAATTAGCTTTATATTTTCGCCTTTTGAAAGACCTGTTCTCCCTGGATGCTCATAATCGATAAAATACTTCTCAAGTTTATGTGCTTGGAAGAAAGCTTCAATATAGTCATTTTGGCAATTGCTAACGATAAACAACTTAAACTTTTCGGATAATACTTGAAGTACTTCCTCTACATTTGGGTACAAAGTGGCTCCATGCTCTGCTAAAAATGGACATTCTAGTTCGTGACACTCTCGCAAGATTTCAGCTTGTTTCTCTATATCTAGCGAAGGATATAGTTTTACACCAATTTCCTTACTTTGAAGTCCCATACACCCCGCTAGTTGTTCTTTCGTAATTTCATTTAAACCTTCGTATTTCTTTATTACTTGATTCCAAATCATTAACACCTGCTCACTTGAATCCCATAACGTTCCATCTAAATCAAAAATGATACTATCCAATTCAGTTCTCCTTTCGATACCACTTCGGTATGATTTGATTAAATTGATCATGATCTGCTAACACCTCTAATGAGTATTCTAATAACACGTCGTACTGTTCCTGACTCATCTTTAGTCCCCATACAAGTGATGAGACAACATGCATAGCACTATAAAGGGCGTATAACTCCCAGAACGAAGTGCTTACCTTCTTGTCTTCATGATACCCATCTACGACACCGTTGGTAAAATCAATGCTTATCCGTTTCGAAAAAAAGCCTAACTTTGTCAAATCGTGAAGAGGATCTCCCCAGTCCATTCTTTGAAAATCAATAATTCCAGAAAATTGATTGTTATGAATTAATAAGTTAGCCGGATGAAAGTCATCATGCTGAAATGATGACGGCCGATTTTTCATGAGGTGTTCATGTTCTTTTATGTAATCTTTGAGCAAGTATTTTAAGCCTATGTCACATGGGACATTTTCTAACTCGTGTAAATAGTTGTCACTCTTCCGCTTTTTTAACGTATACCAATCTTGCATAGTTTTAGGCGCTGCTAGCTGATGTAACTTCTTTAGTTCTCTCCCCGCTTGAAAACCAACTACATATTGCTCTTCTTTTGGTAAGCGTGGCAAGATAGTTTCAGCATCTTCTCCGGGGAGAAATTCAAGGAGCATATAGCAGTTCTCTGTTCCTTCAACACGACCGAAGTCTATCGCCCTTGGAACACACTTTGAATAAGCGGCTAACTGACCAAGGCAGGTAAACTCTTCTGTCCTTCGTGCTTCTTCTCTGTTTGAGAATATTCGTAATAAGTACTGATGATCAACAACATATTTTTTATCAAACGAAAATCCCTTGGTAAGCTCCTCGATGGTTTTAGCATTGCTTAAATAAGGAATTTTCGTCAGAATTTTTTCTATCAAAAACTACACCTCCGTTTCCTTTAGTAGATACCTCATATAATCTACGGATAATTTAATTGCAACAATTAGACATATGATCGAGGTAATCCTGTCGCTAGTAAAACTGTCCAGTCACCTAATTCATGCTGAAATACGTTGTATCCAAGGTTAATCAAATAAGCCGCTGCAAAAAGAAACAATAGGATTGCTAAAATTTTAAGCTTTTGAAATGAGGCAAATAGATCAGCGAAAAAAATGATGCTTGTAATAATCATGGCTTGCATAGCTACTTCTTTTGTGAAGGCAAAAATAGCTTCTAGCTCCAGATCTTCAAATAGATAAAACTCTCTTTGGTAAACGATATAAAAAGATAAGAATGTAAGCATGTAGGAGAACAACCTGCCCCACTTTATCGTGCCTTTTTTCATTTTCCCACTCCTTTTATTCCACTTTTTAACAAGTTCATTTTTATTATACTTTAATTTATTTGCAATGTTGAAATGTTTTTCAATGAAGGGAGTTTTGTTGATTATAGTAAGCACTAACTACCGAAAAGGAACTGGGACCACGCCAACAAGCTGTGTTTTATCAAGGAATAAGAGCGTCTTACTTTTTTGACCAAGATTGGCCGAGTGATGGCCAGATAAAAAATCCCACCTCCTACCATTAGGAAGTGAGACTACTGATTATTTTGCAGCTAGAACTCGAATAAATTCTCTCATATAATCAGGTAAATCAGGTGGTCGTCTACTTGAAACTAGATGACCATCAACAACTACAGCTTCGTTAAACCAGGTAGCTCCGGCATTGATCATATCGTCTTTAATGCCTGGAGTACTCGTAACGTTCTTTCCTTTTAAGATATCTGCTGAAATTAATACCCAGCCTGCATGACAAATTTGACCGATCGGCTTCTTTTCGTGGTCCATTTCTCTTGTCATGAGGAGAACTTCCTCATAGCGACGTAACTTATCTGGAGACCACCCTCCCGGAACTAACAACGCATCATAATCATCAGGATTAATATCTCGAAAAGCTAAGTCACTCTCAATTGGGACACCGTATTTTCCAATGTATTTCACATTAGCTTCTTCTCCAACAATATCCACTTTTGCTCCTTCTTCTCTTAATCTTAATACTGGGTACCATAATTCCAAATCCTCAAAATCATCACTTACCAATTGAATGACTTTTTTCCTCGTAATTGCACCTTAATTCACCTCTTCTTTTTTGTCTCTATATTAATACCCAAAAAAAGAGAGGATTAAGCTTAAAAAAGAGGAACACTACACCTAGAGGTGAGACTATTGAAACCATTCATTTTTGACCCTGGGACACATATTGATAGAAATCTTTTTTTATCTTTTGAACACCTAATGACCTTGTATATATTCGGTTGCTTAGTTGGCTTACTATTTCTATATCGCCATCATCAAATCATGAAACACGTTCGGTGGATTTTATTCGCTACCCTTGTTCTCTCGGAAGTTAGTCTCCTAACTTGGACCGTTAGAACTGGACTATGGGACATTCAATATAATTTACCTCTACATCTCTGCACGATTAGTATTTTTTCAAGCACTTTTATGTTGGTTACCAATTCATCTAAAGTTTTTGAAGTTATTTATTTTTTCGGCCTTGGTGGTGCGTTTCAAGCAATCATTACACCAGAGCTTTTCTACACCTTTCCACATTTTCGTTTTTTACATTATTTCATTGCACATTTTGCCATTATCTTAGCGATTCTTTATATGATTTGGGTTTGTAAATTTTCAATAACATTCCGGTCAGCCATTAAGGCATTTCTTGTTTTAAACGCCCTCGCTGTAGTTGCCTTTATAGTAAATCTACTCACAGGTGCAAACTATATGTATTTAGCTAGAAAACCAACTACACCAAGTATCCTTGATTGGCTCGGCCCCTATCCTTGGTATATTCTTTGGCTTGAAGTTATCGCTATTGTTTTATTTTTACTGCTTTGCCTACCGTTTTACGTGAAAAAAACGATGTCAAAAAATACCAATTAATTAGCATTCACAGGGAATTCGCAATGTCGTCGCTTTTCACACTTTCTAACAGTTTAAGGTACTATTCAGACGATTCGAACCTCGTTTTTCCAGTTTATTACAGATTGAGGCTCTATCCAGTCCGAATCGAACACCGTTTTTACAGTTTATTACAGATTGAGGCTCTATTCAGTCCGAATCGAACACCGTTTTTACAGTTTCTCACAGATCGATGCTCTATTCAGTCCGAATCGAACACCGTTTTTACAGTTTATTACAGATCGATGCTCTATTCAGTCCGAATCGAACACCGTTTTTACAGTTTCTTACAGATTGATGATCTATTCAGTCCGAATCGAACACCGTTTTTTACAGTTTCTAACAGATCAATGCTCTATTCAGTCCGAATCGAACACCGTTTTTACAGTTTCTTACAGATTGATGATCTATTCAGTCCGAATCGAACACCGTTTTTACAGTTTCTAACAGATCAATGCTCTATTCAGTCCGAATCGAACACCGTTTTTACAGTTTCTTACAGATTGATGATCTATTCAGTCCGAATCGAACACCGTTTTTACAGTTTCTTACAGATTGATGCTCTATTCTGTCCGATTCGAATACCGTTTTTACAGTTTCTTACATATCAAAGTCGCTATTCCCCCTGATTTGAACCCCGTTTTTTACAGTTCCTTACCGAATGAACTTATTATTTAAGTTTAGCAAGGTAAGAGTATACATCTTGTAAAGATTGATACCCTTTTTCCTCTACCAAACGTACGCACTCCACCCACAATTTCGCTGTGGCTATTGCATCATGTAGCGCATGGTGACGTTTCTTAATACGAATTCCATAGGAAACACACCAGTCATCTAACGTAATATTTGGTGAATGTGGCTCAACAATTCTCGTTAAAAAGGAAGTATCAATAACTCGATGTTCAAAGCGTGTTTTTAAGATTGCCCAAGTCACATGCTGCATAAAACTTCGCTCATGATTTGCATGATGGGCAATAAGGGGATCACTTTGTACAAAAGCAAAAAAATCTTCTAATACCTTAGTTATTGGTGGTGCCTTAAGCAACTCCTCTTTTAAAAGACCAGTTAAGTCGGCTATTTTTTCCGGCGGCCCCTGTTCATTGTAAATGAGAGAATAAAATGTTTCTTCCTCAAGTACCTCTCCCTCTTGTATTTTCACTGCACCAATTGATAAAATCTGATCACCATTATGAGGATAAAATCCTGTTGTTTCGATATCAAAAACAACGAGCTTTAAGTTTGAAAAAGGTATCGCAAGAACATCCTGCTTCTTTATTTCTCTCTGTAATTGTCTCAAAAAGCAACATTCCTAAGTTCATTTTGGTTCGCAAGAGATGAATAAGAATTAGACCCTAATTTTCCTGGAATTTGCCGTAAAAATTGCATCATCTGGTTCATATTCATCGTGAACACCTTTGATTAATGATATCCTTTGTTTTTAAAAATAGCCTACGTCCTCGTTTCATCATTTCTTTTAAGGCTTCTTTTTCCCTTGCATTCATCGATTTTACTGGCAGTAAATGTACTTTTTGATAACTACTAGCGTTCTTCTGATAATATAAACGGTAATTCAAAAGCTTAAAAAAATCATCTTGATACGCTTTTATTTCTTGATAATTATCCGGTAAAAGGTTAAATCGTTCAATCGTACTAGAATGTAAGATGCCTTCAAGCATAGCTAATAATCGAAGTGAATTTACATAAGGAAAAAAAATGGTTTGTTTTACATTAATCGTTCCAGCTGCGTCTCCTTTTTCTTCGGGTAAAAGCTGCCCAAATATGCCCATTCCTTTTTTGATAAAACCAACATTCTCATACAATCTCTTATATAATGCCGGCGCCAAAGTCAGCTGTGCAAAAGCGACTTTTTTTAAGTTGACCAGTAGTTCATCCTCACCTATCAAAACACGTGAATCAAAGAAAGTTGTAAAATATCGCAGCGATTCCCAGTCTGCTTCATGCAACCAAGCTTGAATTTGCTGTTGCCAAGAGATTGTTGATTTGCACCAACGTGGGTTCTGTGCCATCACGTTACCTTCACATTGTTCATAACCAACGATCGTTAACCCCTTCGTAATCTCTGCTCCTAATCTTAAAAATATTCTTGAAAATCGCCAGAACCCTCCCAAACAAGACCATGATCTTGGTCACTCCAGACCGATTGTTCCATTCTTCCCGCGCTACCCATAACAAAGAAAGCAAAGTGAGTAGGGGGCTTTCCCCACTCACTTTCTACTTTTTCTAATGCGATTTGAACTGTTCGCTTCATCAAATCATCATGAAACGTATTTAACTTTTGAAAATCACAAGAAACTGTCTGAATCGTTTTTTTACGCCAATCCTTTAAGTGCGAATAACTTTTCAAGAAAATCATTCTCCTTACAAATGGGCTTATATTAAGCTCCTTTGCTCGTTTTTTCCGGCATGCTTTCAGGATAACCGTAACTTCCGTGTTCGCTTAAGTCAAGGCCGATAATTTCCTCTTCTTCCGTCACTCGGATCCCACCCATAACTCTATCCATTGCTTTTAAGATAAGGTAAGATACGATAAAGGCGAACGCACCACAGGCAACTACCCCCATAATCTGTACTCCTAATTGACCGAAACCACCACCATAAAGTAACCCTGCAGAACCTCCATTTAACGCTGCCAGTTCTGGTGTTGCAAAAAAGCCTGTTGAGATTGTTCCCCAGACACCTGCTACGCCATGAACGGATAGTGCGAAAATAGGGTCATCAATTCTTGCCTTTTCAAAAAATTTCATACTGAAGAATACGATTAACCCACCGATCAGTCCAATCACAACTGCTGCCCATGGCGCTACAAACGCACATGATGCTGTAATTGCAACAAGCCCTGCTAATGCCCCATTTAGAGTGGTTGGGATGTCAGCTTTTCCAGCAACAGCCCAAACGATAAACATTGCGGCAATTGCTCCAGCTGCTGCTGCTAACTGTGTGTTTAGGGCCACATAACCAAAGAATGCATCCTCTACACCTAGCGTACTACCTGCGTTAAAGCCAAACCACCCCACCCAAAGAACTAAAACACCTAAAGCTGTATATACTTGGTTGTGACCAGCTAAATCATTTGCTGAACCATCTTTGTTGTATTTTCCGATACGAGGTTTTAAAATCATTGTTGCAGCTAAAGCCGCCATGGCACCTGTTAAATGTACAACAGTCGAACCAGCGAAGTCTTGTTTACCATGATCAGCCAACCAGCCACCACCCCAAATCCAGTGAGCGACAACTGGATAGACAAAAGCTGAGAAAAGGATTGCAAAGATTACATAAGCTGATAACTTTCCTCTTTCTGCAAAGCCTCCAAAAGCAATGGTTAAGGCGATGGCCGCAAATGCTAACTGAAACATAAAGTCTACTGAGCCAGCTAATCCATCGACTACGCTTGTGAAATCACCATAGAAAAAGTCAGACAAGCCAATAAAGGTATTTCCTTCACCGTAGATGAAACCATACCCTACTGCCCAAAAAACAAGAGAAGCGACACCCACTGTAAAAATCGTCTTACCCGCAATATGTCCAGCATTCTTCATTCGGGTTGAACCTGCTTCAAGTAAGATAAATCCACCTTGCATTAATAAAACTAGTGTAAAACAAATGATAATCCAGACATTGTTCATTAAATAAATTGGATCCATATTCAACACCCCTTTAATTTTTTCTAGTTAACTTTTCGTTAACACCGCTTATTAAGTGTTATTATATATTTCTGAATTTTCACTACAACAAACTTGGTAACTAATCTAACAAACTACTTTCCTACAATAACTTTGTAAGCGTTTTACTTATTGATTTGACGCGTTTTTACTACGCCACCTTTTTCTTTCTCATTTTTCGACTGGAATTTAAACCAGTGTTTACCTAATGAATCTCCCCTATTAATCTGTTAGTCTAGTAAACGAGCTAGAAAAAAACTAATAGATTAAAGCGGAGGTATTATACAATGCGTAAACTAATTATGACTTTTTCACTAGCGTTGTCGTTATTTTTTGTCGGAGGCCAACAAGCAGATGCTTCAACAGTGCATTCTGTTAAAAGTGGTGACACCTTATGGCTACTTGGCAACCAATACGGTGTATCGGTAAATGCAATTAAATCAGTAAATAATAAAACGGGAGATACTATTTTCGTCGGTGAGCGTTTAACTATTCCTTCTTCTGTTACAGCGGCTGAAAAGCGCCTAATGGCTCAATTAGTAACAGCAGAAGCAAAAGGTGAACCATATGCTGGGCAAGTTGCCGTAGCAACAGTTATTTTAAACCGCGTAGATAGTTCACAATTCCCGAACACAATTAATAGCGTCATCTATCAAGCAGGACAATTTACACCAGTCCGTACAGGTTCGATTAACCAAACACCGACTGCTTCTGCAATTCGTGCTGTTGACGAAGCGATTGCCTTTAGAGGTCAAGGACGAGGATCATTATTTTTCTACAATCCTGCGATTGCTACAAGTCATTGGATTGCAACTAGACAACACACGATTACCATCGGAAACCATGTATTTGCAAAATAATTAGAAAAGCGCAAGCGCCATACGAAGGCGCTTGCGCTTTTTTTTAAAAGATAAGAATGTATAAAATTTCAACGTAATAATTGTCTAGCTCCACCGCCCAGCCCCTCGAGGTCAAATAACCTTCGATAATAAAGTGAAAGAGCCCACTTTTTTATCGAAGAACATTTGCTTGTCGGGGCTACCTAGGGCGCTTGCGCCTTTCTTATTTAACTGATTGAATTTCTACTCCATAAAATTTACCACCACGAGTCCCAACGACAATCATATTTTCAAAAACAGCTGGCGATGATTCAATATTTGCCCCCAAATTAATTGTATCAATGATCTCACCCGTAGAGGCATCTAAAAATACATATTCCCGATCGAATCGCACTGAACAACAAAAGCATTCCCATGTTCATCATAAACATCTACAGGAGAAGACCATGCATAATGAGGCATTTCCCATCGCCAAATTTCTTCACCGGTTTCTTTATGCAAAGCGACCATTAGTCCTGAGTAACGCTGTTTATACCTTGCAAGTGTATAGATGACGAGCTCATCGATATTTTTTTTGCCAATAACAGGACTTGCTAATACCCCACCATTGACACCATCGTAATAAAAAGCAGGATACTTTACATCCCAAACAACTTCTCCTGTTAAAGCATTTATTTTTCGAATATGAGCATCACCATCTTTGCCAATGATATCTACTTCTGTTCCTGTATACAGGTATGGCGTGCCATTACTGCTATCAATGCCAATCGTCGAGTCAGTGTCATCTAAAGGGCCTAACGCAAAAAATGGACTCATTGTCGTTAAATCAATTCCTTGAATGCTACCACCATTATCTGCAAAAAATGCAAGGTTCCCGTAAACTGCCACTGAATTCTCAATTCCTTGATGATTATTCCCTTTTATTTTATAACGATATTTCACAGGTTCTGGATTAACTGATATCGTCTGATTAGCCAGGTCAAAGTTTGTATTAAGTTTCGTTTGATAAAATATGCCGTTTTCACCAGCGCCGACTAGCGTATCAGTTAGACGGTTTATTAACGGAGAGCTGTCAAAAGCCCCCCAATTTCGGTATGCAAAAGGATCTTCCCCTTTTAAGAAATACAACTCAGTACGATTAATTAGGTCGAAAATCCGTTGTCCAAATGGTGCTTTCTGATTAATACCATCACCGACATAAAGAAGCGGATACCCCCGCGAATCGACGGAAACGCTACCTTTTATTGGATTACCAATTGTAATCGGTGTGCGAGTTTTTTCCCCCGTATTTAAGTCTAAAAAATATATATTCCCATCAAGTGAACCATAGATAATTTCAACAAAATCGTCATTCCTTTTGAACGATTCCTTAATGTCCATCATTTCTCTTACTTCATTTGACCATTTCACAATACTTGGTTGACCGGTCCAACCGGAACCTCCGCCCCATCTTGGGCTTGCGCCTGTTTGAAAGCTCCAACGTTCCTCTAACTTAAAGCTCTGACCTGAATAAATTAACCCATATGCTGGTCTATCTCGTAAATGGCTGCCCCGGAAGGTTAAGATCCCCTCTACTTCAGTATACAAGTCCGGAAAGGATGCAACACCTTCAGAATGATAGGTCTCAACACTCTTGCCCTGGGACTGAATCTCGTAATTGATTAATGAAAGATCTCCAGGTTCTACGTCGAATATCTTTTGAAAATCATGATTGAAAATACTGTAATTCCTAGCTTTTTCAATTTGAGGTCGCGTTCGCTCTATTGTTTTTACATTTGTACTATCATTTGTTGTAGAAATAGAGTTACATCCTGATGCAACAAACGCAAAACATAATCCAAACATAAGAATATCTCTTTTTTTCATAGAACACCGTCCATTCTTTTTCTGACGCTCTTTTCAAAAGGACCGCGATGGCTCTTTTGAGAAGACACATTCTAACTTCCAATGTTATATGTATGGTAGGAAGTCCAAAAAAATAATTGGTTAAAAGAAATAATCCTAAAAAAGTAGCGCTAGAATTCTCTAGCGCTACTCACTACTTTCTCAATAAAGGATAGTCAACCTCAGTTGGAACAACAATTGCAATATATCGGGCATTCTCGCCTATATTGGCTTCAATATTAAGATCACTGCCCTGATCTGTCGAAATAACCATAAACTCTTTATGAAAAAATTCATGTTCGTTGACTTTCCCATTTCCCCGTATAGCTAGGATGGCTACGCTATAATTTGCTTGTAACGGAAAAGTCAGGCTTTGCCCTTGCTTAATTTCGATATCAAATAATTGTACATTAGCCACTAACTCTACAGGCGAGCCTTCCCCAATTACTGTTTTAATCCGATACGCATCAGTCTCTTCGACTGGTAGCTGTTCATGATTAAATTGGTGATACGTTGGCTTTCGTTTCAAAGCTTCTCTAACGAAAGGTTCGAACCAAATTTGAAAGCCTTCCATATTAGGACCAACAAATCCTTCTTCATGTGAAACCCCTGAACCTGTTTGCATAATTTGAATTCCACCTGGCCCAACCGTACTTTTTGTTCCTAATGTATCTCCATGTTCTGCTTTACCATTGATCACATACGTAATGATTTCAAACGCTTGATGTGGATGTAGTGGTATATACCCCGCTGTTTCAGCCTTCGCCCAAGACCAGTAAAAAAGTGGTCCAACTCTTTTTACATGTGCACCCTCACCATGAAAGCCAATAGGTTTTTGTTCAGTAATTTTCCCTCCATCAAATTGCCCCGTTCCCTGTTGTATAGGTGTATAAGTTTGAATGTTCATTATTATATCTCCTTCTATTTTTCCCTTAATTTTATTTATCTTGAATTCAAGATTATTTTACAAGAGATCCAATCTATTGTCAAACTACATAACTCAATCCTATTGTAGAAAATTGTCAAAAAATTTATTAGCTATATCCTTTTTATGGATATTGACATGAATATTTAATTCATGTTATTATAAAATATTTTACTTCGTAAATTAAATGTGTTATAATAATAAGATAACTGATTTCAGGAGGTGGTCTTATGTATTCAATAGGTGACAAGATTTTTTATCCAATGCATGGCGCAGGAATTATAGAAGCCATTGAGGAGAAGGAAGTCTTGGGAACAAAACAGCTTTATTATATTATGAATCTATCTCTTGGAAAATTGAACGTCATGATTCCAACACAAAAAACAACAAGGCTTGGGATTAGGGAAATTGTAGACTCTAGTGTTATGGAAAATGTTCTCACTCTCTTTTCTAATGAATCCGAAGTTGATTCACCCAGTCATCCAAATCAAAGATATCGCAACAATATGGACAAAATGAAAACAGGCGATATTTTCGAAGGGGCTCGCGTGATTCGCGACCTAAGTCATATTAGCAAAAAGAAATCTCTAGGAACTAGCGATAAATTGATGCTGAATAATGCTAGACAAATTCTCATTAGCGAGCTTGTCCTTGTGAAAAACATGGAAGAGTCACAGGCAACTGATTATCTTAATGAAGTAATTAATCAATAGATGAAAATAGTATGGACTACCGAAACAGGTTCCGTTGAGAGGTGCACAACTTGTTTTGACACTAATTTTCATTAAATTGACAACTAAGAAAAGCGCAAGCGCCCTGGGTAGCCCCGACAAGCAAATGTTCTTCGAGAAAAAAAGTGCGCTCTTTCACTTTTATTCTCGAAGAACATTTGACCTCGAGGGGCTGGGCGCTGGAGCTAGACAGTTATTACGTTGAAATTTTATACTTTCTTAAACTATAAAAAAGAAGCATTTGCCATCTTTTTTACATTTATGGAAAAAACGTTGTTCAACTAATGCTCACTTGGTTGGACAATTTTCATTTTAGTTAATAAACAGTTGTTTTAACATACTTCTCGATGATTTCATGTTGTACCAGGATTAATGAATTTGAGTCGAATTTTACTTGTGCAAATAAAGCCTACATTAGTTGAAGTACAAGGATAAAATTATATATCCAACTATGATTAAAATAATTAAAATCCCTGTGCCTTTCCATCCAAAGCTACCGACTAAATCAACAAGACTACCACTTTGAGCACGGTTAAACCCGTCTCCTATATTGCTTGGAAGATTTCTTTTGATTTCTTCTTGTCTTAATCTTTCTCGCATATCCTCTGGTTTTTCTTTATTGTCCCTCATTAACTTCTCCCCTTATTTATACTCTTGTTGAACATTTCTACCTTAATGTTTCAACAAAGGAGTTAAAGCGGCTGTCCCACTAAACCTCTCGTTAATTTGAGTAAACCCCTCACACAGCCCTTATTTCGCCTCACTTTTACATGTCACTTTGTTCTTCGTACAAGTCAAACCTAACTAAAATACCCTTAATAACAAATTTGCCGTCTACCAAATTTCCAAATCTGTCTCGTTGTTCCCAACCAACAGTAAAATTGACTGGAACAGTTATTTTTTCTCCATCAGGATCAGAGATTTCCATGTTGTATGAGAAGACATATTGGTTGCGTATTTCATCTTGTTTATAGATGTATGCCTTTCCTTCGTCCTCTTTTCTTTCAACGGTGTAATCATTTGAACGATCGTATGATTCAACGAGTCTGCTTCCCAATTCCAGCACTTCATATGGCACTCTTTCATGACTGACTGTTTTTAAGTAGTCATACATATATACCCCGAAGAAATTATGCAATTCAGGTAGATGCACCGAATAATGCTCTACCGCTTTGTCAACATTTCCTGCCTTCATATGTGCCAAATAATCTTCAAGCACCTCAATTGATTTCTCTTCATCACTTTCAGTCTGTTTAGATGTATTTGTCCCACATCCTACTAAAACAAAGCGATTAAGGCAATTGTAACTACTAGAATAATATTAATTTTCCTGTGCATTATTAACCTCCAAATCTAGAAATAAGACCTTATATTTATATTACTGCTCAGTACTGAAAAAAATAGGAGCGCCAGCCTTTTTCGCTATCCCTTCCGTTACGTAAAACTATTTTTATAGTAATTAAAAGATAAAATTTTTTATGACCAAAAATCCATATATTAATGCAGTACAAATTGAAATAAATAAAGCAACCATTACAAAACCATATACTAAACCTTTCACCATTGAAAACAAATCTAAGAACATATTTTTAAAAATATCTACTACCTTAGACATTACTCTCCTCCTGTATAACATTGATACATGAATCCATAAAGCTTCTTTAAGTCATCTGCTTCAATAGTAACAAAAGCGACATTCCATATTGACCTATTTCTATTTTAACGTATAATTGACAATTACTGTTAACAATTACCAATATCATTGGAATTCTTTTGATCACCTATAAAGAGAATTGGAGATCATTTTGGTGAAGAATTAACACAGGAAATGGCTTCATTTTATCTCTTTCCACCTGAAGAAGAACTGCCTTTTACTAGAAAATTTTAATGCCTTTCCTATAAATACTTTGATATTACAAAAAAAAGCGTTAAAACTGTTTTCCGTTTCAACGCCAATTCTTTGTGATTTAATTTTTCACCCATTATTTACTAAATCCACCAAGCATCGAGTAAAAATCCTTTAAGAACTCATAAAATAACTTTTCTGTTGGCAAGAGTTCACGTTCCTTTGGAATAACAACACCAACAGACCTTGTGACTTCTGGTTCTGTAACCGGCACCTTGACCGTAGATCTTGGGCGATTATCAATAAGCGTGATCTCAGGAATAAGCGTGACACCTAACCCAGCTGAAACTAACCCCTTTATAGCATCAATATCATGACCTTCAAAGGAAACCTCTGGCTGAAATCCATTTTGCTTACACGCATTTATTACGATATCTCGTAAAACAAACCCATGTGGAAACAGTACAAACTGATCTTCGCGTAGTTGACTAAGTGAAATGGATCGATTACCAGAAAGCGGATGATTTGCTGGTAATAATGCGACAAACCTTTCTTGAAATAATACCTCACTTTTTAACTTTTTTTCTTCTTTAGGAACTGGTCCTAGAACTGCAATATCAATTTCACCAGAAACAACTGCGTCCTTTAAATAATAATACGTTCCTTGTACGAGCTTGAATTTCACTTGTGGATAGCGGTCTCGAAACGCCGAAATAACGGTAGGAAGCGTGTAATTTGCTAAACTGCTCGGAAACCCAATCCGAATAGTTCCTCGCTCAGGATCTAAAAATTCCTCAACTTCCCTTTTAGCATTATCAATGACCTGCATTGCTTCCTTCATGTGTTCTAGAAAGACTCTTCCAATTGGAGTAAGCTTGACATTTCTCCCCTCACGAATAAACAATTCTACCCCTAGTTCTTTCTCAAGGTTAAATACTTGCCGACTTACAGCGGATTGTGCTACATGCATAACATTGGCAGCATCAGTAACATGCTCCCTTTTCGCCACTTCTATGAAATACTGTATTTGCCTTAACTCCATAAAGACCAACCTCTTTTTTCTTTATCTAATTTTGATATAGATTATATCTAGAATCCGTATTGTTTTAGATTATTCCATAATTGTATCATATTACACAAGGAGATTGTCAGAAAACCTATCAAAACTGATTTAATTATCTGAATATTAAATAAAAAATCTAACATATCATACCAATTAATTACGATTAGGGGAGTGGATTTAATGGCTACTGTACAAGAGAGAACTCAAGACCAGCTTCAAATTGCGAAACAATACGTAAATGACGTTTTTGAAATAGTAAAAAAACGTAACCCAGGCCAACCGGAATTTCACCAAGCGGTAAAAGAGGTGTTTGCATCTTTAGTTCCGATCCTTGCTAAAGACCCTAAGTATATTCAACGTAATATCCTTGAACAAATTGTCGAACCTGAAAGAGTGATTTCGTTTCGTGTCCCATGGGTAGACGATCAAGGAAGCGTTCAGGTTAATCGTGGATTTCGTGTTCAATATAATAGTGCTATCGGTCCTTACAAAGGTGGATTACGCTTCCACCCTTCAGTAAACGAGAGTATTATTAAATTCTTAGGATTTGAACAAATCTTTAAAAATTCTCTTACTGGCCAACCAATTGGTGGTGGTAAAGGTGGCTCTGACTTTGACCCTAAAGGGAAATCAGATAACGAGATCATGCGTTTTTGTCAAAGCTTTATGACTGAGTTATCAAAATATATCGACCCTGATACTGATGTACCAGCGGGTGATATTGGAGTTGGCGCTCGTGAAATCGGATTTTTATTTGGACAATATAAACGTTTACGAGGTGGCTACCCTGCCGGTGTCCTTACTGGAAAAGGTATCGGGTACGGCGGAAGTTTAGGACGTACCGAAGCAACTGGGTACGGCACAGTTTATTTCGTTCAAGAAATGTTAAAGGATCAAGGGGATAGCTTTGAAGGAAAGAAAGTTGTTGTGTCCGGATCTGGTAACGTGTCTATTTACGCGATCGAAAAAGCACACGAGCTTGGGGCAAAAGTTGTTGCTTGTAGTGATTCAAATGGGTACGTATATGACAAAAATGGTATTAACCTGGCGACAGTTAAACATATTAAAGAAATTGAAAGAAAAAGAATTAGTGAATATGTAAAATATCATCCGGAAGCCGAATATCATGAAGGTTGTACTAATATTTGGATGGTCCCTTGTGACATTGCTCTTCCTTGTGCAACCCAAAATGAAATAGATGAAGTAGCGGCAAAGCTTTTAATTGCAAATGGTGTAAAAGCAATTGGTGAAGGTGCAAACATGCCTTCAACTTTAGAAGCGATTGACGTATTCTTAGAAAATAAAGTTCTCTTCGGCCCTGCTAAGGCAGCCAATGCTGGTGGCGTAGCTGTTTCTTCACTTGAAATGGCACAAAATAGTATGAGGCTTGCTTGGACATTTGAAGAAGTAGATGAAAAGCTACATCAAATAATGAAAAACATTTACAGAAGCAGTATTGAAGCAGCTGCAGAATTTGGGCAACCAGGAAACTTAGTTGTTGGTTCAAATATTGCTGGTTTTAAGAAGGTTGCAGATGCGATGATCGCACATGGTGTGATTTAAGCTAGGAACCGATAATGGTACAAAGAAGACCGTCACTTAGGACGGTCTTCTTTACTTTTATTAGCGAGCTTTAATAAACATTTGTACCCATGCTCCATGGTAAAAACCAACACCAATGGTATCGTATTGACCATTTAAAATATTGGCACGATGTCCTGGAGAGTTCATCCAAGAATTCATAACAGCTTCAGGAGTTTTTTGCCCTTTCGCAATATTTTCTCCTGCTGCTGAATAGCTAATGCCAAATGTTTTTAACATATCAAATGGCGACCCATAGTTAGGGCTATTATGTGAGAAATAATTTGACTTAATCATATCCTCAGCTTTTTTATGTGCAACATTTTTTACATCAGCTCTATGTGTAAGTGGACTTAATCCGGCCTTACGTCTCTCTTGATTCACTAATGAAACAACTTGGTCTTCGAATGTACTTGAATGTTCCGCAGATGCCTTCAATCGAATAACTTCACCTACATGCATATTCGTAGGTACAATTTCAGGATTTAGCCTCATTAGTTCTCTGTAATCAAGACCATAACGTTTTGCTATAAACCAAAACGTGTCTCCTCTAGAAACTTTGTAGTGCTCAAATGGTGGCTCTTTAAAAAATTGGATATTTTGAGCATGAGATACTACCGGAAGACAGAAAGTAAATAGTAACACTGCTACTAAAATTCTTTTTAACATTGGGACCTCCATAACTTTTATTGAAAGAAACAGTTGTTCTTCCAATTATAGTTTGACTAGTTCTTATCTTTCTATGTGTAGAAAAAAATTGAAAATTATTCGGTTACCAATTGTAGAACACCGACTACTGGAAAATGATCCGAGGCAACGCTTTCAAAAACTGTTACATCTTTTACACTAAAATGTGGACTATGAAAAATGTAGTCGATCTGCCAGTCTTCTTTATGAAACGTTTGTAACGCAATTCCTTGATTTGTTTTTATTAAATATTCATTCCAGTGTTGATATTCATTCATTTCCAGTGTCGAATTTAAATCGCCAGTTAAGATAATCGGCTTGTCTATTCCCGCCAAAAAGGTTTTAATCAGCTCAATCGCCTCTAAACGTGCTTTTTTGTCTAAGCCTAAGTGAGTATTTATCACATAGATCTCTTCACCGTCTGGAAGAAGTAATTTACCCATAATTGCGGTACGGTTTTCTCCACTATTAAAAAAGGGAATAATGTTTGAGTCAACGATCGGAAATCTTGATAAAATAATATTCCCATAATAAAAACCTGGGTATGCTAAAGATGGGTAATATAATAGATCCATCTTTAATTCCGAAGCAATACGATTTGCTTGGTCGTAAAAGTTAGAGCGAAAACTATACCGTTCAACTTCTTGCAAAGAAATGATATCTGCATCGATCTCTTTTAAAATATCAATAATTCGATTTAAATCAACTTTGCCATCTATTCCTTTTCCGTAGCGAATATTGTAAGTAACAACCGTCATTTCATCATTGAAATCGTGAGCTATTCCACTTTGCCATGTATATACCGACCGAAACTGCTCATGCATATAAACAAATATACAAAGTAAAAATAAAGTAACAAAGATGGTCCAAAAGCGGTTTTTCATTAAAATCGCTCCTCATTTCAAATTATCTTTATTTTCATTATACTAGAATAGTTAGAATAGTTAGTATGCAAATGTTTCCATTCCACTAGTTTACTATTATGTTAAATTGAAAGGAATAAATGGTTGTTTTTCTGTTCGCCTTTTGAGAAGATGATTGTGGCTAAAAGCATATAAAATTTGAAGAAAAAAGGGTTGATTGTCTCATGCTTATACTAGCAATTATAACTTGTCTGTTTTGGCTCGCTGTATTCATCGATTCCTACATCGGTATGAAAAAACTAGATAGTCTTGCCGACGTTCAACCAATTAGTTATCTTGGAAATCCGTTAGTTTCCATTGTTGTTGCGGCAAAAAATGAAGCAGAACATATAGAAGGTAGTCTTCGATCTCAATTAAAACAAACGTATAAAAATATTGAATGGATTGTCGTCAATGATCGCTCTACGGATCAAACCGCAGAACTCATTGAGAACTTAGCAAAAATTGATAATAGGGTAAAACCAATACACATTACTACCCTACCTAATGGTTGGCTAGGCAAAAACCATGCACTATATCAGGGGTATTTAAAAGCAAATGGAAAGTACCTTTTATTTACTGACGGCGATGTTTACTTTAAAGAAGATACGATTGAAAAGTCACTCACTTATTTTATTGACAATAACATTGATCATTTAACACTTACACCCGACATGAGTGTTAAACCTTTTTGGGCGAAGGCGTTTGTTACATTTTTTCTTTTTGGATTTTCTTACTTTAAACGTCCATGGAAAGCAAATGATGATAAAAGTAAAGTCGCTATTGGAATAGGTGCTTTCAATCTCTTATCTAGAGAAGCCTACGAAGCCGTTGGTACCCATCAAAATATTGCGATGCGCCCTGACGATGATTTGATGCTTGGAGTAAGTATAAAAAAAATGGGGAGAAAGCAACGGATTGTGAAAGGACAATCACATTTAGATGTGGAATGGTATCCTTCATTAAGAGAGGCAATAATCGGACTCGAAAAAAACACGTTTGCTGGTCTTTTTATAATTACTTCATGGTCTTATTTGCAATAAGTGGCATTTTCATTTCACAAATTTGGCCCTTTCTTGCTCTGTTTTTGACAAATGGAGTTACTCAAGTGCTATACTTACTTTCGATATTCCTGCTTTTTTTAGTATATCAACAAACAGCAAATGTAATGGCAAAAGGAGCAATAGTATACTTTATAGTTTTCCCGTTTTCTGCACTACTTTTCATTTACTGCATTGTTCGAGCTACATTTTTAACAATAAAGCGCGGTGGTATTGTCTGGCGCGGTACGTTTTACTCGCTTAAGGAGTTAAAAAAACAGCAAGGTACTTAATAATAAAAAAATTAAAATCAAGCGGACGTACGTTCCTCTATTTCTGCAAAAAATAATGTTTATTGGATTTTTTGGACATACGTTCCTCTATTCCACCTTTTTATGGTCATTTATGATGATTTTAGGCAAAATAAGTGATCGTATGTCCCTAATAATCAAAAAATCGCAAAAACAGCAAAATAAGGGAACCAATGTCCGTAAAAAGAAGATGATAGATAGAATCACATTGCTAGGACGAATTTTAATCGTTGTTAAACTTATATGGCAGTTCTTTTACAAGTCGCCCTTTTCGACCAGTGGTCGTCTTAGCCTTAGTAAGGGAGTTTAAGATTGCCTCTTCAGTAACATCTGATACAGCCTCGAACACCTGGTTCATCAAAGTAGTATCTTCCCTAAGCTCAAGTTTTGTCTCGAAAAAACGATCCGTAAAATGGTCAATTGTTTTTGCTGTTGAAAAAACAATAACAATATCACCACTCCCATGGCTAATATGGCTTCCAGTTCTTCCTAAGCCAATGGTCGCTCGCTTAGCAATCCGTTTCAGCTGACGGTCACTCAATGGTGCATCGGTTGCCAGAACGATGATGATTGAACCATCTGTCAAATACTCAGTTGGTTGTTCTAATCCTTCGTTTTGCCAATAACGAAAATCTTCTTGTTTGCCGAAATTTGATAGAACAAGGCAACCAATTGTATATGTTTTTGTTTCAAAGTTAATCATCCTTGATGAACAGCCAATCCCTCCCTTAAACCCAAAGCAAACCATCCCAGTTCCTGCACCAACCGCCCCTTCTTCAGCTTGCTCGTCTGTCGCTTTTTCAATCGCTGCCACTGCGTGTTCAGGTTTAATCGGAAATAAGCGGATGGAATTTAGATAGCTGTCATTACATTCCCCGACGACAACATTGATTGTTCCAGTTGTATCACCAATTTCGGGACTCTGATGAATCATGTACTGCAAGGTACCTTGAGACACGGCTGGTACCCCGAATGTATTTGTAAGCATTATCGGTGATTCTAATTGCCCTAATTCATCGATTTGAACGAGTCCAGTCGTTTTACCGAAACCATTAATCACGTAACTTGCTGCGATTACCTTTTCCCGAAACACGTTTCTACTATGTGGTAAGATCGCTGTGACACCAGTACGAATAGCTTCCCCATTTGGCAAATCCTTTTGTAAAGTTACGTGACCAACACGAACACCTTTAACATCGGTAATACAATTTTTTTCACCAGTACGCAATTTACCAATCTGTATACCAAGTTCTCTCATTTTGGTTCTAGCCATTTATCGAACCACCTTCGCTTTCTAGTAGAAATTTAGCTTTTTAGCATATCAACATGAGGAATTCCGTCCTCTAGGTATGTTTCTGATATCGGATTAAAGCCAAATGATCCATAAAAATCTCGTAAGTGGTCTTGAGCTTGAATTTTAATTGCTGTTTCTGATAATTCTGTATTGATAAAATGAATTGCGTTACGAAGTAGCTCTGAGGCTACTCCTTTCCGTCGATAAGCTTCTTTAACAATCACTCTACCAATTGATACTTGGTTGTATTTCAAAGCCTTAGGCAGAATTCTACAATAAGCTCTTATTTCCCCTTCTTCCTCATAAAAAAGATGGTACGACTCTTGGTCTAAGTCGTCTAACTCAGGATAAGGACAATTTTGTTCAACAACAAAAATGTTAATTCGTTCCTTCATAATTTGATATAGCTCTATATTGGTTAATTCAAGGAATGTTTTTGTTTGCCACATATCTATTTCATCCAACTTTCTATCTTTAGTCTCGTTTTTAAGCTTGTAAAAACAGTCTCCTGAGCGGAGACTGTCAGATCGCATCATTTTTTAGATGACCATGATATAGCTCATAATAAAAGCCTTTGTTTTTCATCAATGAATTGTGCGTTCCTTTTTCAAGAATTTCCCCTTCATTTAGCACCAAAATTTGATCGGCCTGCTGAATGGTATTCAGACGATGGGCAATGACAAAACTGGTACGGCCAGCCATAAGCCTAGTAAGTGCTTCTTGAATTTTTATCTCTGTGATAGTATCAATACTACTTGTAGCTTCATCCAAAATTAATATTTTCGGTCGAGAAAGAATGGCCCTAGCGATGGAGAGAAGTTGTTTTTGGCCCTGACTAATCCCAGCACCGTCTTGTGATAACACGGTATCGTAACCTTTTGGCAGTTTTACAATAAATGAATGAGCGTTTGCAAAATTTGCAGCTTTTATTACTTCTTCATCCGTAGCTTCAAGCTTTCCGTACCTGATATTCTCACGAATCGTACCTTCAAATAAATAAGGGTCCTGAAGCACAAAACCTAAATGCTGTCTAAGACTTTCACGAGTAATAGACATCATATCTCTACCGTCAATTGTAATAATTCCTTGGTCAGGATCATAAAAACGACTAAGTAAATTAATAATCGTTGTCTTACCAGCGCCGGTCGGACCAACTAGGGCAACCGTTTCACCAACCTTCGCCTTAAAAGACACATCATGAATCGTTTGCCCACTTTTTTCATAAGAAAATGATACGTGACTAAACTCGACGTCTCCCTTTACATCTTGAAGCTCGATGGCATTGTCCTGATCGGTTTCTTTTTCTTCATCAATAACCTCAAAAACTCGCTCAGCCCCCGCAACCGCAGAAAGTAGTGTATTGTATTGGTTTGCCAGATCATTTAACGGTCTCGTAAATTGCCTTGAAAATTGAGTAAACGTTACGATAATTCCGATTGAAACCAAACCGTTTAACGCAAGGATCCCACCTGCAAACGCGATGATTGTAAAACTTAAGTTATTTAAGACATTCATGAGTTTTGGTATAAAGCCTGAATATGCTTGTGCATAATAACCGGAATTTTTCAGGCGTTCATTTCTCTCCATAAATTGCTTGATAACCTTCTCTTCTTGTGAAAAAGTCTTTACTACGCTTTGCCCCGAAATCGTTTCTTCAATATACCCATTCATATCGCCTAAATTACGTTGTTGTTCACGAAAATATTTTCGCGTTCTCGTTGTGATCCACTTCATTCCAAAATATAATAACGGAATAATTGTCAACGTTATTAACGTAAACAAAGGACTAAGGTAAATCATAAAGGCAACCGTTCCGAAAAGCGTCAGAACACTAGAAAAAACTTGAATGACCGAACTGTTCAACGTACGACTGACATTTTCCATATCATTTGTTAGCCTACTCATCAGTTCTCCATGTTGCTTCCTGTCAAAATAACTAATTGGTAAACGATGAAGATGGCGGAATAAATGCCTACGCATTCGATAAACCGTGTTTTGTGCAATACTAATCATCAAATAGTTATATAGCCAGATAGCAATCGAGTTTACAATATAAATTAGGGAAAGAAATACTAATAACTTTAATAAGCCTTCGGAATTGCGAGTTTCAATATACTCATCAAAAGCAAAGCCAATTAAATATGGTCCTAACAAAGATAACACGACACTTATCAAAACTAAAAATAATACAAGAGATATTAGCGCCTTCTTCTCCGATAAGTAGACCCAAATTCGCTTAATTGTCCCCCATACATCTTTTGATTTCGGTGGTTTCGCTTTGTTGGTAGAAGTAGCATGTCTAGCCATTGCTTACCACCTCCTCATGTTGTTGAGAATGATAAATTTTTTGATACATTGAACTAGTTTCTAATAATAATTGATGATCCCCTTCACCGATTACCCTTCCATCTTCAAGGAGTAAAATCTTATCAGCAACCATAACCGTACTTATTTTTTGTGTAATAATAAAAGTTGTACATGAAAGTTGGTTGATTGCTTCAAGTATCTTTCCTTCTGTTTTTAAATCTAAGGCACTTGTACTATCATCTAGCAATAAGATTTTCGGCTTACGGATGAGGGCTCTTGCAATTGACAAGCGCTGTTTTTGTCCACCTGAGAGATTGACTCCCCTTTGTCCGATAATTGTATCGTATTGATTAGGAAGTTTAACTATTGTGTCATGGATTTGAGCAGCTTTTGCAGCTTCAATGATCTCTTCCATTGTGGCATTTTCTTTTCCCCAACAGATATTCTCGCGCACTGAACCTGAAAAAAGTCGCGCTTCCTGTGGTACAAATCCAATTTGATTCCGTAAATGAGTTAACTTTAATTGTTTTATCTCAAGATTATCAATGGTAATAACCCCACCAGTTGCATCGTAAAGTCTAGGAATTAACTGCAATAACGATGTTTTTCCAGAACCAGTCGCTCCAAGAAGCGCAACGGTTTCTCCTTGCTTTACTTCAAAGCTTATATCACTTAACACCTCTACATCAGTATCAGGATACTGGAAGGAAACCTGATCAAACTTTACGTTCCCGACAAATTTTTCATCTGGTAATAACTCATCAGCGTCGACTAGGTCAATATCCGCTTCAAGGACTTCTTCTATCCTACTAGAAGAAGCTTTCGCACGAGCTAGGTTCATCAAAATAAAAGAGAAAACCGAGAAAGCAAACATAATTCGCGTAGCATAATTGACTAACGCAACGATTTCACCAATATTGGCTTCACCCGTGTTTACCTGAAAGCTACCAAACCACAAAACAAATAAAATGCTGATGTTCATAACTAACAACAGTACAGGCATCGTTAATTCTATTAATCTCAAGGCACCTATTGTATTATCTTTTAATTCTTGACTTGACTTAGCAAACCGATTTTGTTCGTGATTTTTTCTTAAAAAAGCTTTGATTAGACGCATACCTGTCAAATTTTCTCGCATCACACTGTTTACTGAGTCTAATTTATCCTGAACCTCACGAAATAGCGTTACTCCTCGACCCATTAACCAAACCATGAAGATAAATAATAACGGCATCGTAACAACTAAAATTAAAGCAAGCTTCCAATTTACAATTAACGCCATTACAACTCCACCAATCACAAGTAGAGGTGCCCGAGCCATAATACGAAGACCCATAAAGACTAGACCCTGAACCTGACTGACATCGTTCGTTAACCTTGTGATTAAAGAGGAAGTTGGAAATCGATTTAAATTAGCAAATGAAAACATTTGAATTTTATCAAACAAGCTCTTTCGAATATCATAGCCAAAGCCTTGACTAACACGGGCAGAGTAAAAAGAATTCACTATCCCTGCTGCAAAACCGATCATTGATAAGCCAAGCATTACACCACCCCATAGCATTACTACTGAGAGGTCATTTTTTAGAATTCCTTCATCAATAATTTTTGCCATTAATAACGGGTGCCATAGCTCAACAAATAATTCTACAAGCATGAGGAATAATGCAATATAAATAGGATTTTTATAAGGTTTTAAGAACGAAAGTACTTTTAACATAAGCTCCCCCAGAGAAGTCTTTCAGAATAACTTCATTTCTAATGAATTTCATCATTTAAATCTATATGTATAACTTTTTCTATAAGTTTAAATCTAATCGCAGAAATATTCAAATAATATCCTTTTTTAAGTTTAGAGTTTTGAATGCTGAGTTTTCTCTGAGAGAATTCAACGTACTACTATAAAAAGAGCCTCTCTACATAAGAGGCTCTTTCACAGCAGCATCGAATTGTGCTTTCAACAACTCAAAACTCTACACTCTAAACTATTAAGAAGGATCAAAGCCTTCCATAGCATCCATGTTATTTTCAATTAACTCAATAATAGCTCCTGCTTCTTCCTTACTAAAGATGAAATTAGTTTCGTCTTCAATGGTTTCGTTGTCATCTGTAAAAATGCGGTTGACGCGGTGAAGGATGCCATCACCTGTTTCAGTTACAACTCCAAATCTATAAGTTACTTCTACCTCATCTAAGTATGAATAGGCTAATACCTCAGGAGTTGTCCATTCAACATCAACTACAACATCATACTCCCCGCCATCTGTAAATACTTGCTCATCATCCTCTTCGAAAATTTCTTCATCATCCATTTCATCATCGTCTTCATCTTCAACTTCTGTATCCATGAAATTATGGAATACTTCATGAACTGCATCAAGAATTTCTTCGATGTCGGGAAGAATTTGGCGGTACGTTTCCCCCAAGGTTAAATCAAACTCTTCCATATAAAATTCTTCATTGTGGGGGTCGAAAAACAATGTACAGAAAACTTCACGGTCATCGTCCTCGAACTCGACATAAAATTCAATCTTTGGGTGTTTAGCAGCTCTGTCAATCCGCATATGTCCTATTTCATCATAATCCTCACAAATCGATTCTAAGTTATCTTGCATTTCGCTACATACTCGATCAAACCATTCTAATGACATATAAACATTCCACCCTTTCAAAGTTTTACATGTTTATTATGCCTATCTTCTTAATTGTTGAGCATTCCATATTTATCCAATCTAACTAGAATTGACTTTATTCCAATAATTAAAAGTTTAAGCTTTAGGGCTCAACACTTAATATCAAGTTAAACTTGATAAAGAATGTGTACAACAAACGAACAAACGATTAAAACGACCCCAATGAAGAATGTACTTTTCATCAATTAAGTTAAAGAACCTATTGTTAACGTGATATCAACAAAAGACAAGTTAAAACCTAAACAACCCTTTTCCCTAGAGGAGCAAACGAGATAAAGGCTAGCTTAAAGTGAGCGAGTCCAAAAGGAATTCCAATGATTGTTAGACAGCTAGCAATTCCCGCAGTTAAATGCGCGATGAACAGCCATACCCCTGCTAAAATAATCCAGAGAAAGTTTGCCAAACCTGTTCCGAAAATTCTAGTCCCCCCAAGTGTTCGAACATCCACTAATTGCTTACCAAAGGGAAAGGCTGAAAAACGTGCGATCGTAAAAGCTGCCTTGGCAAAAGGAATCCCAACAATCGTAATTGCCATGAGTACCCCAAATAAGAACCACAGGATACAAGAAACAAGGCCACCACCAAAAATAAACCATAATACATTTCCTATAAAAGCCAAAATATCCCCTCCTATTTTTACATCTTATGAATTGAGTCTTGTTTTAGCGCTAAACTGTTCAGAAAAATGAGATTGTACAAACGCGATTTTTACTGTCCTATCTAATTTTAATAGTTATCATCAATAAAAAGTTTTTTGTGTACCGAGCAAATTAGTTAACGACTTCACTATTTGAAGCAGGTGGCTCCTAACTTACTCGAAGGACAAATTGCTAAACCTAAAGCGTAAACTTGTCAATCGATTCACATATCAAGAGTTAGGCTCCTCCTATCCTATCCGTTTTACAAATCTTTCAACGGTTGTTAGCAAAGAAAGCGAGCAAATAGACGTTTAAAGTTTTACTTATGTAACTATGACCTACTTCAAAATATATCACTATATTTCATCACTTTGAATATGATATCAAAAATGTCTCAAGGAGTTGGCTCCATTGACTAAAAACCCTCACTTTAATAAAGGATTAGCTATGCACTTAATCCACATGTGTAACCTAACCTATGAACAGTATGAGAACAATGGACGTTTTCAAGTACCATTTGGTGTGAAGCTTGTAAAATCTTTTAAAGGAATGGCATTCGGCCGTGAAGAGTGGTTTGGTTTCATCTTAGAAACCTGGGATTGTGTTGTTATTGCATTTCGTGGAACTCTCTCAGATCCTGATTGGATCGCTGACGCAGAGGCATTTCAAGACATATTTCCCTATTCCGAAAGTAAGGGGCTAATCCACCATGGGTTTTTATCTATCTACCAATCATGTCGTGAAGAAATATTTAAAACATATGCGAGAATTGCTCCGTACAAGCGGCTCTATATTACAGGTCACAGTTTAGGGGGAGCGTTAGCAACACTACACGCTATGGATGTGGTTGAAAACGGCCATTTCCCAAAGGTTACGATGTATAATTACGCAAGTCCCCGGGTAGGAAATAAAGAATTCACTCACCGATTTTCTACAAGAGTGCCTGATTGTATTCGCTTTATCAATAGTCATGACATCATTCCCATGCTTCCACCACAAAAAATTTATTGTCCTTTTACAAAACGTAGTTGGAATTATCAACATGTTCCTAAGCAAGTAAAATTTTCACTCCAAGCTGGATCAATACGGAATAATCATGCCCTTACTACCTACAAAAAAGGAATCCAACGGTTGGTTTCGGACTCTCCAAATGAATAAAATCATAAAACCGAGCTTGGTTATCAACCAAGCTCGGTAATCTAACTTCATTACCTTTTTTGTAGTCCAACAATTAGCTCTATATCGCTAAACAAAATTGTAAAATAAGATACTTCTTCCTGAGCCAAGCTTGGTTCAACTAGTTTTTGTACTAGTAAACTTAGATCAAAGCCCTTATCAACTTCATTAACAATAAAAATTCCATTATGAAGGTTTAAGAACTCTAATACTGCTGAAATTGATAGTTCATCGATTTCCTTTAGCTCCTCTTCAGCAAAAATAGAAGCTACTTTAAGAAAATCAGGCTCTGACAACATCAAATAGGTATCGAGATTATATTCACCGACAATTTGCTGATACGCTACTAATGGATATCGGTCGATACCGTTCTTTAGCTCCTGCACATAAGCTTTTTCATGAAAGTGCCTCTCAATATTTTTTACTAACATTACGATGTAGTCGCTCAACGGTTTTTCCAAATTTAGTGAACTCTCTATAATCTTTTCGACATTATCATTTGTTAATTCTTGAAGATCTTCATTCGTCAAACCATACTCGTTTTTATAAGAGAACAACAATTTACTAATTTGATCCATTGTAACAAGATTTTTATCAAGTAAGATTTGACTGATTAATAAATAACTCGTTTTTTGATCTGTCAATAATTCTTCGAGCTTATCAATACTTAAGTATTCTCTTTGAATGGCGATTTCACCAAACCTACGGTCAGTAGCGCGTTGAGCTTCATTTACTTCATTGATTTGCTCTAAAGTCATAAAGCCCTTATTTAATGCCAGTATTCCCAACTTTACATGACTTTGCTTCTCTTCTTGAAAAACTTCATTTAACTGGTTACTTGTGATGATACCCTTATTTAATAGGAAGTTACCAAAATATTTACTAAACATTCGTCGATTACTCCCCTTTCACTCTCTGTAAGATTGTCTTTAACACACTAGTGTCAACAGGCTTTTGCATAAAATCATAGACACCTAACTTAACAGCCTCTTTCACATGTTTTGATGTCCCTACAGATGTAACCATTACGACGTTGATTGCTTTCGTTCGTTCGTCGTTTTTTATTACTTCTAAGGCTTCAATTCCCGTCTTGTTTGGCATGATAATATCTAGAAAAAGAACATCAATATCGTTAGTACCTTTCAATTTTTCAATGATTTCAGCACCATCAGTAGCTTCAAGAACTACGTTCATCCCAAGTTCTTCTAAGCTCGCTCTTAATTTCTTTCTAACTAACAATGAATCGTCACACACAGCTACTCTTAAGCTACTCATAATTCCCCTCCAAAAATGATTAGTCTTCCTAGTCTTGTAAAACACTACTACTATAATTCTACATAAACTTCCACAATCCTTCACAAGTCGCCAAACTTATACAAAAACACGTATTTTCTCTATTATTTAGCATTTCAATTTAATAATTTCCCAAACAAAAAGCACTAAAAACAGGTATACTTGCAAAAAAATGAGCATCAAGACAACATCATTTGTCTTGACGCTCCCTTTTTTCTATAGATAGTCAAAAACTACACGATCTAAAATTGAAATTCTCATAAATTCCCTAATTTAACTAAATACTTAACCTATACTACTGAGAGGAGATTTGTTACATGCCTGAATTACCAGAAATGGAAACCTACAAAAAGTTGCTAACTGCAAAAATCAGTGGGCAAAAGATTACAAACATTGAAATCAACCGGGAAAAGTCAATTAACATCTCTGCTCCAATGTTTTTGCAGGAGGTTACCAATAGTTCTATTGTTGCAGTTGAAAGGCGAGCAAAATACCTTATCTTTAAGCTTAGCTCCGGCAAAAACTTAATTCTTCATTTAATGCTAGGCGGCTGGATGTTTTTCGGGTCCGATGAAACTAGCCCAAATCGAACCAAACAAGTGATCCTTACGTTTCCTTCAGGACATTTATATTTTATAGGACTTCGGCTCGGCTATTTACATTTGATAGACGATCAACAATTAAATGAGCAATTGACAAAGCTAGGTCCAGAACCATTAGATCAAGACTTTTCACTGCATTCCTTCCTTCAGTTAATCAAAAAAAGACGGGGAGTTTTGAAAAACAACGTTAGTAAACCAGTCGTTCATTTCTGGGATTGGAAATTGTTATTCTGATGAGATTTGCTATGATGCCGGTTTACTTCCGACTAGAAAAATGAACGAGCTAAATGATCTGGAAATTAACAATTTATATAAAGGAATTAACACGGCGTTAAAACGGGGCATCAACCAAGGCGGCTATATGGATCATCCATTTTTTGAAGGGGATACTCTTACTGGAAACTATCAAACACTTGTTTATGATCGCCAGGACGAACCTTGCAATAAATGTGGTTCAAAGATTATTTTAGAAACTGTTTCTTCCAAAAAGACATATTATTGTCCTAATTGTCAGCACTAATAAGGAGGTGAAAACCATGTTTATTGGTAGTCACGTTAGTATTCGAAATGGCTACGAACATGCAGCTAAAAATGCAAAATCAATCGGTGCAACTGCCTTTCAGTACTTCCCTAAAAACCCCAGAAGTATTTCTATAAAGCAATTTGATAAGGCTTCTGCTCAAAGTTGCGCGCAATTTTGCGAGGAAAAAGGGATTGTTTCCATCGCTCATACACCCTATCCAACTAAGTTAATTTCGGAAAATAAGGAACTTGAAGCCGAAATAATCACCTCGATTCTAAACGATTTGGAGATTGCTTACACGTGTGGCTCTATCGGAATCGTCGTACACTTTGGAGCCATGAAGGGTGAGGCGACTGTAGAAGGATATAAAAAAATGATTCATGTTTTAAATACTGTTTTACAGGATTGGCACGGAAAGGCATTATTATTAATTGAAAATAATGCTGGAGCAGGAACGAACATGGGAATTACACTGGAGGAAATGTTCATGTTCGAAAACTTACCGACTATCCTGAAAAAGTCGGTTTTTGCTTTGATACCTGTCATGCTTTTGCAAGTGGCTTGTGGAATGGTGATAATTGGGATGAAATCGCAAACAAAGGACTTGAGCTTGGCTACTTTCAACATTTAAAAGCGATCCACCTAAACAATTCTAAATACCCTTCCGGGAAACGGAAAGATCGCCATGCCAATCTTAAAGATGGCTTTATCAAAGAAACTCAATGGTCAAACTTTTTCGCCTCTTCTGTAATTAAAGGCATTCCACTAATCTTAGAAACTCCAGATGATGAAAACTTTACTCATGAACAAGAAATTGAAATTGTGAAAGGTTGGCTAAACTAAGTCTAGCCCCTTGTTGAAATTCTAAGAAAATGGTAGCGTTTACACCCGCATAAGCACTACATAATTTTACATACAAACAACAAGAAAATAACCGTGTGATTCGTGGAAAAAATCTGCTATAATCAAAGCAAGTGATAATCATTTTCATTTAAACGAATACCGAGGTGAATCACAAATGGAAAAAGTCTATTTTTGCAAAGAGAATGACTTTAAAACAAAAAAGGTTTATAAAAAATAAAAGAACTCGATCTTGATATTAAAGTGAAGCGTAAAGGCTGTATTGGTGAATGTAAAACCTGCAAGCAAGGTCCTTTTTCTGTCGTAAATGGCAAAGTGCTCAAATGCGATACGGCAAAAAGTCTATATAAAGAAATTTACAAAAAAGTGAACTAATCTGTTTTAACCGTATTTTTTTATAAATTCGCTTGTTCAAATACTTTTACCGTGATACTATTTATAAAAATTCATCCTGAAAGGAGCTAAAATTATGGATCCAACTATTTTAGCCCATATTATCCTTGGTAGTATTTTGACTATTAGTATCATAACGACTGTTTTCTTCGTAGTCCGAATGCTTTTCGCTCCAAAAGCTGATCAACCAGTATTCAAAAGACGCTTTCGTAAATCTGCAATCATTACCGTTGTTCTTTTTATTTCCTATATGGGATGGGTATTTATCAAGAGAACATTCTTATAATTTTTTTGTAAACTGCTTACCATAGACAAATAAAAACCAATAAACATTAAAGAGATACTTTAATGTTTATTGGTTTTATTTTACGCTCTTTTCGTAAACAATGGTGCTTTATGAACAAATTCAATATATAATCGATATTTCTGCGCTTACAACATCTAATGTTAGAAATGTTGTCCCTGAGACCTTTATATATATTCTATTTAATTTACAAACTAGATTGAAAGCAACAATCTTTGAGAAAAAAACGTTTCTAAAAGATTGTTGCTATTCTATTAGCTTTTAGGTCGTAACCAAGCGAACGCTTGGTTCTTCACGCTTTGCGTGAAGCTTTATTTTATTACATAATTCAATATTTTAGGCTACTAATGATAATTATGAAATTCACTCACTTGTTTAAAACTTACCGCTTGTTAAGCATTTGATTTTATTAATTAATAGAGAGCTGTGCCTGTTGTAAATTAAATCTACGCATCTTCCTTGGAATGAAACGTCTAATTTCAATTTCGCTATAGCCAGCCAATAGCCGTTTTTCGTCGATGATGATTGGACTACGAAGAAAACACGGATTTTCACTTATAAAAGTAAATAATTTCTGGATAGAAACCGTCTCTAAATCCAATCCTAACTTTTTGAATATTTGTGATCTCGTCGATATAATCTCATCTACGCCATCCTCTGTTTTCCCAACCATCGCTTTAATTTCCTCGATTGTCGGTCGGTGTGTTAACATATTTCTTTCGATAAATTCAATATTATGTTCTATTAACCAAGCTTTCGCTTTTCTAGATGACGAACACCCTGGGGTAGTATAAATTGTTATCATACGTTTAATCCTCCATTTTTAGTGTTATTAGTTGCAGTTGGTAATGAAATTGAAAACACAGTTCCTTTTCCAAGTTCACTTTGCACCTCAATTTTTGCTCCATGTAAATCAATGATATGTTTTACAATTGATAAACCAATACCGGTACCAACCTTTTGACTACGAGCTTTATCTACTTTAAAAAATCGATCCCAGATGAACTTTAGCTCTTTTTTTGGAATACCTGGACCATGATCTGCAATGGAGATCTGCACTTCTTTTTCGATTTTAGACAATGTGATCACCACTAGACCTTTATTGTTTGAAAAATTAATTGCATTTTCAATTAAGTTTCCAAGAACCTGATCAATGCGATCTCTATCAGCAAATATATAAAGATCGTCTTCCTCATTTGACTGGATTTCAATGTCAATTTTCTGTTTTGATAATTGCGGTTCAAGTTTAGCAATTAATTTACGAATTTGTTCTGAGACATTGTAGTTTCTTGGGTGAATGGAAACTTGACCGGCTTCAATTCTAGCGATATCCAACAAGTCATTCACAAGTTTAATTAATCTCTCAGTTTCATCTTTCATTAAATGCAAATATCGCTTCTGGTCATTTTCTGGAATTGTTCCATCCAACATGGCTCCAACAAAGCCATTTATTGATGTTAAAGGTGAACGCATATCGTGAGAAAACATTCGCAACAAACTCTTTTCGCATCGAATCTAAGCTTGCCAATTCCTTGGCCATATGGTTTAATGTCTCCCCTAGTTGACCGATTTCGTCGATGCTTGTTACTTTCACTTTTTTTCCAAAGTTTCCTTTCGCGTACTCCATGGCGACATGGTTCATGTTCCTTAATGGGGCTGAAAACTTCTTTGATAATAAAAATAAGAAACAAGTCGTTACTATCGTTGTAATAAGGCCAGCTAATAAAAACATCCCTTTAATACTTTTAGCCACCGGATCATATCCATGTAAAGCAATCACCAAGACTTTTTCTTGAAATTCAGCGTTTCCACTAGCTAATGGCGAAATCATTAAAAATATTCGATGCCCTTTTTCATTAACAAATTCATGAACTGTGCTACCGTCAAGTGCTGTCTCTATAAACTCTTGATCAATGGTTAATACTTCTGTTGCGTCTGAAAAGACGTTAAGCAATTCACCATTTTCACCATATAAATAAATACTTTTATGAGCTTTGTCATTCATAAACCCCAAAGTTGAGATTATTGCTTCTTTATTATCTACATCTTCGTAGGCTAATTGCAGCGTCTTCTCCACCTGTTCATGCTGCCCATGTAATGTAGTAAGAAATTCTTGCTTTAAATCGTTTTGAACAAGAGATAAAATACGGTACTAAAAATGAGAAATGCTGCTATCGAACTCACCACATGTGTAAAAAATAACTTTGTAAAAATACTCGACTTCACTCTCATGGTGTGTTCACCTCAAATTTATACCCGATGCCCCTTAATGTTTTCAATTCCCAGTCTGTATTCGCTTTTCCTAACTTTTCACGAATACGTTTAATATGAACATCAACGGTTCGAGGGTCACCTTCAAAATCATAGCCCCAAATTTGATCTAATAATTGTTGTCTCGTAAATACACGATTTGCATGCGTTGCCAAATAAAAAAGCAGTTCAATTTCTTTTGGAGGCACTGTCATTGTTTCATCATAACAAGTGATTTGATACTGCTTCATATTAATAATCAGATGGGGCAAGGTGATAATATCTTGATCACCATTGAAAATGTTATACCTTCTCAATACCGCTTTCATCCGAGCTAAGAGCTCCTTGGGATCAAAGGGCTTGACCACATAATCATCAGCACCTAAATCCAATCCTTTTATTTTATCGTAGCTTTCACCTTTCCCAGTTAACATGATAATTGGCACTTCGGAGTCCGAACGTATTTCCTTACAAACTTCCCAACCGCTTAAACCAGGTAGCATAATATCTAAGACGACTAGATCAGGTCTTAGTTCGTAAAAAATCTCTACTCCTGTTAAGCCGTCATTTGCATGTCGCACCTCATATCCAGCCTTCTCACTATATAATCGAATTAATTCACAAATATTTGGATCGTCATCAATAACTAATAACGTTAACTTTTTCATGTTGATTGCTCCTTTACATGAGTAAAGTAGTTCTTATCTTTCCTAAAAAGCGCTACTACTACAGGTTATCTCTTTCCTTCTTCATTTAAGTTCCCCTATCTATTCTGACAAATGTAGAAATCCTAACTTTATCATTATCAATCCTGTGCTCTTTAACTCTTGTAGCTTATCATTTCAATATGAACTAAATATGAACATCATATTAAATTTTTACTCGAAGAGTGAATTTCATAATTATCTTAATAAGCTATATCAAACTATTTTGAATTGCGAATGGTATTAACACAACTTCATATAAAACATAATAGCAATAATAATGAATATAAAATTCATTAAGAAGAAAAACAAAAAACAATTAATCTATTAAACTAATTGTTTTTTCTTGAGATTATCTTCTGTTTTCTGTTTTCGTCTTTTATAAAGAAAAGCAGCTACAATAAGAAATACTGAAATTAAAATAATCAAATCACTATTTCCAGATGCAAGACCAAGTGGTACTAATGAAAGAGTGAAAAAGTAAATCAAATTACCAATACTCGTCGCAATAAAAAAATCTTTAAATCTAATCGAGCTTACTCCACTAATAATATTCACTAGATTTGTTGGGACAAAAGGGAAAATCCGTGCCAATAACACATACATAAAACCATTCTCTTCTGCCTTACTTTTCACTGAGTCACTAATTCTTTTCTCTAGAAAATCTCTAAAGAAATAGCGGGCACCTACAAAAATTAATGTTGCTCCTAAAATACTAACTAACCAACTCCAAATTAAACCGCAAACAAACCCGTAAAAACTGATATTAACGGTAAGTATCAATATTAGTGGTATAACTGTTATGACGTTATGAATGATCATTAAAATAAACGTGATGATGAACATGGGTAGAAACTGTTCGTTTACACTGCTAATAAATTGTTCTAGATCTCCTGCCATGAACACCGGAATTAGTTGTTTATTCATAATTAACAAGATAATGACGAAACAAATGGCGACTGCAAAAGTAATTTTCAACCATCCTTTGTTGATTGTGATCACATCCTTTAACCCTCACATTATAACAAGAGAATATGAACTAAATATGAACAACGGAATACGAAAAAATCTAGAAAAAAGTCTAGTGTGCGTTTATTGGCCTTCCATGGTCAAATCAACATAAAAGCTTTGGTTAAAAATAACAATCAAGGAGACTCTATAGACGTATTGATTTTATTCAAAGCACATAAATCGTGCATTTTCAAACAACTTGGTTAGTAAATAGAGAAAGCAGCCAATCCAAAAGAACAGGAGACTTAGTCCTAATGAGGTGCTTGCTTTGAAGTTAAAGAAAACAAATTACCTTACGTTTCTTTCGCTCCTTTTCAAATGGATCATATTCGGCAGTATGATCGGGGCGATTACCGGTTCCACAACAGCAATTCTGTTAAATACGAATGATTTTTTAGGTAACACCAGAATGGCTCACCCAGGATTAATCTATCTTCTTCCTCTCGGTGGTGTCCTAATAGGGTATATTTATCAAAAATACGGTAAATCATCCGCTAAAGGAAACAATCTCATTCTAGATCAAATTCATAGTCATGGTAAGGTTCATCGAAGAATGGGACCGATTGTTTATCTCGGTACTTTTATTACTGTTTTATTTGGAGGCTCCACTGGAAGAGAAGGTGCAGCGATTCAAATGGGGGGCAGCATCTCTGAAACGGTAAATCGACTATTTAAGGTGACGCCAATTGATACAAACCTTTTAATGATGACGGGTATAAGCAGTGGATTTGGGGCTGCTTTTGGAGCACCGATTACTGGTGCTGTTTTCGGAATGGAGATGGCTTCTATCGGCAGGTTGAGATATGAAGCGATTGTCCCATGTTTTACAGGCAGTTTTGTTGGGCACCTAGTTGCAACCCAGTTTTGGAGCTATCGACATGAACATTTCATCATAGAAAAAGTTCCAGAGCTAACTATAGTTACTTTCGGAAAGTTTTTCTTTGTCTGTTTATTATTTAGTCTCGTGAGTATCCTCTACTGTCAACTAAGGCATTATCTACAAAACTTCTCTGAAAAACATTTAAAGTCCCATATGCTAAGAGGATTTGTTGGTGGAATTCTCATTGTTGCCTTCACGCTCATCGTTGGTTCTTATGATTATAACGGACGTGGTTTAGATATGATTGAACAATCGTTTACAGAAACTGTTCCCACGTTTGCCTTTCTGGGCAAGCTTATTTTTACAGCAGTGACAATGGGGTTTGGATTCGTAGGGGGAGAAGCAATTCCATTATTTTTTATCGGATCTACGCTCGGCAATACTTTATCCTCAATTGTTGGACTACCAATGTCTTTTCTCGCTGCGATTGGCCTAATTGCTGTATTCTGTGGTGGAGCAAACACTCCAATTGCTTGCCTTATATTAGCAGTTGAAATGTTTGACGGTAAAGGAGCCGAATACTTTTTTCTCGCTTGTTTAATTAGTTTCATCTTCTCAGGCCACCACGGACTTTGGCCTTCACAAAAGGTTTACGATCCAAAAAGTAGACTCGAAAATCTCCCAACTGGCAAGACAATCGCCAATCTAACGAAGGAAATGCTTGATAGGAAATAAGACAAGATGAATCTCCCGGTTAACCCGAAATGCCTTGTCGCGTTCCAACAGTTATCCTTGGAACATGAATTTCGCACTTTTATGCCTTGTGGCGTTCCAACAGCTATCCTTGGAACATGAAGTCTGCAATTTAAAACTGCATGTCTTCCAGAGAAAAAGTGCGCTTATCACTTTCGTTCTAGAAGGTTATTCGACTCGAGGGGTTGGACGTTAAAGGAAGACAGGAAAAATCGCAAGGATCTATGTAGAAAGTTATACTAACTAAGTACAATAATCTTTCTTTTCTTAACCAAAACAATCAAAACCACCCGTGACAACGGGTGGTTTGTTCTGCGGCTGAAAGCCTTTGTTACTGACCAGGCCCTAAAGGGCTACTGAACGGTTCGCCATTTGTACTACTTCTACTGGCCAGACCTCAAAGGCCTATTTTATCCTCTTCTTTCCTTTGTTCACTTCTTCTCCTGTAAATGGATCAACGTACTCTAATAAACTTAACTGTTCTGCGACTATATCATCTTGTATTTGATTTTTAATGTATTCTTCAATGACTTTCTTATTTCTTCCTACCGTATCTACATAAAAGCCAGTACACCAAAATTTCCGATTTCCATATCTATACTTCAAATTTGCGTGCCTATCAAAGATCATCAAACTACTTTTTCCTTTTAAATACCCAACAAATGAGGACACACTTATTTTGGGTGGAATACTTACTAGCATATGTACATGATCCTTACATGCGGTTGCTTCGATTATTTCAACTCCTTTTCTTTCGCATAATGTTCTTAATATTTCTCCTATATCTTTCTTTAATTTTCCGTATATTACTTGTCTTCTATACTTTGGTGCAAATACAATGTGATACTTACAATTCCATTTTGTATGTGCTAAACTGTTAATGTCTTTTGACATAAAACTCCCCCGTTTGCTTGATATATTGGTTGGCGAACCAAATATATTTTAGCACCACGGTGGAGTTTTTTTAATACCTCGCTGGAAGCTTTTTGGAACCCTAGGCCGAGCCTAGGGTTTTCATTTTCACAAAAAAGGATGAGCCAGGCGTTCAACGCCCGACTCATCTCTACATTACATTTTCGGTTTTGCTGTTTTGGTAATTAAATTTAACCAATAGGACAGCTTTCTTTTTTCATTTCGTTCCTCAATCGCTGCAGCTGATTGACGATAACTTTGAACAAACTCTTGGAAGAGCTCCTCCCTTTCTTCAACTTTCTTTTGTAAAAAGAGCTTCTCTTCTTGTTCTCTTTCGATTTCGCGTTTTAGCCTTGTGATTTGTCCAGAAGTTTTTTTGTACGTATCAAGCACTTCATTTGAATACGTTTGTACGAGGCCCTCTGTAATCGAATTACCTTTTGTTATTTCTTTTTTTACTTCATTCGTCAATTTTTCTTTGACTTCATTAATGAATTCACCTTTGAATTGATCGATAGAATTTGAGATACTTTTCACAGCCTGAACGGTTTCAGTCTGCAAAGCTACGATATCTGCATACTTCAAGTCATACTCGGTTTGAATTTCCTCAGGCACTTCACGATTTTCGCATTGATCATTCGTTTCTAAAATAAATTTAACCATTTCATCGCTCAAATTCTTATCCTTCATGAGCTTAATTTTCTTTATAATCGTAATTTCTGTTTCACCATAAATCCTTGAACCAGATTTCGTTCTATTCACTTGAAAAAAATCTGCAAATACATTTTCCCAAGTCTTTAAATTACCTACCGAAACTTTTAATTGTTTCGAAACATCTTTAATTGTATACATGTTACCTCCACCTCTTCTCAAAGTTTGCCAGGAAAAATCCGCTGTTTCTATACTATTAAATATGAAGCTATTGCTTTTCCTCCTATGTGACAAAACTTCTAAAAAGAAGTGGGTATTCGGCAAAATATGTAGTCAAGAACGCTCTATTTTTATAAATTCGTCTTTTAATAACGAAAATACCACTGTATCGTGAAAACGACTACCATCAAAATCCGTTTGGCGAAATTGACCTTCTTTTTGAAAGCCAAACTTATGTAACAATTTTTCAGAGCCTTGATTCTCAGCAAAGATATCGCCAACAATTCGATTTAAGCCAAGATTATGAAAACCAAAGGGAAGGATTGTGCTTAAAAGCTCTGACATTACCCCTTTTTTTTGATAATCTTCCCTAATCACAACTCCCATTTCTGCTTTTTTATGCCATAAATTTAATTTATGAAAGCGAAACATCCCAATCGTCTCTCCATTAGCTTTATCAACGATCACCCATGGAATTTCTTTCGTCTCTTTAAAGTTTTTTAAACTTTGTTCAATGTTCGAGGCTAGCTCAGCAACTGTACGAACGGGATTTGATGTTATATATTTCATCGTGTTTAGGTCACTCATAAAAACGAACATGGTTGGAGTATCTTCAAGTGTCATTCCTCTTAAAAGGTAGTGATCAGTTTCTAATTTAGGAATGACAGCTAAACCTTTCTCCATATCTTGAAACCCACCTTTCATACGATTTTTATTCCTTGAATAACCCTTCTCTATTGACTAGTTTTTCATGTAACTGTTCGAGCGTGCCATGATCGTCAATTGGATAAACAGGCTCACCACGATCAATGACATAATCCTCTACTAAAAAAGTCTTCATGCCAATTTTAGATGCTGCCAAATCTTCTTGTTTATCATTTCCGATCATAATGCATTCTTTTGGGTTGACTTCTAATCGATCGCAAATTTCTTGATAATATTCTGGATGAGGTTTTGTAAACGAACTATTTTCGTAAACAGTCACAACCTCAAAAGGCATATCTGCAATTCCTGCCCAGTTTAAACGCTCGTGGATAGCCGCTTTAGGGAACACCGGATTTGTAGCTACTGCAACTCGGTACCCGCGTTCTAACGCAGTACTGACTACTTTTCTAGCTAATGGTGTCGGTGAAGAAAGATGGGATAGGGTCGGAAAGACATTCGTATAAAAATCGTCTAACGTTGGCCAAATATCCTCTTTCTTTAAGTTCACTAGTTGTAAAAATGTTTCTTCAAATACCATTTCATTTGTTTTTTCATGATCAAGATTACGCATCATCGCTTCCGTTCCAGCCCACAATGCCTTTAAGAAAGGCTCTGGATCAATAATATGTGCCACTTTCGGTGCTAAGTGCCCTAAATACTTTTTACAAAAGCATCTGTATCCATCGGGAGTAATGTTCCATCTAAATCAAATAAAATTACTTTTGCCATCAGTAAAACTCCTTATTTTTACAATTTATCGAGTTATTGTATAACCACTTCTACTATCCTACCAAATATTAACTTACAATCAAAATGATATGAAGAATTGTTTCGCGAAAGAACAAAGCGCTGGAGCTAGACTATTACTGTAATTAAATTTATCCACAGGTAGGAAAACTCAAAAATCCTAAACAAAAAAAACTGCAGGCTCAACTGCAGTTTTGAAACGACCCTTAGATATTTTTAAAGGATTCTCTCGCTATTTTTGCTACTTCTTCAGGAACTTTATAGCTTAGTGGTTCTTGTTGTAACGCCTGAAAGAAACTCATGTCACTCGTACTAAGAGCACCTACTGTTAGACGAGGAATTAGTCTCGCATGAATTTGGCTATGCTCAGTGAAGGTAAGGGCCATATTAAAACTAGCAAACCCCTGACTAGCTAATGTAGCAAAAATCCCTTTTAAGCTACTGGCAAAATCGAAAATATCCTGTTCACTAAGTTCCGACACTGTAGATACACGCGGAAAAATAGCAATAAAATCATTATGACTTTTCGGTGCGAATGCATGCATCCAAGCAACGTTCCCTTTTTCGCCTATCCATCTTTCTCCTAAAGCTTTCTCTGTAACATACAGCTTTTCAAGAAAATCTTCACCATGTTCTTTTTCATAGCTAGAAGTATACTTGTTCATTTTATCCTGATAATTCATCGGCGTTTCTGACACGATAATATGTAGATGGGGATGGAGGATACTTCCACCGGCTAAAGGTAGGTAATTCCAATTTATCGAAGCGTATCTGGCGTCTTCATCGTTAGCCATTACTCGTTCAATATATTGTTTTGCAGCCATGAAGGCATCTCGGATCATCGTTTCCGTAAATTCTTCTAATTGTACATAATGCTTTTTGGAAAATATGACAACTCCATTATGTTTACTATATGGAAACAGATTTGGAAATAGTAATGCATCCCCAACAGCAATTCTTCCTTGTTCAGAAATTCTATTTGGAAATACTGGTGTGAGCTTTAAAACATTGTCCGCACAAAAAGGACAATTAGCTCCTCCTGTTTTTTCTGCTTCCTCAAAATAATCAGGAGGAGTTACCTTCATTCCTGGATCAAAAACTAATCTTGAAGTTTCTTGTGTTAGTGGATCAAAGCGAATTTCTGTTTTCCGTCTTATTTCATTTCCCGATGCATCAAAAAAGTGAAACCATTCTTCCTTTTTTCGAAAATGAATGCCCATCTATTCTCCCCCTACGAAAGATTTTCTCTCCTTAACGTTATAGCATTTAAGTTTAAATTTCCAGAAGATTTCAACAAAAAAACTAGAGAATTTTTCTCTAGTTCTTCTTTGCAGCATTTGCAAGCTGAGAGCCCAAAAACTTTGCCAACTCTAGCATACCATATCGATTGGCTATTACCTCAGCTTCAGGATTGTAGTTCGTGTTCGTATTCACATCATACGTAAAAATGTTTCCTTCTTTATTACGGATAAATTCAATTCCTGCTACATCAATTCGATTGGCAGAAAGGAATCGTTCGTATTTCTTAATGATTGGATGATGAAATTCTGAGTCAATTTCAAACTTTGGCTTTTTCTCCCGTACTTCACCTACTGGACAAAACAAATCGCCTATTTGACAAGCGTCAGCCGGACAAAGTTCAAAGCCTTCTGTTGTATTTACGTTCACTGCATACAAAAACTTCCCACCAATAAATTCACACCTTGTAATAATAGGTTCAGGCGCTTCAATATATTGTTGGATAAGTGTAATACCATCGACCGGCTCATCGAATTGTTCACTATAAACATAATCTCTTAAACTCTCAATACTATGAATAATTGGACGCCTAAACCTTTACCAGCTCGATTGTGCTTCGTAATAAATTTCTGACCAGCAAATGTTTTCGCTGCTTCTATTAGCTGTTCTTTCCCTACTGCTGCAATGGTTCTCGGTGTCTCAATCCCTTCTAAGTTAAGGGCCATATATTGGTTTACTTTGCTAAGTTCTAACTGAAGAGCATGACTACCATTGAACACTTTTTTTCCATTTCGTTCTAACCAAGCTAACATAGCTCCAGTTAGTTCCGGAGCAAAGCGATTGCCTCTTGTATGTGATGACGCACTCATCCGGTTATAAAAAACCCCTTCAGGTGCAACCGAACCCAAATCCACTGTTCCTTTTGAGAGATGCCACTCTTCATAAGGCAACTCAAGTTCTTCTAATCTTTTTGTTAAATGAGTAGTCCATTCACTATTTTCGTGAATTATATAGATTTTTCCCATAAAAAACTTCTCCCCTTTTGATTTGGGTAAATAATTTTTTTTGCTTCAATCCCTCTCTAAAGCACTTCAAGAAAGACAAGCATTCGCCTGAGAAAAGAGGTGTTTGTATTTTTCCGTTAATTTACTTCTTGCTATTACTAAACATCAGATCAAACTTTCTTTACTTTAAATTTAAATCTCTTAAATTGGAAATATAAAAAACAACCTACACAAAAACCGAGTAATGCAATCGTTGCAGCAACTGTAACCATACCTACAAAAAGCCATGCAATCCAGCTATCAAATAAAAAATGGACAATCAGGGCGATTGTAAGTAATACAGCAGCAATTGTTTGGTTGAACTTCTGGAGTTCTGCTGCCTCTGTTTTTCCACTCGAAGGTTTTGGAAACATTCGTTTGGCTATTTGAAAAGCTAGATTTCCCTTTTGACCAAACATTAAAGGAAAAACTACAAAAAGGAATGCTATTACTAAAAGCCAACTGCTTTGGAAAACGATCGAACTTCCCGTTAGTGCAACTAAAAATACTTGGTTTGTTCTTACATAGGAAATCGGAATTTCTTTAATCATATTGTACACCCCTAAAACTTATTATTCATACCTATTTTATCGGTTTTTCAAATATAATTCAACACTCATGTAATTTATAAAACGTTTGCTAAATTACATATATTCTAGTATAATAGATAACTGTTGTTTGTAGTTAGAGCTAATTACAAGAACATTTTCACTACTTTTGGCATAACGATACTTTAAACACTCCCCTTAGTGGATCAAGAACAATAAGGAAGGAGCAATACCAAATGTCTTTCAAATCCGCTTTTCTTGATGAGCGAGAAACCAAAAATGAAGATGAATTAAAGGAAGAAATTGAAGATCTTGAGTTTCAAATGTTTCGGATTCAGGATAACCTAAAGGAAATTGCTAAGAAGTGGCAGGTAATCGGAATTGAACAAACAAAGGAAAATAATTGGGTGATTATTTATGCTGCAGACGACGGTGATAACTGCAAAATAATGCTCAATGATTGTGAAAGTGCCTTTCGTGGAAACTGGGACTTTTCAATTCAGGCCTCCTATGCCGATGAAAACACCATTCATATAGGTGATATTAAAGGTCCAGGAAAATAGGGGTTATGGCTCAATTTGCATAAATTATTTAAAGGAACTTGCTAAAGACCAAAATATTGCATCTATTACAGGTGATATTGTGAAACGCGACTGGGATCATAAAGAGCGCCTTGTTCACTTTTATAAAAAGCACAATTTTAAAGTGAACATAGATAAAGAACTAAATCTGGTGAGATAGAATGGCGTCAGAGATAAAACAGACTTGATTTAGTTGCTTTATTTATATGAATATGTTATAGTTAACTCTATTGCTTATGAACACACTTAAAGTTATTGGATTTTCTTTCCTACGTAAATTAATTACATGACATATATAAACCATATTTAATATTTACGAGTAAAATCGTCTGGCATCTTTTAACGCTTAGCTAGCCTTATTATAAGTGCACGGCCAAGGAGCCGTAATGATAAAAGAGAGGTAGGGCTTTTGTTTTTTAAGGAATTAAGAGGATACAGAGACATTATCGCGGCAAAATTTTAAGTTATTATTATCATAAGATTAGAAAAACTGGCGAGGAACCGCCTACCTTTTCTTATACTTTAATTCCATATAAAGTATTAAAAACCGAGCCAAGATGAGGAATCTTCGCTCGGTTTTTCCTGTTTTTCACCATTAATTTACTTATCTTACGACGATATATCCAATCATTGGTCCATTTCTGTTGCAAGGTTTCATGGGCGGTACAGACAATTCGGTATATGCCTTCCTCAGAAAAGTTAACCTTTACTCTTGTTTCCTCGCCTTTTTTTACATTTCCTTTTACATCAGTTCCTTCAATATAAAACGGATGTGATTTCCCTTTTACACCATAAAACTTAACGTAACATCTTTTCCTTTAGGTACAAAAATGGTACCTGGATCCCAACGATATACCTCAATTTCTTTTCCATCTTCAGTTTCCGATTCAAACTCAGTCGTAATAATATGAATAACCAGATCGTCGTCACTATTTGCCGATACGTTTTCAACTTCGATTAATTGAATTCCCATCATAAAACAAAGAATTCCTACCATTAATAATTTTTTCATATTGTTCACCTCGAAAGAAGTATGCGCAACATTTTTATATTTATTCATATGAGTGAATTTCTTAATAACGTAATATGCAACAAAGAAAAGTGCTTACAATAAGACGTCTAACTCATAGCCCCTCTCCCTCAACTGAGTCAGTATTTGTTCTATATGGTTTCGATTTTTAGTTTCCATAGATAATAGTAGTTGAGCATAACCCGGGAATATTTTCTCACCAACATGTTGTAAGGAAATAGATAGTATATTGCCCCCGAGCTCTGAAATTAGTCCCAATACTTCCTGAAGGTGTCCTGGTTTGTCTTTTAGGATTGTTGAAAAATGGACAAAGCGACCAGCTTCCACCATTCCATGTTCAATTATTCTCGAAATAAAATTCACATCGACATTCCCACCACTTAAGATCGCTACAACCTTTTTACCTTCGATTGGAATTTTTTTATAAAGTAATGCAGCTAAAGCGGTCGCTCCTGAACCTTCTAAAAGCAACTTGTTTCGTTCAAGGACCATTAACATCGTACGAGAAATTTCCATTTCATCAACACAATAAATATCATCGACATAGTTACGAACGATATCAAAGTTTCGTACACCTGGTTTTTTTACTGCAATACCGTCTGCCATTGTCGGGTCCGCCTCAATTTCAATGGGCTCTTTCGCTACCAATGAATGTTTCATACTAGGACATGCTGATGCCTGAACACCATAGACTTTTATGTTTGGATTTAGTTGCTTAGCTACGAAAGCTATCCCTGCAATCAAGCCTCCACCACCAACAGGACAAATAATTGCCTCAGTAGTTGGTAGTTGTTCAATAAGTTCTAATCCTATTGTTCCTTGCCCAGCGATGATTGCCTCATCATCAAATGGATGGACAAATGAAGCTCCCGTTTTCTTTTGCAGTTGAAGCGCAAAATGCAATGCCTCATCAAAACTACTTCCCTTTAAGATAACTTCAGCCCCATATCGCTTTGTTGCTTCAATCTTACTTAATGGAGCACCTTTAGGCATAACGATCGAGCAAGGTATTTTTAACATTTTCGCTGAATATGCGACTCCTTGGGCGTGGTTACCTGCAGAAGCAGCAATTACCCCCCTATGGAGCTCGTGGTCACTTAACGAAAACAACTTATTACAAGAACCTCTTACTTTAAATGATCCTGTCTTCTGAAGGTTTTCTAGCTTGAGAAAAACTTCATTATTTGCAAGTTCACTAAACGTACTCGAATAATCAAGTGGTGTGACATGAACGATTCCCTTCATCTTCTCCCGCGCTTCTTTTACGTCTGCCAATGTTACTGCCATTTATTTATCTCTCTCCTTCTCCTCTTTCAGTTATCCCTATTTTTCACAAGCCCTATGACTTTATGCAGAAGTCTTCTCGGCTAAATGTTTAAAAAAATAAAAGCTTGGGTTTACTCCAAGCTTTTATCGTATCCTAATGGTCTTTGTGACTACGCTTTCCTTTTTCCTTACAATATTTATCCCACTTTGGTATAAAGCCGTTTTCCTTTAATATTTCGAAACGTTTATCAAATTTCTCGACCATCTTTTGTCCTGTTTCTTCATTAAAAACGCCATACTCAACGTACTTGTTAATTACTTCTTGTTTATCAGAAAAAATTTTTTTCATTAGCGTTTCTAGCTCTTGTTTTTGAGCTTCAGTTAATTCAACTTCATTAATACCCTCACAATCCATATGAGCATGGGTTGTTGTCACTATACTCATACATAATAAAAAACCTATGAAAAAACTAACTGATAATCTCTTCATTTAAATCACTCCTATCTATTAAATTCTAGAGTATCATTTGCAAAAAAAGTTATTTTTATCCATTTAAACTTCATTCCAATAAATTTGCCCCACAAAAAGGCCTAACCATTTTTGGTTAGACCTAAGAAAGTTCACTTTCACCATTAAGAATATAAATCTATTCTGCGCTACCTAAACTTGATAAGAGAAAGTGAACTTTCGATGTTTACCTATTTAAAGGGTAGAACCCTAATGGAAGTTCACTTTCAAAATAAATTATTTTGCGCAAACTTCACTTGATATAGAAAGTGAACTTTCGAAGTAAAAACTATTTACAAGGTAGACCTAAGTTATCCCACATTGGAAATCAACTTAAAAATCTTTTTCGAATGTCAGCGCTCGGGAGCGAGCAACTATCTCCTTTGCCAAACCACTTATAACGATTCTTTGCAATAAATTCATAAACCACATCACGAATTGGAGTTGGAATGATCAAAAAACCGTAAATAGACGCCAATATCCATTTAAATTTCTACAAATTTTTAAAGCTGCAGTCGATTTTAGGAAATAACGCCCATCTTCAATTAAAACAAGACTGTTTATCTCTTTTGGCACTGAGTGTTCTTTGACTAACTTTTGTCCAATATCACTTTGAAGAGAAGCAAACTGAAAGTAAGCATCTTTATCTCTCTTAATGATAAATTGCACGCTGCTGTTACAAAAGTTACAAACCCCATCAAAAAGAATAATCGCTTTATAGTTTACTGTCATCAACCCCATTAAGCCATCCTTCAATCTCACCTATAACTGACTCTACACAACCATCTTTAAATGGTGAGATTAAGTTCGCCACTGCTACAAGTTCGGTAAATGATTGACTACCACCTTTTTTGCATAATGTCACATAATCAGCCCATGCTCCATCTTGATCTTCATTAGCGCGCTTCCAAAATTGGAACGCACATATTTGCGCTAGCGTGTAGTCAATGTAATAAAATGGACTATTAAAGATATGACCTTGTTGGTGCCAAAAACCACCGCGCTCTAAATAATCATTTTCAGCGTAGTTTCGATGTGGTAAGTACTTTTTCTCAATTTCTCTCCAGCCACGCTTACGTTCTTCTGGAGTTAAATCCGGATTTTCATAAATAAAATGCTGGAATTCATCTACGCTAACGCCATATGGAATAAATAGTAAAGCGTCACTTAAATGATGGAACTTGTATTTATCTGTATCTTCTTTAAAGAATAGCTCCATCCACGGCCAGCAAAAGAATTCCATACTCATAGAGTGAATTTCACAAGCTTCATATGTCGGGAAGTGATACTCAGGAACAGCAAAGCCTCGACTTAAATACACTTGAAACGCATGCCCCACTTCATGAGTTAATACATCGATATCTCCACTTGTCCCGTTAAAATTCGCAAAAATAAACGGAGATGAAAACTTAGAAATGTACGTGCAGTATCCACCACCAGCTTTGCCTTTTTTGCTAACAAGGTCTAGTAGCTGTTTTTCTCTCATAAATGTAAAAAACTCGTCTGTTTCTTTAGATAATTCCTGGTACATCTTTTCTCCATTTGCAATAATCCATTCTGGATCACCTTTTGGCGTCGCATTTCCAGTACTAAAAGCAAAACGATCATCATAATACTTTAATTCTTTAACGCCAATTCTCGCACGCTGCTTTCTTTTAGCTGACTAGCAACTGGTACGATAAATTCTTTTACTTGATTACGAAAGTTGGCAACCATTTCACCGTTATAATCAATCCGGTTCATTCTTGCATAGCCAAGCTCAACGAAATTGTTAAAACCCAGTTTACGCGCGATCTTTGTTCTGACCTTTACTAACTGATCATAAATATTATCAATTTTTTCTTCATTTTCAGAAAAGAAATTATACTTTGCTTCCATCGCTTTTTTTCTCATGTCGCGATCAGTCGACAATTGAAACGGTACTAATTGCGATAAATTTCTTTCTTCCCCTTCAAAATCGATTTTTGCAGACGCAATCAATTTTGTATACTCACTTGAAAGCTTGTTTTCAAGCTGTAAATCTTCAACGATCTCAGGTGAGAATGTCTTCTGCGAAAGTTCCGCCATCGCAAATAATTGCTTTCCCCACTTTTCTTCTAACTGCGCCCGGAAAGTCGAGTTCGATAATGCCTCATAGTACTTGTTTACAAAACCTTGGTATAGCGGATCTACCTCATCAAAGTAATCTTGCTCTGTTTTGTAAAATACGTCATTTGTATCAATCGTGTGTCTGATGTAAACCAGTTGCGACATTGATTCAAATTCGTTTCGCAGCTCATTAATACCTGCCATTATTTCGTCCTGCACCTCAAACGTTTTCGCATTGGAAAATTTCTCAAATAACTCGTTAAATTGAACCTCCATTTTGTTAAGATCTGGTCTTACATATTCATAATCCTGAAAATTCATGAACCTCTTCCTCTCTATGTAACATACTTTATTCATTATATTTCGCCTTATTTGAAAAAAATACCTTTCAAAAAAAGTAAATCATTACTTACTTGTACCATATTATCAATTAGCTTACTACCATTTTGGTTACCAGGGTCAAGTAGAACCCATCTTCGAGATCTGGTTTAACATTAATTCAAAGGGAACGGGTAGATTAGGTCTACGCGACCGAATTTTACATTTTTTTAGGAGAGCATGGTCCGTAAAACTATTCTACGTGACTGCATTTTACATTTATTAGGATTTGCGGTCCGCAATACCATTATATGCGACTATATTTTACATTTATTAGGATGTCGCGGTCCGCAATACCATTATACGAGACTATATTTTACATTTATTAGGAAAACACGGTCCGCAAAACCATTATACGAGACTGTATTTTACATTTATTAGGAAAACACGGTCCGCAAAACCATTATACGAGACTGTATTTTACATTTATTAGGAGAACACGGTCCACAAAACCATTATACGAGACTATATTTTACATTTATTAGGAAAACACGGTCCGCAAACCATTATACGAGACTATATTTTACATTTATTAGGAAAACACGGTCCGCAAAACCATTATACGAGACTGTATTTTACATTTATTAGGAAAACACGGTCCGCAAAACCATTATACGAGACTGTATTTTACATTTATTAGGAAAACACGGTCCGCAAAACCATTATACGAGACTGTATTTTACATTTTTTAGGAGGGTGCGGTCCACAAAACCATTATACGAGACTATATTTTACATTTATTAGGAGGATACGGTCCGCAAAACCATTATACAAGACTATATTTTACATTTATTAGGAGAATACGGTCCACAAAATCATTATACGAGACTATATTTTACATTTATTAGGAGGGTGCGGTCCGCAAAATCATTATACGAGACTGTATTTTACATTTATTAGGAGAATGCGGTCCGCAAAACCATTCTACGCGATAATATTTTACATTTATTAAAAAAACGGTCATAGAGCCCTCCTACCTGACTGCCTCTATATCGCTTCCCTACTAACACCCATTCTACCTTGCTATTACTACATCATTGATCATCTAAATATTACTAGTTTGTACAATTCCCCTATTCTAGTAAAGTCGTGTTATAATAGCTAGAGTATTTTATTGAAAAGCGAGGTGTTGTTTACGTGCTATATTATCGTGAATACCTTAACAGCGAAGAAAAGCCTTGGGTCACGTTTATTCATGGTGCAGGCGGAAACTCTAACACTTTTTTTAAACAAATAAAAGATTTTCGAAAACACTTCAATGTCCTCCTGATTGATCTAAGAGGTCACGGTAAATCAAAGAAGTCCCGTTGGCAAAAAGGAGATTCTTTTGTCCAAATTTCTGATGATGTAATTGAAGTGTTAGATTATCTAAACATAAAGGAAACACACTTTGTTGGGATATCACTAGGAACTATTGTTGTTCAAACAATGGCTCAAAAACATCCAGAGCGGATTAGCTCAATGATACTGGGTGGCGCAGTAATTAAGCTTGATATTCGTACCAATTTCCTTATAACAGTCGGGAATTTAGGGAAGCACTTCATTCCTTACATGTGGCTCTATCGCTTATTTGCATGGATTATCATGCCTAGGTCGACCCATACGGAATCTCGAAATGCCTTTGTTGATCAAGCAAAAAAAATGTGTCAAAAAGAATTTATTAAATGGTTCTCTGTCACAAGAGCGATCAATCCATTTTTAAGTAAGCTTCAACGAGACTTCTTTAATATCCCTACATTATTTGTAATGGGCAAAGAAGATTATTTATTCCTTCCACCAGTAAAAGAGTTGGTTGGTCAAAACGACAAGTTGGCATTAGAATGTATTGAGGATTCAGGTCATGTATGTAACATTGACCAGCCTGAAAAATTTAATGCCGCTTCGATACAATTTATCTACCAACAATATCAATTAAAAGAAGTTTTATAGTTAAGAAGAGTGCAAGCACCCTGGGTAGCAAAGGAACTTCCTCGGGTTACTTCTCTGCTTTGCGACGAGTAACCGCAGGAGCAGATGGTTTGTTTGCGACGAGTAACCGCAGGAGCAGCGACAAGCAAATGTTCTTCGAGAAAAAAGTGTGCTCTTTCACTTTTATTCTCGAAGGTTATTTGACCTCGAGGGGCTGGGTGCTTGCGCTAGACATCATATACTAAAAACGTTTATAGTTTCTAAGCTTGTTATAAAGGACTTTGTCTATTGACAATCGTCCTTTTCTATTTTTTAAGAGGTGAAAAAAATCATGGATTTTGATATTCAATACCTTTCATTTTCAATTATTAATATAGAAGGTACTGGTGAACAAGCAAATAAATCTTACAAACAGTTGGCAACACTAGATGATTACAAGTATTCAGAAAGCGCGCTTAAACCATTCTTAAATGGTGAGCTGATGAAAATTACAAAGCGTAAAGTTGAGCGCCATCCAAAATCCGAGCAAGTGCCAACAAAAATTGGACGGTTTATCGTTGAGCCTGGTTATGATTTAGCCTCTAATCCAAACTATAACTTGTTCAACCGTATCCGAAACGCTACTCAGATTGACGAGTTTTCAAAAGGATGCCGTGAACTCATCCAAACCTATACCGATACAACCGCAGTTAGGGGCGGCGTATTAATCATTGCTACAGCAAAACTAAACAAGTACTTTGATGAGCCTTTTGTATTCGTTATGAAATGTGATTTCGAGCCAAAAGTTGCATCAATCACTGATGATAAGACACTGATTAATAACGTTGAGATGGCCATTACAACAAAAAATATGAAATCAATTCAATATCCTTACATGCCTGAGGAAGGAATGTTAGAGCCAGGTGAGCTAAAAATCCATCAAGCTTCCCACTCTCGTTACTTTGAGGACTTCTTAAAAGGAGTCACGTATGAAAAATCAATGCCTGAGATTGTAAAGCAGCAAATGGTCGATTTAGTTTACGAAGATATTGACAATGTTTTTACTGAACCTTCTGAGGAACGTGTTCAAGCGGAAAGTGACTTAGAAGTATGGGCAACGAGCCCAAAGCGAGAACTTCAAGAAAGATGGTCCGAAGAGCAAGTTGTTGAGGCAACAACCCGAATTATCGAGCATGCTCCGGAAATTGAGCTGAAGTTAAAACTGGATCATATGTCAGTGAAGGGGCTTCTTGCCGATTTCGGTGACTCTATCCACATAGCAAAAGTAAATGACCGCTATGTCGTTCTCATCGAAGGCGATATGTTTCAGTTTGAGAAGAATGTTTCTCCAATTGAATTTTTAAAACCCGGAGATTTGCACGAAATCGTTGAGAAACTTTCGAAAAAATAGGTACAAGTTTTCAGTATTGGTGATTAGCAAATCCAAACATAACTCTAAACTCATACCTCAAAACTAAAGAACCCATTTTTCATTACGGACGAAATCTACGAAAGCTTCGTTAGCTTTTGATAGATACGTCCTTTTTTTCCATGCAAGGCCAAGGGACAAAGTAATAGGTGGCGTCAACGATAACGGGACAAAGTCCTTATCATCTTGTATCACCATTTTCAAAAATAACGTTACCCCTAACCCTTTTCTTGTTAAAGACTTTGTTAGCGATATTTGATTCGTTTCAAAGGCAATATTCGGAACGAGTCCCAAATCTTGAATATGGTTGATGACAATGTCTCTTTGAAAGTAGCCCTCTTTAAACAAAACGAGAGCTTCTCCTGCCAATTGCTCGTAGGTTATACTTTTCCCCTGAGCAAGTTTGTGTGTTGCCGGAACACAAACAACCATTTCCTCATTAATAATTGGAATTGATTCAAGTTCCTTTGTCGTTTCGTCTAAAATAATAACACCTAAATCAATTGTATCATTTTCAATATTCGCTTGAATTTGCTTTGTACCATCTTCAATAATCGAGATGTTTAAATGGGGATAAGCTTTTTTGAAGGCTACGATAATATTTGGGAAGTAAAACGACCCCATCATTGAAGGTAACCCTAATTTCACTTCACCTCTTTCTAACCCACGTAATTCTTCCATCTCTAGCCTGGCTTCTTCTAATTGATCAAAAATCTTTTGAACATGAATAAGAAAGCGCTCGCCTTCCACAGTTAATCGGACAGCCCGATCATGTCGATGAAACAAGGTAATCCCTAGCTCTTTCTCTAATTTTTTTATAGCCATACTGACAGCTGGCTGAGCGATATACAGCTTTTCCGCTGCTTTTGTGAAACTATTCGATTTTGCTGTTTCAAAGAAACATTGTAACTGACGAATTTCCATACCAGCCTCCATAAATAATATTTATGTTATTTATAAATATTATATATTTTATTTATCTCTTTAGCGACTGTAAGATTAGAATCAACTACGAAGAGGTGATAAAATTGATCGAATTAAAATCAAAAGCATTTTGGCAAGCTTCAATTGCTCTTGGCCTAGCATCCTTCATCGCCTTTGCCAATTTATATTACACACAACCCATATTACCATTAATTAGTTTAGAATTTTCTGTATCTCCCTTAGCCTCTAGTTTAACTGTTTCATCAGCTTTGCTTAGTGTCGCACTATTTTTCTTTTTCTTTAGTGCACTTTCAGATGCTCTCGGAAGAAAAAAAGTAATGATGGTGGCAACTATTCTTTTGATACTTACTACGTTTGCGATTGCATTTGTTCAAAGCTTTCATAGTCTTTTAGTCTTACGCATTTTACAAGGAGCGTTTATTGCTGGGATACCAACAATTGCCATTGCTTATATAGGAGAAGAATTTTCTCCAAGAGCGTTAGGTGTCGCTATTGGCATTTACATTAGCATGAACTCCATCGGGGGAATGAGTGGTAGAGTATTAAGCGGGGTATTCACAGAGATCTTTAATTGGAGAATTTCATTTATTTTGATTGGCTTGATCAGCCTGGTTTTTTTCGTCTTATTTATGAAGTTGCTGCCGCCTTCAAGCTATTTTAAAACACGAAAATTCGAGCGTCATAAGGCCGTCGGTGACTATTTTAAGCATTTAAAAAATCAAAATCTCCAACTTGCCTTTTTGGTTGGAGGCTTACATTTCTTTATCTTTGTAGGACTCTATAATTATGTCACATATTTATTGACTGCTCCGCCATTTTTACTTCCGACCGTTTTTATTGGTGTGTTATTCTTAACCTATTTGCCTGGTACGATTAGTTCAACACTAGCAGGAAAAACGGCTTTATTATGGTCGCAAAGTGTAACGATTGGACTAGGGATTATCCTCATGGTAACCGGCACTGTGATCATGCTTTTTATTAACTTACCGGCAATTATCGCTGGGTTATTACTACTAAGCTTTGGTTTCTTTTTTGCTCATTCAGCTTTAAATGCATGGGTAAGTAAACGTGCTTTCTTCGCAAAGGCATCCGCATCAGGCTTATACCTAACATCCTATTATGTCGGTGGGAGCCTTGGCAGTTTCTACTTAGGATTTTTTTGGCATTACTGGCATTGGCCAGGTGTAATTGCCGGAACATTGCTAGTTTTATTAACTACGAGCTTACTCGCCTTCAAAATGGTACTAATTGAACACAAAGAAAAAGAGCCTAAACACAACTATCAGCTCTTAAAAGTAAAATAAAGAATGTAGTCTTTAGCCTTAGCGCTTCTTCGATGCCCCTTCGATAATTCTACATTCTACATTTTTTCTATATTCACTTTATAACTAACTCTGCTAAAGCACCCTTTGTAACTTTCAACAAATCCTCTACGGCTAGCTCGATTTGAATTCCGATTTTGCCGCCACTTACAATAATGGATGGTAAACTCTCAGCACTAGCATCAATGACTGTGTGAAAAAGCTTTTTCATACCGACTGGCGAACAGCCACCACGGATATACCCTGTTATGCCTAATATATCCTTTACCGGAATCAGCTCAATCTTCTTTTCGCCAACGGCTTTGGCTGCTTTCTTCAAATCTAATTCATGCCAGACAGGAACAATATAGACGAAGTATTCCTTACTAGCACCTTTGGCTACCAATGTCTTATAGACCAGGTGAATGTCCTTCGATATTTTGTGGGCAACAGACACACCATCAATTTTCCCATCTTCACTATCGTATGTATAAGTCTCGTATGTGATTTTCTCTTTATCTAATAATCGCATCGCGTTCGTTTTCTTCTCTTTTGCCATTTTTTTTCACCTCACCTTATTATAAGAAAAAGGATGACTTATGAAAAGTCATCCTTCTAACGTTACCTTCTTTAATCTTTTCTCAAGTACTTTCGACCAGTCAGACCATTCCCCTTGCGGAGTTTTTTCCCACAAATGGTGAACAACACCTAGTCTTGTATCCAGCGCATCCACTAAATGAAGCGCGAATGCCTCTGGGATTGTCGGCTCAACTGGACTGCCATACTCTGCTTTTCCGTGATGGCTTAATACCATATGTTCTAATAACTCGACCTCTTGAGAGTGAACATCAATATTTAACATTCGTGCTGTTTCCCTTATATCGTGAGCCATTGTAACAATGTGGCCTATAAACTTTGATTTGTCGGTGACTTTTGTAACGATCCCTTTTTCAAGTTTATAGTCTTTTATCTTAGCTAGGTCATGTAGGATGGCTCCACTTATTAAGAGGTCACGGTTTAACATTTTTGGGTATAGACCAACAACTGTCTCGCAAACTCTCACTGTGTTCATCGTATGCCAAAGTAATCCCCCATACCCTTGATGCCCATGTATTGAAGCAGGATATTGCGCGAGAAAAGGTTTGTATAAATAAAACACTTCATTTACAATTCTTCGTAGCGTCTCATTTTGTAAGCTTGTTATCGTTTCTTCTAGTTCTCGAAACGTCTCTTCAACCTGTATTGGTGCAGATGGTAGAAATTCTGATATGGAAATCGATGTTTCAATGTCTGGAAGAATGATATAAAAAACTTTCAAATCCATTGATTGTTGAAACTGTCGGGTTAATCCTTTGATAAGGACAACTTGGGGAAGCTCTTTGTGAATAATATCATACAGCTGATAGTCTTTTTCGGATAGATCCCATTTTCTTGCTTTAATTTCACCTGAAGCATCGGCTAATGTCATTTCAAAATAGGTTCCATTTTTACCAAGCTTCGTTTGTAGACTAGTGAGCAAAAAGTGTTCTTTAATTGTCTCATTCACTTTTAAACTTTGAATTACTTTTCGCAACTTCCTTCCTCCTCACCTTTGCATTAATACAATGTATGAAAAGGAATACAGGCCTATGATTATCTACGGAGATATTAAAACAATATTTACATCTCCTCCTGACAACTTTGCCACCTCTTCAATAATCATCATTCCTGTTTTTAAATTAATTTCCTCATCCTCAAATAAAAATAAATTGTTCGTTGCATACTCATAAGCTTCAGCTTCACGAATTGAATTTTTATCAAAATAGGTCAGGTTTTCACCGTATTCAAATTTCGTCGCATACGGCTTTAGATAGCCAAATTGTTGAATATATTCCACAGCCTTAATTCGTTTACAGGCATATGGAAATCGAAATTTTGCTAGAAAAAGCTTATTTTCATCCACATCTTCGACAAGGACATTAAAATCATGGTTAGGAACAAGGTTCGTAGCTTTATAAGTAGCTTTATTTCGATAATGATGGAATTCTTTAATCCCAAGCATGTGAAGAATATTTAACGTTTCAATCATTTTCCCACTCGTATTTAACCAAACTTCATTTAACGTATCATCCCGTAAGATAAACGTGTAGCTGAGCTTTTTAACGAATTTCCGGTATGAATTTTTCACACTTGCTTCATATTCTTTTCGGCTATAAAATACCCGACGGTGCAAGTATCCGCTTTTTTCAATTATTTCGATATATGGCGTTTGTTCGATATAATACATCTCAAACTCACGAATATCAGAGATAAACGGCAAGATTGATTTTACATATTCTTCGACCTGCTCAGGATCTTCGCTATAATATGCAAACCGGTTCACAATATTTACCCCCTAACTTTCCTTTGATTTAAAATATGCAGAAAAAGGGGTATAGAGAACAGTTGAAACAGAATTGAAAGATTTGCTTAGGTAAAAACCTATAGTGGCAGTTCATATCTTTTGTACAATACGAAGATTGTTACTATAATGAAAGCAAATGAATTATTTTGAACTTCAGAAAGAAAAGTGAGGGTTAATACTTATGATAAAAACAGTAGATCTGCCTTCGAAAGCAGAAAGACATAAGCGTTTCGGATCTGTTCCACCAATAAAGGGTACAAAGCCTACGGAGAAAGCCGAGATGCCTGATTTGCAAAATAAACCAGATGATTTTCTTTTTGCCATTAATTCAGTTGGAATTAGCAATGTAAAGCATCCGGTAATTGTCCACTCTGAACTAGAACCGAAAGTTCAAACAACGATCGCCACATTTGCGTTAACAACAAGTTTAAAGCAAATGTCAAAAGGAATTAACATGAGTCGCCTAACTGAGCTTTTACACCAATATCACGAAGCTGGCTTTGTTCTATCATTTGAACAATTAAGAAGTTTCACGAAGGAATTAGCTGAAAAAATGGAACAAACGTCGGCAACGATTGAAGTTACATTCCCATGGTTTTTTGAAAGAAAAAGTCCAGCCTTAGCAAAAATAGGTTTAATGCATGCTGACGCGAGAATTACTGTTACGTATGACGTTGAAACGGATCAATGTATCTATGAAACTGGATTAACTGCAGCAATTACAACACTATGTCCATGTTCCAAGGAAATTAGCGAATATAGTGCTCATAATCAACGCGGCTATGTAAGGATCGATACTGTTCTTTATTCAGACAGTATTGCTAATCAAGATTGGAAGAAGTTCCTTTTAGAAGCAGCCGAATCAAACGCTAGTGCCAAATTGCACCCAGTGTTAAAACGCCCTGATGAAAAAATGGTTACAGAAAAAGCTTATGAGAATCCAAGATTTGTTGAAGACATGGTTCGCCTTGTTGCCGCTGATCTTTATGAGAACCCTCTTGTAAAGGAATTTACGGTAGAATGCCGAAATGAAGAATCAATCCATGTCCATGATGCGATTGCTACAATTACATTTGCAAAAGAGTAAGAAAAGCGCAAGCGCCCAGGGAAAAAGTGTAGTCCTTTTTCTTTGGGTAGCCCCGACAAAAGCTACTGACCTCGTTCACAACGTGTGTTACTCCTAGAGTTACTACATGAAGCACAGTTTTTACGTTGAAATTTTATACTTTCTTACCTAGTAAAAAAAACGAGTAGAGGCTATTTCCTCTACTCGTTTCTATCTTTACTGAACTGCCTTTAGTGCAAACGATCTTTCACATGAGTCCATTAAATCGTCAATGATTGTTTGAACCGGTAAAATTTCTTTTATTTCACTAACTCTTGCTCCTGCAAATACAATTCCATTCTCAACATTCCCTTTGACAGCTTGAACTAACGAGTCAAGTGTACAAAATTGATAATTACATTGTTTTAAGCAAGAATGACATTTTTCAATTTTAATTTTTTCTAGGTTATTAACTCTTTCAACAAATCCATTTTAATCGCTCGACCGTGTAAACCAACCGTTGTTTTTACTAATACCGTGTCACCTTCTTGGCAATCAATGTATTTTTGTTTGTAAGATTCTGGCGCGTCACATTCGACGCTAGCGACAAAACGAGTTCCCATTTGAACACCTGACGCTCCCATTTTTAGGGCTCTTGCAATATCTTCTCCATTCATAATTCCACCAGCTGCAATGACCGGAATATCAACAGCCGCCACAACCTCCGGTAAAATATCAAATAACGGGCGATCTGTTCCTAGGTGTCCACCTGCTTCAAACCCTTCAACAACAACCGCCGCTGCACCTAATTTCTGTGAAATTTTTGCGAGCTTTCCAGACGATACAATTGAAATAACTGGAACGCCGTATTCTCTGCCCCACTGGTACATATCGCGAGAAATCCCTGCTCCTGAGATGATAAAATCAACTTTTTCTTCCATAGCAGCTTTAATTGTATTAGCAAAATCAGTCATGGCAAACAAAACATTAACTCCGATATAGCCAACACCATTTGTCAATTCTCTAGCTTTACGAATTTGCGCTCTCATTTCGTCAATTGGAATACCAGTTCCTGAAATGATCCCTATTCCACCTGCATTAGCAACAGCTGAAGCTAGACCGCTTAATGAAATGGCAACTCCCATTCCTCCCTGCATAATTGGAACCTTTGGTGTCATGTGAGCAATTTTTAATTGTGGTATATTCATTTGAGCTCCCCCTCAAAATTTATTTCCTCAAAACCAGTTTTTTTCAAGAAAAATAGTAACTTTTTACCAAGTATTTCTATTTTCTCAAAGAAAGCATTCTCTATTCTCTTATACAAATAAAATCCTACCAAATTTACGACTATAAACACAAGTTACATTTGTCACCTAGTACTAATAATAGGTAATAAATATTTTTGAAAATGATGATATTTGTCACTTGACTTACAAAATCAAAAATCTTTCTACGTTAATCGTTGGAATAAATCTGCTTGTTAAACAAAATTTAATAACACTACAATAAAAAAACGAAAGGAGCCATGATCATGAAAATAAGTAACATATTCTTTTTGTTTTTATGTATACTCGCTACACCTATAAACCTTGTCCAAGCTGATGAATTGTTAGATGGGATAAAACGAATTACTCCTGATAACCCACTAGGAGAAGAGTATACAATAGAGGAAGCCGTTTCTAAGTTTGAGGGGAAATTTCATAAGAAAGTCTTATTACCGAGGTATCTCCCATTTGAAGTTACTCATTCCGGTGGTAGCTATAGCGAAGCACAAAAACATATTACAGTTACTTATTATAATGAACATTCACAAGCAAAGGTGCAGATTGACACTTTTTATCAACCTATCTCAAAAGGGATCTCAGGAGAAACCGTTAAACTAAAGGATGGAAGTAAAGCCATTTATCGGACTGATATTGGTTCAGGCTTTGATTTCTTATTCATAGAGAAAGATGATTTCAACTATTATCTTGGCATCAAAAGCCTGTAGAACTAAAAACCCTAATTGATGTAGCTTCATCTCTTGAATAATACTCCTAGGTATTTTACAATCATCTACTGCCCCAATGCAGATAAGAAAAGCAAAAGGTGCTTGAAGTTAGACATCGAGTACTTTTTCTTATCTTCTAAAAAATCATGCCACTTTTTCCTCACATGAAAAAGTGGCATGATTTTTTGAACGGCTTAGCCTTCAAAAGGTTTATTATTCTTTTTCCTTAGGAGTAACAATATGACAAAGCCTACGATAAACACCGATACCAAAATAGGACTTAAACCAATCATTAGAACAATGATCACTGAGAAAAACGAAATAATCCCGTTAACACTGTCCATAAATAAGCTTTTCGCTTTAACCCACGTATTTAGATTTTCCGTTTCTTGCAGAGTAGCCACATTGATTTTATTTTCATTCAAATAAATAGAAACCGTTGAGAAGTCAACATTATTTTTTAAGTACTGAATTCTACCGAGCAATTGTTCAATTTCCTCTTGAACTCTTCCAAGATCACTCGATATTTTTAGGAGATCTTCTGTTTTTTCTGCTTTTTCCAAGAAACTAAGCAAGCGTTCCTCGACCACTCGTTTTGAACGTAGTCGAGATTCTAAATCAACAAATTCCTCTGTAACATCGTTCCCACTCACGGTTCGATCGATTACCTTTACACTCGCCGTTTCTACTTCGTTTATAAAACTGTGAAAGTGTTTTTGTGGAATTTTCACAACCAAATTACCACTCATTTGGTCAGTACCAGTATGATAAATGGAAGATTCGATAATATATCCTCCTAAAGTAGCCACTTTTTCTTGGATAAATGCCTCGGTCACTTGAAAATCTTTTACTTCTAAAGAAAGGTTTGCGTTGTAGATAACCATTCTTTCTGTTTCGTTGTAGCTTCGATTATGAACCGAATCGTCAGCTTGACCACCATAACCATCTGAGGCTTTTTCCTCAGATGATTCCATCGGGCCTTCTGACGCATAATCAGACGAAGACTGGGATTGCTCTCTCCCACTACATGCAAATAACATTGAGATGATGAAAACGAAAACGATTACTCTGATTATATTTTTCATAATACACCCACCCTTTTCTTATATAGACGATTCCTTTGAGTAAATAGTTTCAAAAAAATCATTTTCATCGCTGGTAGCCTTTATGTGAAGTTTACCTATACAAAATGTCTATATGAAAAACCAAAGAAAAAAGCCTACCCTTTAGGCAAGCTAAATACTCGTTTAAATGGATTTTTCCATTCCATCAACACACCATAATTTTGAGATTCTTCATCTTCTAGGTAATTCTCTACGATTGTTACAGGAGTTCGACCACACTGAAGTAAAAATGTAATAACTGGATCCTTCACTTCACCTTTAACAACCTTATCTAAATACTGTTCAGGAGTCAATTCAGAAGAAAACTTGTGATAACCTGGCATTCTTCCGCCACCTAACAAGCGATCCAGCCGTTTATGGACAACGACATCATACATAGCATCCATTAAAATTTTTCCTAATTTATACTTACGAAACAAAGGTCGTATGCAGATATCCACCACATACAAGGTATTTCCATCTGGTTCGTGGTTTCGAATATAGCCATTATCGGTTATTTCTTCCCAGGTATGTTGTGGATGACTTGGGTCAAATGTGACAACCAAGCCTGTCATTGATCCAGCCAGCACTCCATCTACTTCAATACATAAAGCTCCTTCTGGAAAAAGTGTTACGTGGTTAGTTAACTGCTCCTCATTCCACCATAGCTCTGACGGAAAAGGCGGTGGAAAGCTTTCTCGTTGAATTTCGATTAACTTTTCAGAATCATTTTTCTGATAGTTTCTTACAACAACCTTAAACGGCTTCCCCTCGTGAAAATGAAATATTTCCTTTCTGTACAAGAATGACACCCTTCCTATGTAGAGTTTAGAGTGTAAAGTGTAGAGTTTTTGACCGTAAAGCAACGAAGCCTTACTAACTCAACTCTACACTCTACACTATACACTTTAAAACTAACCGATCATTTCACCCTTGTTTGTCAATTGTTCCCAATCAGGATATAGGTCAGTCCTACGATCGCGCCATGTTGTCACAGAACCTGCTTCACGTACTTCGTATAATAAGGATAGGTCAAGATCACCAGTAATAATCATATCGTTATTTATATCCCCTTCATTGAGGATACCTTTTTGAGGAAAAGGGACGTCATTTGGTGTAATAATTGCTGCTTGACCGTAGTTCATTCTCATAAAATCAACAGTTGGCAGTGAGCCTACTGTACCAGTTGTAACTATATATATTTGATTTTCAATTGTTCTAGCGTGTGCAGAATAACGAACTCGGTGGAAACCGTGAGAATCATCTGTACAAGATGGGCAGAAAATAACATCTGCGCCCATAGCTTTGGCCATTCGAACAATTTCAGGAAATTCAATGTCATAACACGTTAATACTGCCACTCGACCTTTGTCAGTATCAAACACTTGTAAGCCATCGCCACCATGAATATTCCATTCTTCAACCTCAGTAGGAGTGATATGAAGCTTTGGTTGACCAACAATTCTCCCGTCTGGATAAAACATGTGGGCAACATTATATAGTTTTCCTTCTTTTTCAATAACATGTGTGCCACCAATAATATGCATTCCGTATTGTTTAGCTAGTGTACTGAAAATCTGGTGGTAACTCAGCGTAAACTGTGGTAAGTCTTGGATCGTCATTGGTTCCTCTGAAGCACCCCTAATTGACATTAACTGGGTTGTAATAAACTCTGGAAAAAGGACAAAATCAGATTTAAATTCTGCAGCAGTCTTCACATAGTGAGTTACTTGATCCTCGAACTCCTGAAAACTAGAAATTGTGTGTAAATGATATTGAACAGCCGAAACGCGCATCTTCATATCAAAACCCCCTCTATAACCGTTTGTTTTGTATTGCTCAAATGCTCTTTTCGTAAACTTTGCGGCTATTCACTAACTTTATGTGGTTGAAAAGCAACATTCTATTCGAAAACAGCTTTCTCTAAAAAGCAACAAAATGATCATAACATAATTGGTTTCAATACTATATGATTTTCCCTTAAAAAAGTATAGAAAAAAATGGGTAAAACACTTGAAGTGTTGACCCATTTTTTGTACTAACATAGTGGCTGAATATCCATTTTTAATCCTTCAATAAACGATTTATCTTTAAGAAGGCGACTAAATTCTAGTTCTTCAAGCATCGCTGTTACTTTGTTTTCATCAATGTTTCGAAGACATTTTTCTAGTTCAATATCTACAGGAGCTTCACAATGAATTTCCGCCAATTTACGAGACAAATGAAGCATCTCCAATTCGGTTTCAATCTTAGTGCGAATTCCTTTTGAAAGACTTGGTAAATTGTCTAGGATACCAGAGATTGATTGATATTCTTTCAACAATTTAATCGCGGTTTTTTCGCCAATTCCCTTAACACCAGGAAAATTGTCGCTTGTATCTCCCATTAATCCTTTTAAGTCAATGAATTGTGCGGGTGTTAGTTCTTTTTCCTCTAACAGCTTTTCTAATGTGTAGACTTCATAGTTTGACATACCCTTTTTCATGATAATGGAATGGATATTCTCCTCGATAAGCTGTAGACTATCGTGATCACCTGTTAGGATTTGGATATGCAACTCTTGACTATATTTTTTAGCAATCGTACCGATACAGTCATCTGCTTCAAACCCTTCAATTCCAACGTTTGGAATATTAAAGCTCTCGACGACTTTTTTTACTAAATCAAATTGTGGGATTAGCTCTTCTGGTGCCTCGCCACGATTTGCCTTATAAGCTGGGTAAAGCTCATTTCGAAATGTTTTCGCTCCCATATCCCAGCAGCATAAAACATGAGTCGGGCCAAATGTGCGAATCGCATCTTGCATATACTTCACAAAGCCATAAATGGCATTCGTTGGGACACCTTTGGATGTTTTCATTATATACCCGCTATATGAAGTGGCATAATACCCTCTAAAAAGAAGAGCCATACCATCAATAATCATTAAAGTCTCTTTGTTTGACAAGAAAATCACTCCCTTTACTAGGGTAGAGTGTAAAGTTGAAAGTTAATGTAAGATTGCTCCGAAGCATTATCTACAAACTCTACACTTTACACTCTACACTCATAAATACGATCTTACCAAAATAGCACTAGAATGATAGTTCAATACTAATATTCATTATTTTCTGTTCAAAGATTTTTCATAAAATGGTAAGATATATTTAGACTATCTAAATAAGGAGAAACACATATGGCCATACAACAAAAACAATTATCAACTGCCTTACCCGAACAAAAAACGATGTATAACATCCTTTTAATTATCGGCTTTGTTCATTTACTTAACGACGCTATTCAAGCGGTTGTTCCAGCTATGTTCCCGATATTACAACAATCAATGGGACTTTCCTTTACCCAACTCGGCTTAATTGCTTTTGCGCTAAACTTAACATCTTCACTGATCCAGCCAGTCGTCGGCTACTATACGGACAAACGACCATCACCATTCGCCTTACCCATTGGCCTAGGTTTTACGTTTTCGGAGTATTAGGTCTTGCCTATGCACCGTCATTCTGGCTTGTCGTTCTCTCGGTTATTTTTATCGGTCTAGGTTCAGCAACCTTTCATCCTGAAGGATCACGTGTCGCTTATATGGCTGCTGGGCCACGACGAGGTACTGCGCAATCCATCTATCAGGTTGGTGGTAATGCCGGTCAAGCATTAGCCCCATTAATCACCGTATTACTTATTGTCCCGTTTGGGCAGTTTGGGGCGATTTGGTTTACCTTAGTTGCCGCTCTTGCTATTGGACTATTAATCTACATTGCTAAATGGTATCAAGAGCAAGTTCAATTAATAGCAAAGAAAAAGGTTGCCCAGAAAGCCCAAGTTGCACGTAGCCCTGAAACGAAGAAAATTATTGTATATGCGATTACTCTTCTTGTATTTCTTGTTTTTGCTCGTTCATGGTTCCATGCCGGTATTTCAAACTTTTACGTCTTTTATTTAATGGAACAGTTTAATATTGATGTCGACCGGGCACTAATTTATATCTTCATCTTTTTGGCCGCTGGAGCTGTTGGAACATTTGCTGGTGGACCGTTAGCCGACCGTTATGGAAAACGGAACGTGTTAATGTTATCGATGCTAGGATCCGCTCCATTGGCGTTGCTTTTACCACATGTTGGACCTATTTTGTCCTATCTATTGCTTGGCGCGATCGGATTTATAATTTTGTCTAGTTTCTCGGTATCTGTCGTGTATGCCCAAGAGCTTGTTCCAGGTAAAATTGGTATGGTATCTGGGTTAATTGTTGGTTTAGCTTTCGGAATGGGGGCGATTGGTTCAGTTGCTTTAGGAGCTATCGCAGACTGGATCGGCTTAACGAATACAATGCTCTTTGTTGTCGCGTTACCTTTACTTGGACTGCTAACCTTCTTCCTCCCATCAGATCAAAAAATACGAGAAATAAACCAATAACAATTTAGGGCATCCATTTGGGTGCTCTTTTTCTTAATAATGCAATTTATCGTCATTAGGAAGCTTAATATGGCTATTTAGGTGTTATGAACTTTATCCTAGTTCCCTAAAAATTCAAAATAATTTGTTGACTATTTCACAATATCTTGATACTATCTTAAAAAAGCAGGCGATGAATACTATGGATCAAACTATAGTAGGAGCAGCTTCTGGAGAGTCCGTAGTAATGCGGCGCCGAAGGATTCACAATCTCAGGCAAAAGGACAGAAGAGTAACCACTACATATTTTTGTGTACGTTATTCGATTGCCCGTGAGATTGGAGAGATCCAATCTTTTTTGTATTTAGAAACTTTATCGAGTTAATTCATTAAAGTTTGTGGTAACCATTAAAATTTGAGGTGATAATGAATGAAACGGGCAGTTGTAAGTGTGATTGGTAAAGATCAAGTAGGTATTATTGCAAAGGTAACGAATGTTTTGGCCAAGAATAACGTGAATGTTTTAGATATTAGTCAAACGATCCTCCAAGATTTTTTTACAATGATGATGCTAGTAGATGTATCAGAAACTGATAGCCTTAATAAGCTACAAGAACAATTCGAACCTATTAATCATGAAATGGGTTTGAAAATTAACATTCAGCTCGAAGATTTATTTAAAGCTATGCATCGAGTCTAAGAGGAGGCGTTACGAGTGAATATTGCACTAGCAGAAATGCAAGAAACAATTAGAATGGTTCAAATGGAAAGCCTTGATATACGTACAGTGACAATGGGTATTAGTCTACGCGATTGTGCTGACTCAGACTTTGAAAAAATGAACACCCGCGTTTATGAGAAAATTACCTTTTACGCTAAGGATTTAAAAACCGTTGCTGAAACAGTTGAAAAAGAGTATGGAATCCCGATCATTAATAAGCGAATATCAATTACTCCTATCGCTGAAATTTTAGGAAATGCAACAAAAGAACAAGCAATTGAACTAGCAAAAACTCTTGATAAAGCTGCAAAAGTACTAGGCGTTGATTTTATCGGTGGTTATTCGGCACTGGTTCATAAAGGCATTTCTAAAGGAGATCAGACACTCCTAGATGCTCTCCCTGAGGCATTAAGCGTAACTGAACGTGTTTGTTCTTCTATTTCAGTTGCGACAACGCGAACAGGGATTAATATGGATGCGGTTCGTCAAATGGGGTACATATTAAAAGATGCTGCAGAGCGAACCAAAAAACAAAATGGCTTGGCTTGTGCAAAGCTCGTTGTGTTTTGTAACCCAGTTGAAGATAATCCGTTTATGGCCGGGGCATTTCATGGCTCTGGTGAAGGTGAAGTCGTATTGAATGTTGGTGTTAGTGGACCAGGGGTCGTTCTAAATGCTCTCCGGCGTTTTCCTGACGTTGATCTCGGTGGTGTTTCCGAAATCATCAAGAAAACGGCCTTTAAGATAACAAGGGCTGGTGAATTGATTGGTAGAGTTGTTGCGGAAAGGTTAAATGTTCCATTTGGAATTATGGACTTATCACTTGCCCCGACAAATGCTGTTAACGATAGTGTGGCGGAAATTCTGGAGGAAATAGGTCTTGAACGCGTTGGTACACATGGGACAATTGCTGCTTTGGCGTTAATGAATGATGCTGTAAAGAAAGGTGGTGCTATGGCCAGTTCCTATGTAGGTGGTTTAAGTGGTGCCTTTATTCCTGTAAGCGAAGATAACGGCATGATTCGTGGGATTACTGATGGTGCTTTAACATTATCAAAGCTTGAAGCAATGACATGCGTGTGTTCCGTAGGACTTGATATGATTGCTGTAACTGGCGACGTCTCCCCTGCGACTTTATCAGCGATGATCGCTGATGAAGCAGCCATCGGAATGATCAATAAAAAAACGACTGCAGTTCGCGTTATTCCTGTCCCAGGTAAGAAAGAAGGAGAAATGGTTGAATTCGGTGGCCTTCTTGGTCGAGCACCAGTTATGGGTGTTAATCCTTTCAACTCTGACAAGTTAATTAAACGAGGTGGGCGTATTCCGGCTCCACTTCAGGCTTTAATTAACTAGCTATTTACACTGATGTTCATAAATAGTTTATGAACATCAAATGGCGAGGAAGTTTCTCCTCGCCATTTCCTTTTTATAGCCAAAACTTCGACTTATTATATTTTGTAAATAATTCATCTTCAAATTCTCTTGTAATTCCCTTCTCAGGGTCATACTCAGGACCATTTTTGATTGCTTCTTTTTGTAACTCTACTCGAACTACCTGATCCGACCAGTTCACATAAGTGATCCATTGTGGAGCGATAAGTACATGTTTGCCGATCCACCAATTTTTTGTATCGACGACTAGATAGCGCAACTTCCATGTTTCATCACAGATCACGAAGTTCTCAACATGACCAATTGGTCCATCAACAGCTTCAATTGTATATCCTGAGACCTCTACAAAACTCCGTAACGTCTGATTTCCTACAAGTTCTCTTTCAGCACCAATTTCTGAAAGCTGCTTTGTTAGTTCCGTTGAATCTGTAAATTCTCCTTGAAAACTATCTCCACTCCAATATGATCTTAAACCATAATAATGAACGAAATTTGCCTCGTATTGCTTTGATGGCAACTCTGTCTCAAGCGGTGGACTACTTTTAATTTTATCCTTAGTCAGTGAAAGCTTGATGTTTCCATTTACGAAATCAAATTCTGTAACTGACATTGGCGAGATTAATACCTTTCTCCCTGGTAACCACTTCATGGTGTCAACGACTACATAACGCACTTCCCAGTCCTTTTCATCTAACAAAAAGTCGTGAACCGTTCCGATTGGCCCATCCATGGCTGTAATATCAAACTTCTTCAACTCTTTAATATTGTGCAACAAAACTAACACTCCTTTAAATGTTGAATTTTGTTATGAAATTTTCTTTGCTAACATATCAATTTCTTTCTTCATAACTTCTAGCTCTTTGTTTACAGCTTTTCCAATTTCTTTACCTGATGAAACTTCATCTCATATCACACTCTTCACCAGTTTCTTAATTTCTGTCGCATCAAGGTCATCTTGTTCTCGGAGTAATTCTAGTGCTCTTTTTACCTCATGAACAATCTGGTTGGCTTCTTCTACTACCGTTTCAGAAAGATTTGATGAGCTCTCTTCAATTATTTCAGTAAATGCCTCCATTCTTTCTTTTAATAATATCGCTGCATCCTCGGCCTTTAACTTACCGTATTCAAGCTGTTCATTTATATCACTTCGTAACTCTGGTCCTGATTTTGGTGTTGTAAGTACGGCGACTGCTGCCCCAACCGCACTACCAATTAATGTCCCGATAATTAATCCTTTTTGATTATCCAATATCATCACTCCTTGTAAAGTTATAGTGTTATAGACTTGTCCATTTTGCTATTCCCTTACCTGAAAACGAGTTCCTCCTTTATCGTTGCCCTTAGTAAGCTATACCCGATTCATTTTTCATAAAACATCTTTCGCAAAAATTCACCTTTGGTGGTGACTTTACCTGTTTTGCTAGGTTGCTACTGTAAACTGGCAGATCAAAAAAAAGAAACACTTGTATCTCTCTTACCAATTAATTATATTGCAAGGTTTTCGTAAGACGTGCAAACACAAAAGCTACATAATTTGTGAAAAGCCTTTTTGCATAAGGCTCTTTTCGTAAACAGCCTTGCATAAAAGCTTCAAAGTGAACAAATAATGAAAAGGTATGAAGTTCAAACGGAGGCGATCACATTGCTACAAAAAGATCAAATTGATAGCTATTTATCCAGAGCACATGAAACAATTGAAAGTGCTCATAAAGAATTACTAGATGTGAAATTAATTCAGCAAAATGACCCAACAGAATATCCTTTTATCATGAATCAGATTATGGAATTAGATGAGGAAATTAATGAGTTATTAGCACAAGCTTCGCCTGAACAACGAGATCAATTAGAAGAGGCACAGCATCAGTTACGGGAAACAAAAACTGTGATGATTCGTGGTATTTAAGACATATAAATCGAATTATAGTATGCCTGTCATAGGTACGTACAAAGAATCGAGGACGATATATCGTCCTCGATCTTTTTAATGAGAGTATAATTCCTGATCTCCTTCCCCACTTAAGAGATAAGGAGCAATATCGCCTTGTTCAGCAGCATAAAGCTTAAGCTCAATGACATTCTCCATTAGGAATTGGACAAAGACTTCATCTCTTACAAGCCATGCTGAATAATGGCGTTTAATAAAGTTCTCCGCTTCCTGGAAAGATAAAAACTCCTCATCTAGAGGTGATCCATTTAGTTCTACAACCCATTGCTCTTCCTCGGAAGAATAAACAAAAAATTGATCATCATCTCGATTCTCATAAAGAGAGCCGTATAAAGAGTTCTTTAGATTGTATTGATTACGGAAAGCATCGGCTCTCATTGGCTCTATTTTAAATGGCTCTGCGACAAAAAATTCATAGGCTTCAGGGGTTAATGAACAACCAGAAGCTTTGGCATGTCCTCCCCCGCCGTACACTCCAGCAATTTCCGAGACATCAACATGGTCATGAATTGTGCGTAAGCTCATCCGTTTCCCCCCGACACTGACAATTGCTATGTAATCGAGATGAGGATTATCCTTTCCTAATTCATTCCCGAGCTCTGAATGATACGACTCAGCATGAACAATTCCAACACAATAATTATCAATAAACGACTGAACTAACTCACGCTTCTTCTTGCGAACATAACGTTGGATCTTTTCTTCCTCTAACGCTAGCATTTTTTCTTCGAAGTCATCAAAAGCAAACGTTTCATTCTTTTTCAACCTGTCAACCATCCGTTCTTCAAACTCATCAATTGAAAGCATGAAAAATAGATCGTTTAAACGCTTAGCTTGTGTATTTCCGTTTTGGTCCCATTCCCATGTATCATACTGACGTACTAGTTCTACAAATTCTTCAACCGATTTTGATGGTTTGATATAACCTTCCTTTTTCAAATGATCATAAAATAAACTTGTAGCCGAGGCTAATCGACCATCATCATATTTAACTTGAACATTTGCCCAGCTATAATTATTAAAATGAATAGCTGTTTTATGGTGATCAATTAATTGGACCTTTCCACCTTTTCCTACATAATCATTTAACCCTTTTTCGTTACTATCATTTACTGATAAGTCGGTAATAAAAAGTAAATCATCCTTCTTCGGTTTCTCTAAAAATCGTGATACCTGAAAATCTAATCCCATAACTGAATTGTAGCGAATTTCAACATTCCCTTCAAAAGCTAACTTGGCCACTATGCCACAACCAACGCCATCTAAATCATTGTGTGTATATAAACGGTACATTGCTAAACACTCCTAAAATAACGATATTTAAATGAATCTAAAACACAAATTTAGTATGTACAAAAAAGCTAGTTATATGGTGAAATAAACTAGGAATTAAGTGCTATCTTTCTCCTAACGGACATATTCAGCTTGAAAAGAGTTCGCTCCTGCATGAACAGAAAGAAGGGTATTTGCAAAACCTACCAAACGGTTAACTAATTCGTCAGCAATCGCATAAACAAGTGGATATACCGAAGGCTCATACAGTGTAGGGTCATCAAAAATAATAGTTGTGTTAATAAAAATATCACGATTTCCTAGTAGGTCATAATGAATAATTACCTTTCCAACAGCTCCAGTTGTTTCAGGATCTGAATAACTAGGGAGGAATACATACCATTCCTCAGCAGTGTGAGAACGAAAATTTTTAGTAAACGTCATACCTGCAAGTTCTCTTGCGATTTTCTCTTCTAGTTCAGGGTGATTTAGGCTGGTTACCTTTTCTTTCATGGCCAACTCCTGTTTCGTTTTTTCTATTTTTGTCTTCTTAGTACAAACTATTCTTGAATGTGTATAATATAGTGTGATTACATACATTAGGGGTTATCATATGATCGATTTTGCAAGTCCTGCACAAAAACAATTAGAAGCATACAATAACAGAGACCTAGAAGCGTTCATGGCCTGTTACGCAGAAACATGTTTTGTAGAAGATGGTGCGGGGAATGTGTTAATGGAAAACAAAGAAGCAATGCGAAAGCGTTATGAACTGCTCTTTGAAGAAAGTCCAAATCTACATTGCCGCCTAGTTTCTCGAATTGTTTTAGAAAATTACGTTCTTGACGAAGAACGGGTAACAGGATCAAGAGGTTCTACTGAAGAAAGACATGTTGTTGCTGTTTATAAAATTGAAAATGGCTTAATTTGCCATGTGAGGTTTTTAAATTAGGGGGAGGTTCGCATAAATCGTTTTTCACTTATGCAGCATGAACCACAATAATCTGTTTAGCTGAAGAATTCATAATTGGTGCAGTCACTCTTCCGTGCGACGAGTAACCGCAGGAGCAATGGTTTTCCTTGCGACGAGTAACCGCAGGAGCAATGGTTTTCTGTGCGACGAGTAACCGCAGGAGCAATGGTTTTCTGTGCGACGAGTAACCGCAGGAGCAATGGTTTTCTGTGCGACGAGTAACCGCAGGAGCAATGGTTTTCTGTGCGACGAGTAATCGCAGGAGCAAATGTCTACAAAAGGCTGTTTTTCGTAAATTTTGTTGGTTTCAGGTCGTCTTTTGAGAATAAATAAGCTTTTGGGGACAAATTTATTTGTCCCAATGGCTTATTTATTCTCAAAAGCTTCACGCTAAGCGTGAAGAACCAAGCATTCGCTTGGTTACGACCTAAAGCTAGTAGCAACAATATTTTAGAAAAGAGCGTTACAAAAAAAGAGAAGAAGCAACCGTATACAAATGGTTGCTTCTTCTTTCTGTATGTCTCTATCCGTTAAATCTAGATCATAAAAATATGAACAATGATAAAACCGAAAAAGATAAACGCCATACGATAATGAAATTTCCTTCTAAACCCTGAAGATTTTAACTTTCTTAATACACCGCTAAAAAGCAAAATCAATAGGACTATAAAGGCTAAAACACCACTGATTACTTTCAGGTTTTGCAACCCTAGAGTATGGATTGACATCATCAGCACCGCATGAAAAACGATAAGCACTACAGCAGTAACTGCAATTGGAATGTGGTACTTCATCATCACTTTTGTAATTTTAGCAAGCTTAACCTTTACGGTTCGATCTTTTCCTTTTCGAATTAAAAGTAGAACGAAATACATGTTGATATTCACCAAAAACAAAACAAATGCTACTTGCGAAATGATTTTTGCAGATAAAATATAGTAGGAGTCGGAGCCTTGATAAAAACTCCACCCCACGATTAAACAAATCGTTAGCGCATTAACGAGTAGCCATTTTCGAATCAAAGCTTCACTCCCCTATCCTCATCTAAATAATTACTTTTTCAGTTTTGCTAGTGCCTCAGCAAAAGGATTATTAAACGGCTCATCATCTGCCTTCTTTTGCTGGTTTAAGTATTTAGAAACATCTTTTTTCGAGATTTTTGTATTCTTCTCTTTGTTTCTTCGATCTGTAAACGTCGATAGCTTTTCGCGGTGACCACACTTACAGACAAAAATTTGTCCTTCACCTTGACCACGAAGTTCAAGTTTTTTCTTACAGTTTGGACATCTAGCATTCGTTGTTTGTGAGATTGTTTTTTTATGGCCACATTCACGATCTTGGCAAACATGCATCTTGCCACGTTTTCCATTCACCTCAAGCATCGGCTTGCCACACTCTGGACATTTACTTCCAGTTAGATTGTCATGCTTGAATTTTTCCTTACTATTTTTTATTTCATTTACAACCAGTTTTGCGTAGCTTTTCATTTCATTAATAAATGTATCTTTTTTAAGCTGACCTTTAGAAATTGCCTCGAGCTTCATTTCCCATTCAGCAGTTAAGGCTGGTGATTTTAAGTCTTCAGGGGCTAGATCAAGAAGCTGCTTTCCTTTGGATGTTACAAAAATATCTTTACCTCTTTTTTCAATCAAAAATGTGTTAAATAGCTTTTCGATAATATCTGCTCTGGTCGCTACGGTACCTAGTCCACCTGTTTTCCCAAGCATACGAGCAAGCTCTTTATCATTAGAAGGCATGTATTTTGCAGGGTTTTCCATTGCTGAGAGCAACGTTGCTTCATTAAGCGGTGCCGGCGGCTTCGTTTGCCCTTTCGTTTGAGTAATTGAAAGGATAGGTAGCTGATCCCCTTTAGAGATATCAGGAAGCTGTTGATCCTTTAAATCCTCTTCATCAGTATCATCAAAGCGATTTTCATAGACTTCTTTCCAACCAAGGGCTTGAATGATTTTTCCGCTAGCTATGAAAATTTCTTGACCAATCTTCGCCTTCAGTTTCGTTTGTTCATATAAAAATGGCGGAGAAAGTACCGCTAAAAAACGTTTAATCACTAGATCATAGATTTTCCATTCTTTATCCGTAAGCTTTGTAAGATTAACAAACTCCTCAGTTGGTAAGATTGCATGGTGATCCGAAACTTTACTATCATCGACAAACGACTTATTTGTTTTAATCGATGACTGTAACACTTTCGCAGCTGGCTTGGAATACGGTCCTATGCCACAGGCTTTGACACGATCTTTTAAGGTTGCAACAATATCAGTAGAAATAAAACGAGAATCGGTTCTTGGGTAAGTTAAAATTTTATGCTGCTCATAAAGCTTTTGCATGATGGACAAGGTTTCTTTGGCTGAATAGCCAAAAGCTTTATTCGCATCCCGTTGTAACTCTGTTAAATCATATAGTTGTGGTGCATAACTTTTTTTTGCTGTTTTTTCCACGCTAATAATTTGAGCTGTTTTATGATGTTTTAACTGTTTTAAAAGCTCGTCACTTTGCATTTTATCAAAAGTTTTCAAATCATTTGATTTTTGGTCTTGCCACACAAGTTTCAGTTTTTGATCTGTTTGAGCTGTAATGCCGTAAAAATCTTTTGGCTTAAACTGCTTAATCTCTTCTTCTCGTTTTGCAATCATCGCAATGGTTGGCGTTTGTACACGCCCACATGATAGTTGCGCATTATGTTTGGTTGTTAACACACGAGTAGCATTAATCCCAACAAACCAATCCGCTTCTGATCTGGCCACTGCTGAATGGTATAAGTTTTCATATTGCTTACCACTCTTTAATTGTTTAAAACCATCTTTTATCGCTTTATCGGTAACTGAAGAAATCCAAAGTCGTTTCAGTGGCTTTTTAACGTTTGCTTTTTCAATAATCCACCTAGCAACGAGCTCCCCTTCACGACCTGCATCGGTCGCAATGATCACTTCACTGACATCTTTGCGATTTAATTGTGTTTTAACTGCTTGAAACTGCTTTCCTGTCTTTTTAATTACTACAAGCTTTAATTCCTTTGGAAGCATCGGCAAGTCCTCTAACTTCCATGCTTTATATTTATCATCGTACGTTTCTGGATCTGCTAACGTCACTAAATGACCTAGCGCCCACGTTACAATATATTCCTGACCTTCTAAATATCCGTCACCTTTTTTGGAACAGTTAAGCACTCGGGCAATATCTCTACCAACAGAGGGCTTCTCACATAAAACTACTTTTTCATGAAAAACATCCTTTCAAACTTTCGCTACCCATTACTATAACATATGTTTCCATGCTAGGCACTTTACCAAAAGAGTTGATTGTAGTTATTTCGTTAGAAAACACTATGAGTAAAACTTAGAAACCATTACGTTCAATTCATTCGGTAATAAGAAAAGCGCAAGCGCCCTGTTAAGCCCCGACTAGCAAATGTTCTTCGAGAAAAAAAGTGTGCTCTTTCACTTTTATTCTCGAAGGTTATTTGACCTCGAGGGGCTGGGCGGTGCTCCTGCGTCACTACGTTTACTCGTCGCAAAACCTGCAATGAAGTAACTTCATCGATGTGTCTTGGAGCTAGACAGTTATTACGTTGAAATTTTATACATTCTTATCTTTAAGAAAAACACCCGCAAAAGCGGATGCTATTCTTGGATTGGATCAGACGTTAATCCCTGTTTTTTGATTTCTTTTTTTGTTTCCATACTTTCCATTTCCTTACCTAGCTTTTTCATATCGGCAAAATTAGCCGTCATTGTATTTAGATCTTTATCAGTGTCCTCAGTATTCTTTTTGGAAATTGGATTTTCTAACTGTTTTCTATCTTTCTCATTATCAATCGTTCCTCCACCGAGTCCTTCATTGATCATTTCATCAATTTGTTGTTTTTCTTGTTTTTCTTGTTTCATTTTCTTCACCCTCCTAAGAAGTAGTGTAGTTTTCTTTTCCCGACAACGTCCAAGCCTAAACATCTTTTTTTATGTAGCATCAAAAAAGGCTGGCCCAAAAGTGTCTGACACCACGCGGATCCTACTAAATATAGACGTACAGATTTTTCATATGTCTATATTCGGTGCCTAGCGGTGTCTGACACTTTGTTTTGGGACAGCCTCTCTATAATTATATTTTTCTCTTAAATGGCCACCAGTTTTTACTTCCAAACATTTGTACCATGACTGGAATGAATAACGGCAACATGACAAAGGCATACAGCAATAATCCTGTTAAAACAAGTGTGGCAATTTGTAGTAACGACATCACACCAGAAGGCATCATCGCACCGAATGTACCAGCAAGGATAATCGCTGCTGACAAAATCACAGTTCCGATTTGTCCCATGGCCTTAACCAATGCTTCTTTTAGCGGCAAATCCCTGACTAATTCACCAAAGCGTCCCATCAAAAAGATCGAGTAATCAACACCAAGCGCCATCAGCATTACAAAGCCGAAGAACGGTACTGCCCAGCTGATTCCTGCGTGACCCAAAATATCGATAAAGATGATTTCCGTAAATGTCATTGATGCAATATATGTGATAATTAATGATGTCATAATATATAGAGGCATCACTAGGGAACGTAACAAAAAGACAAGAACTATGAAAATACCTGACAGCATAATGAGTGCAGTTCGATTGAAATCTTCATCAGAAATAGTCTTTAAATCTCGGTTGACACTGGCTAAGCCACCGATTGAAAAACGCCTATCCTCAAATGGCGTTCCTTTTAAGGCAATCTGCATTCTCTCTTCAATCTCACTAACAACATGAATTGCTTCGTTACTATAAGGGTAAATATCTAAAATCACATCAAACTTAGCAATTCTTCGATCCGGCGTTGTGAATGTATTCCAAAGCGGGTCTAAGTCTCCATCCTCAAACACTGAGGCTGGAATAAAAAATCCGGATAATGGATTTACTCTTTGCGCTGCGATTTCTTGGAAGAGTTCCCGAACTTCCACTAACCCATCTTCAATTTCTTCAATTCCATCAGCGATTTCAATCATGCCATCCGCTAACTCGCCAAAAGCATCTTCAATATCACCGAAAGCACCAGCAATTTCACCCTGACCTTTACGTACTTCACCAATACCAGAGGCTAAGTCACCGCTCGCTGTAGCTAACTGGTCTTGACCTGCACCAAGTTCTGTTAAACCGCCTTGAACTTCTGCTAATCCTCCACTAACTTGACCTAAACCATCTGCTAAAGCATTTATAGCATAAGTCAGCTCAGGTGGAAGCATACCACCTGCGGTTAACTGCCCCATTTGTGCTGCAATACCAACAACACTTTCATTTATCTGCGCTAAGCCAGCTGCCGATTGCTTGGTTCCAGCACTTACTTTATCCATTTCCTGCTGAAGTTGCTCTGCTCCCCCTTGAAGTTCCTTCGTCCCATTGACAAGCTGACCGACATCTTGCTGAGCAGTCCTCATATCACCTTGACTTCCTGTAAGCTCATCAGCTATTTCAAGGAGCGCCTCTCGAACCTCTTCTAGCCCCTCTACGATTTCCTCTAAACCGTCATCTACTTCACCTACAATGTACGGAATGGTAAACTCTTCAACCTTCTCACCTCTTGGCCGAGTCGCACTACGAACTTCTTTCACACCTTCTATTTTTACAAGCTCCTGAGTGACGAGTTCAATATAAGGCATCCACTGCTGTTGATTCCACTCCTCATCGTTTTCCAAAACGACATTAACAGGAAACGCTTGACCTTCACTAAAATTCTCAGAAACTAGTTCAAAAGCATAGACCGAATCAAATTCATTCCCAATTTCATTTAAGGTATCCATCGAGGTTGCTCCGCGATAGAACAACAAGGCTGGAACTAGTAATAATGCTAAGACAACTAATGTCCATCCTGGCTTGTAAACCGAGAAGTTCCCAAGTTTATCCCAAAGCCAACTTTTCTTACTCGATAATTTCCCGCGGGCCGGCCAGAAAAGTTTTTCACCTAATAATAGCATCGCAGTTGGGACCCAGACCCAAAGTCCAATGATCAGAACGACAATTCCTACCGCAACACTGACGGCTGAACGGTATAGATCAAAGTCAGCAAATCCAATCGCAAAAAAGCCAATAAATCCTGTTAATGCACTGTAAAAAACAGTTGCCCCTTCGGCTTTATAGGTATCTACCATAGCTTGGACCCGGTTTTTCCCTAAAATAAGTTCTTCTTTAAATCTAGTTAACAAAAGAATGCAATAATCTGTTCCAATTCCGAACAATACCGCTACAATAAAAATCTGCGTGAAGTTTGAAACTGGAAAGTTTAAGAATTCAATCATATACGAAACGATTGGAACACTTACCAAATAGGAAGCCCCTACAGTAATGAGTGGGACAAGTGGTGCTAATAAAGAACGGAATACAAATAGTAAAATTCCTAAGACAAATACCACTGTAATAATTTCTGTTTTGCTAAACCTTCTTCAGAACTTATAATAACGTCTTCAGCAATTATTGCTGAACCTGTTAAATATGAAGAAACACCTTCTATTTGAACAGCTCTTTCAATTTCCGGTCGCACATAGGTTACTTCGGTTACGCCCATTTTCACCATTAAAATAACCATTAACGTTGTCCCATCTTCACTAATTAGCATTTCTCTTTGCTCATCGGTATCAAATGGTGTAATTATATTTTCTACTTTTGCACCACCTAAATGGGTACCAATCGTTTCCATTTGCTGTTCAACTTTTTCTAGTTGTTCTGTATTTAATCCCTTTTCATCGTGGTAAACTACGAGAACAGCTTCTCCTGTCGCTCCGCCATGCTCTTGCAAGATATCTGCCGTAATCTTGGATGGGTAACCATCCGGTACAGAAATCTGTCCTTTTTCCCGCACAAGTTGTTCTAGATTAGGAGCATTCACATGCAGTAACACACCAATTACAATCCACAATAGCGGTAAAATATAAACCCACCGATAATTTCTTATCATCTGTCAGTCTCCTCTTTCTCTCTAATCAGATTATTGATTTTTTCGTATACGTTTAAAAAGACAGTTACCTCACTTGGTTCCAATTGTTCAAAGAAGCCGGAAATAAAGGTAATCATCGCTTCTTCAGAATGTAAATAGACATCCTCTCCTTCTTTAGTTAACGTTAAAAAAACAGAACGACGATCCTCAGGGTGGTTTTTTCGAACAATCAACCCCTTTTCCTCAAGTCGGACTGCTTTTGCAGTTATCGCACTTTTATGTACGCCAGATTTTTCAGCAATTTCTTTTAACGTCTGCTCCCCATCTAAATAAAGGAAACGAAGGATCCCAAATTGTTCCATCGACATTGGGATTACCTTATCAGAAATCAATGTTTCTAATTTTTTGGTGGCGAATAAATACACATTCGCATATTGCTCAATGAGCTCTTTCATTTTTTGCTGGTCCATTTAAATGCTCCTTAAAGTAGTTTACCCCCTAAACAGTTTATACCTTAAACTAATTTACGTAAAGTTGTTATTTTTTTCGAATTCCGAAATTTTTTCATTTACTATTTCACTTTCACTCGGTAAAATGTGTGTAGGAAACTTGAAGAAGCGAGGGCTTGCCGTGAAAAACAAATTAGATCAGCATGGAGTTGGAATGTTAGCCGCTTTAGTGCTTACGTTTTATGGGGAGTTCTGCCCCTTTATTGGAAATTAGTCAGTGAGGTTCCAGCTGATGTTCTCCTAGCGCACCGAATAATTTGGTCATTAGTATTTATGTTTGCCATTTTACTAGTTGTGAGAAAAGTACCAACCTTTATTCTTGAGTTAAAGGCAATCTTCGCAAATAAAAGGCAGTTGCTTTTTATTACGTTCGCATCATTTTTTATTAGTATCAATTGGTTTACCTATATCTGGGCTGTAAACAATGGGCACTTAGTGGAAGCCAGCCTCGGTTACTATATTAATCCTTTAGTTAGCGTCGTATTTGCAATGGTCTTTTTAAAGAAATATTAACGCGGGCTCAATTGATCTCTTTTGCCTTCGCTGCAGTCGGAGTGTTTATTCTAGCACTTTACACAGGCGGAGTACCGTTTATATCATTATTGCTAGCAGTTAGCTTTGCTTTTTATGGAGTCATTAAGAAAAAAGTAGAAATTGGAGCATTAACTGGGCTTGCAGTTGAAACCATGATTGTTACACCAATTGCACTGATTTACTTAACGTTTCTCTATTCTAGTGTTACTGACGCTCTTTATTTACACTCTTTGTCTACTTTCGGATTATTAGTAGGCGCTGGAGCTGCAACTGCGATACCGTTGCTTTTATTCGCCATCGGTGCAAGGCGTATTCCCCTAGCCACGATTGGCTTTTTACAATATCTAGCACCAACGATTACATTATTCATTGGTATATTCTTATTTAAGGAATCCTTTAGCGGCATTCACTTACTAGCATTTTCGTTTATTTGGGTTGCATTAGCCATTTACTCTCTCTCAAGAACAAAATTATTCAAACGCACACATCTAGTAAAGCTTGAAAAGCGACCGGCTAGTTAAAACACGGAAGGGAGTCCAATTGAGGGACTCCCGTTTTGATTACTTAAATAATTTTGTGTGCTTTTTATACGACTTGCCTAACCGAAAGTAATGATCAACAATTCTCCTATTTAAATCTTTATATTTCTCTGGAACTTCTGGTAGAACGTCGGCCTCACTTTGTTCACGCACAGTTTGTCCCGGTGCCACATATTTATGGTCGGCAATTATTACATCATTTGCAACTGTTGCCCCATGCATGATGACACAATTTCTACCAATAATCACATGGTTTAGCGAGACACTTTGGCCGATGTATGTGTTAAACCCTAGAAAAATGGGACCATGAACAACACTTTGATGCAAAACCGTATTGTAGCCTTCTAAATAAGCCCCCCACTTTTGACCTGCAAACTCTAAATATTCATTTGGCGATGCATGAATCACGACTGTATCCTGAATGTTTGAATATGGACCAAGGTAAAAAGCGTCCGAAGAATCTGCGCGGATTAGATTTTGAAACCCAATAAAAACATGTTCACTAATTCTTACATCCCCTACAATGATTGAACCCTTTCCAATCACAGCATCTGTACTAATAGTAGGTTCGCTAACAGATGTCGCCTCCGCAATTGGTGGATTAAAATGAAAAATCGGTTCCATTACTCCCCTCCATTTTCAATATCACCATATTCTATGTACGTTTTAAACAAATGCCCCTCTAAGAACATTCAAGATTAATTTTCATAATTTACAATATGGAGGGATTTCAAGTGAAAAATTTACTGACAAAAGCAATTCAGCTTCCAAAATACGGTCTAGACTTTTTATTTGATTCTTATGAATCTACCAAATACGAAAAAAATAGTCAGCAAACGTGGGATCGTTTAACTTTCAACGAAACCCTATTAGAAAACATTCAAAAAAAATTAGCGTTGACGCAACCTACACCTACCGCTTTAACTCAATTTGATCGAATGATTATAAGCGATATTAAGAATAAGACAAAGGTATTAAATCGAAACAATGTAACTAGAACAAAAGCTTACCTCAATTTCTATCAAAAGCATCCAGAAGTTCACTGGGCTTTCCTTGCCCACCTTGTCTCTAGGAATGGTGGCTGGAATATGACCGATTTAAAGGGAAGCATATTACCAAAAATAATCGCTACGGAGTCGAGCAATCACTTTTTTTCCTTCTTGGAACGGGCCAATGCTTTAATTTTCCATGATGTTTATCCGCAGCTATTGCTCTATGAAGCTAGCAAATTAAAAAACAAAAATTTATTTTACCTACTTCCAACCTTTCATGTTTCAAGGTTTATGCAACCGTTCTGGGCCTATTTTTTAGAAAAAAAAGATAGCCAGCTACTTACTGTTGCCTTAATCGTTAATGAACAAAACTATATTGAAAAGCGTATTATCCAACACCCCATCTATAAGGAAAAGGTACTTGATAATATTCTCTTTAAACTTCAAGAATGGCTCCAATTCACCTATGTCTTATTCCCCTTTACGATCAAAGGGAAGAAAAATCGCTTAGCAGGGGAAACTGTCTCAGACTTTTCGAATGTTCATCACCGAGTCGAGATTGGTAAAAAGCTTTATTGTCTATTATTTGGAATAAAAAATTTGCATGAGGATATCTTCTCGTTTGCAACATCTGTTCCCCATACTGGATCAAGAAATGATTATTGGCCAGAAATGTTTACGAACAAAAAAAGTCAACCATTACAATCAGCAAGTCTTTCATGCAAGCCAACCAAGCCCACTGTCTATAGCCCTAGTCTAGAGAAGGCATGGGCAGACGTTAGCCATTCTTATACAGATACTCACGATTGGTTTGAAGAAAGAACAGATTTCCGTCCCTATTTCAAGCCGCTTCATGTTCCTAGTTCCTTCGATCTATCTCGAAGATATTGTCGCGATTTAAACAAAATGATCGCTACAAGCTCTGCGATAGATATAGTCACGTAGGACCACTATCCTTTCATTCACTGCTCCATTTTGCTATTGTAGATGATGGAAGGACGTGGATCGATGCATATTTTAATGATTGGTGCTGGAAGAGTGGCAGAAGCGATTATTTCTGGATTAGCAGCACAAACCGATACAAAAGTAGTTATTACAGTTTCAAATAATGCTGATTCCGAGCGACGATTGAAACTAGCGGAAAAATATGGAGTTAACACAACTGATAATTGGCGCAATGCGGTAGGCCAAGCAGATGTCGTCATTTCAGCTGCTCCACCAAGTGTCCACGAAAGGTTATTTCAAGACCTTTCCCCTCTTTTAAGTGGACAACTTGTGATTACCGTTGCGGCTGGCATTGACACAACCTTCATGGAAGCTCAGCTCCCTAAAGGAACACCTGTGTGTTGGATCATGCCAAATACAGCTGCACAGCTTCAAGCCTCGATATCGACGTATGTGTGTGGAAAATTTGTAAACAGCCAACACCGTGAATTCATTTCGATGATTTTAGCAGCAATTGGTGAGTACGAAGAACTTTCAGAAGAACAAGTGCATGATTTAACTGCGATTACTGGAAGTGCTCCTGCCTTTGTCTATTTATTTTGCGAGGCACTAGAGCAGGCTGCAGTTCAGTATGGTGTTAGCAACGAGCAAGCTCGTAAGCTCGTAACAATGATGGTTGCTGGATCTGCTAAGATGCTAGAGGCTGGTTATTCTCCGAGTGAGTTAAGAAAGCAAGTGACAACACCCGGCGGTTCGACAGCTGCAGGTTTGAAGGTATTAGAAGATGGAAAATTCTCTGAACTCATAGGCGCAGCAGTTAAAGCGACAAATGCTCATGCCAGGGGGAGAAGTAATTAGATTTAATGAGGAGGATTAAGTTGATTTGAAAAGTAAAAAAGATCACCAAAGAGAAAAGCTTCTCTCTTAGTGATCTTTTTTATTCATTTATATTCTGGTTGGAGTTTACAAGCCATTACTTTTTCAAATAAGCAATTCCGTCTGGATGCACACCAACTTCAATGGTTCCTTCTTCTTTCAATGTCGTCATATTTATCACTGAAATATCATTTGTTTTATTATTTGCGACATACGCATATGCGCCCGTTTCGTTAAAGACCGTACCACCTGGCCATACACCTACACGAATGCGCTTCACTTCCCAAGGTCTTACCTTCCCTTTTAATTCATGTTCTGTTTCGATAATAGAAAGGTCCCCACTTTCTCGATTTGGTATTAACGCATATTTGCCGTCTGGTGAAAATACAATTCGGATCGGAACAGATCCAATTCTACGCTTATGCTCAACTTCTAGGGTTTCGACATTAATGACAAACAACGTATTGTCTTCTTGATTTGCCACGTATAAATATTTTCCATTCGGGTGTACAGCTGCCCCTTCTGGACCATGTCCCACTGGAAAATGATTAACGATCTCCTCTTTTTCTACGTCTACAACAGTCACATTATGACTACCGATGTTTGGAACGTAAACCGTTTTTCCATCTGGTGAAAACGAAATCATGTGTGAGAGCTTTTGATATGTAGGAAATACTTTTTCAATTTCATCTGTTTGAGTATTGATGATAAATATTTTTTCGCTGTATGTTGAGGCCATATATACTTTTTGCCCGTCAGGCGTTACTCCTAACCCATGCGGAAAATTAAAATCAGGATGTTCAAGACGTTTTTCGATTTCAAAACTTTCATTATTAATAATGTTTATTTTATTGCCAAGGGAGCACGTAACATACGTCTTTTTTCCGTCAGGTGTTACTACCACTTCATGGGGATTAAAATCAGTTTCAATTGTTTTTTCAACCTTATTCGTCGCTAAATTCACAAACGAAATCGTATCTTCATCTTTGTTTAAGACAATTAAATATTCACTCAAACTAAACACCACCTATATTATTTCGCAATTCTAAATATATCTCCACTATAGCAATGAAACGCGATTTTTGTAAACTTTTTTGTCCTCTGTCTATTTATCTGGTATAATTTTAAGGATATTGACTGATGGAGGAATAATAATACATGATTACTGTTTCAAATGTTAGCTTACGTTATGGAGATAGAAAATTATTCGAAGATGTAAATATTAAGTTTACACCTGGAAATTGCTACGGATTAATCGGTGCCAATGGTGCGGGTAAATCAACGTTTTTAAAAATTTTATCAGGTGAAATCGAATCACAAACAGGCGATGTTCATATGCGCCCTGGTGAGCGTCTTGCAGTATTAAAGCAGAACCACTATGAGTTCGAAGATGTCGATGTAATGACGGTAGTTATTATGGGACATGCTCGTCTTTACGAAGTCATGCAAGAAAAAGATGCCATTTATATGAAAGCGGACTTTACTGATGAAGACGGCATGAAGGCTGCTGAGCTTGAAGGCGAATTTGCTGAAATGAACGGTTGGGAAGCTGAATCTGAGGCTGCCATCCTTTTAAAAGGTCTTGGGATTGGTGAAGACTTACACAATAAAAAAATGGCTGATTTATCTGGTGGAGAAAAAGTAAAAGTGTTACTTGCCCAAGCACTTTTTGGTAAGCCTGATGTTCTTTTACTAGATGAGCCGACGAACCATTTGGACATTAAAGCGATTCAGTGGTTGGAAGAATTTCTAATCAACTTTGAAAATACGGTTATTGTTGTATCCCATGACCGTCACTTCTTAAACAAGGTTTGTACGCATATCGCGGACCTAGACTTCAGTAAAATTCAAATCTATGTTGGGAACTATGACTTCTGGTATGAATCAAGTCAGTTAGCGAGCAGAATGGCTTCGGATACGAACAAGAAAAAAGAAGAAAAAATTAAAGAACTTCAAAACTTTATTGCTCGCTTTAGTGCTAATGCATCAAAATCAAAGCAAGCAACGTCTCGTAAGAAATTACTAGACAAAATTTCTTTAGATGACATCCGTCCATCTTCACGTCGCTACCCATTTGTTGGTTTTACACCTGACCGTGAAATTGGGAATGACCTGCTTCGCGTCGACGGCTTAACGAAAACAATTGATGGCGAAAAAGTATTAGACAATGTTTCTTTTATCATGAACAAAGGCGACAAGATTGCCCTCGTTGGTCCAAATGAACTTGCGAAAACAACTCTATTCAAAATTCTCATGGGTGAAATGGAAGCTGATAGTGGTTCATTCAAATGGGGTGTAACGACTTCTCAAGCTTACTTCCCGAAAGATAACTCCAAATACTTCGAAGGCTGTGACCTAAATCTAGTTGATTGGTTACGTCAGTTCTCCCCTCAAGATGATAGCGAAAGCTTTTTACGTGGCTTCTTAGGAAGAATGCTTTTCTCTGGTGAAGAAGTACTGAAAAAAGCAAGTGTCCTATCAGGAGGAGAGAAAGTTCGTTGTATGCTTTCGAAAATGATGTTAAGTGGTGCGAACGTGTTAGTTTTAGATGAGCCAACGAACCATCTTGACTTAGAGTCAATTACAGCAGTTAATAACGGTTTAACAGCATTTAAAGGCTCAATGATCTTTTCTTCACATGACCATCAGTTCATCCAAACAATTGCTAACCGAATTATGGACTTTACGCCAAATGGTTTAGTTGATAAGCAAATGACCTATGATGAATATTTAGAAACTGTGAAAAAATAAGTACTTTTAAAAGGCTGTCTCTAATACAAGAGACAGCCTTTTCTTTACAAATTACTCATTACCTTCCTCATCTGCTTCTTCCCACGAATTTATATTTCTTTGAAATGGAAGCGTATCCCAAAAACTAGTGTCAGCTGTTGCAATCGACCCGTCAGAAATGGCTCTAACAGTAGATTCAAGTGTTAAAATTGACTGTTGAATGAGATATCCGTTACTTTTTTGCCCAAGGACAGATGATGAACTGGTGTGGTCAGACATCCCTCGCATTTCAAATAAAAGGGTCGCAACGCCATAACGTGTTGAAATTCCGTTTCTGCCGATATTTTCAGTATTACCTCCATTGTACTTGCCAAGGAGTCCCCAACCTTTTGCTTCAATTGCATGATAAACGACAGCACCTAACTTTTTAGACTTTTCTAAAACATCTGAACTTACCTTACTGTTGGTCGGATATAAAATTGACCCTGAAACATACTTACCATCGATTGCACTTTGAGTTCCTTGGTGATGCAAATCAATCAAGTAATCAATATCGTATTTATCTAGTACATTTTCATGTAATGCACGTGCTTCCGGTTGCATATCTTCAAATGCTTTATCATGCTCACGATTTAAGTCATAATTATATGCATTTGTACGAGTAAGGTGTCGACCACCATCTGCTATATATCTATCAGTGGAGAAGTTTACATCACCCATCGCACCATCTGGATTAAGCATTGGAATGATGAGAATATTGACATTGTCTAAGACACCTTTCATTTTGTTTGTCCCCAAATGCTTAAGAAACTCTAGAGCCCCTTCTGTTGCCAGTTGCTCATTTCCATGCTGCTGTGTTAAAAACGCAATCGTTGGATTATCTTCATTTGATATATATTTCGCAAGGTATAGATCTCTTCCTTTAACCGATTGACCAATCACCTCAAGCTCTAAAGCTTTTTGTTTAGCCTCTTGTTTTTTAAGAAAATCAACCATCTGATCATATGTAACGAGGATAGATGTTTGAATTGACTCATTTCCGTTGTAGTTCGGGCCGTTCCCAACAGCTCCAACTGGCAAACCCATAGCACCAAAAGCAATCAAACCTGTTAATGATAACGCTAAAACTTTTTTACTAATCTTTTTCATATAACTCCTCCTCAAAAATTAATTTATGGAATATTCAGAAGATTATCCACAATTAAATATTAAGGGAAACGAAACATAATGTTAATAGTGATTTTGTTCTATAAATTGAACTATTTTTCGGACAAAAGTTTACATTAATTTTCCATAAAAAAAGTGTTATGTTAAAGACGTTTACAAACAAAAAAAGACCTAAAAAAACATGCTTAACAGTGTTTCTTAGAATCTCTTCGAATGCTGCCTGAATACTGCTTTAATTTTATTGTCTATTTTTGTAAACTTTCTCTAAAGCTAAAGGATACCAATTACCTATATTCTCGATAGAAAACAACAAATTGCTTCTCTATCTTTTTCTTAGATACTTGCCTTTTTTCCCTATAAACACGTGAACTTACAAATTATCCTTTTGAAACTTAAGCCATTCTCGTTTATAATCTATAAAGTATGCGAAAAAATTTACTGGGGGCAATCCCCTACTATAAAGGGTGTAGATCATGAGTATTTTAACAGTGAAAGATTTAAGTCATGGCTTTGGTGATCGTGCTATTTTTAATGATGTCTCCTTCCGTCTTTTAAAAGGTGAACACATTGGATTAATCGGTGCAAACGGTGAAGGTAAATCAACCTTTATGAACATTATTACTGGGAAGTTGCAGCCTGACGAAGGTAAAGTTGAGTGGTCAAAGAACGTTCGTGTTGGTTACCTTGATCAGCACACGGTATTAGAGCGTGGCATGACAATGCGTGACGTCCTAAAAACTGCATTTAAGTATTTATTTGATCTCGAAGCACAAATGAATGAAATTTGCGACAAAATGGCTGAGGCGACTCCTGAGGAGTTAGAGAAACTATTAGATGATATGGGTACGATTCAAGACATGCTTACAAACAATGACTTCTATGTTATTGATGCAAAAATTGAAGAAATTGCCCGTGGTCTAGGTTTAGACGACATTGGTCTTGAAAAAGACGTTCAAGATCTTAGTGGTGGTCAAAGAACGAAGGTATTACTGGCGAAGTTACTTTTAGAAAAGCCCGATATTTTACTATTGGACGAGCCAACGAACTATTTAGATGAGCAGCATATTTCATGGTTGAAACGCTACCTATTAGATTATGAAAATGCATTTATTCTAATTTCACATGACATTCCATTTCTTAACAGCGTAATAAACCTAATTTATCATATGGAAAACCAAGAATTGAACCGTTATGTCGGAGATTATGACCACTTTATGAGTGTCTATGAAATGAAAAAATCACAGCTCGAGTCAGCTTACAAACGTCAACAACAAGAGATCTCTGAACTTAAAGATTTTGTTGCCCGTAACAAAGCTCGTGTTTCAACTAGAAACATGGCGATGTCACGCCAAAAGAAATTAGATAAAATGGATGTTATTGAATTATCCAAGGAAAAACCAAAACCAGAGTTCCGTTTCAAACCGGCACGAACAACTAGTAAACTTATCTTCGAAACAAAAGACCTAGTGATTGGTTATGATAGTCCACTATCTAAGCCTCTAAACCTTCGGATGGAACGAGGTCAAAAAATTGCGTTAGTAGGCGCTAATGGTATTGGTAAAACGACATTGCTACGTAGCATTATGGGAGAAATCAAACCACTAAGTGGTAGTGTAGAACTTGGTGAATACCAACATATTGGCTACTTTGAGCAGGAAGTAAAAACTAGCAACAACAATACTTGTATTGATGAGGTTTGGAATGAGTTCCCTTCCCTTACCCAGTACGAGGTGCGCTCCGCTCTAGCTAAATGCGGATTAACAACGAAGCATATTGAAAGTAAAATAGTTGTCCTTAGTGGTGGGGAAAAAGCCAAAGTTCGTCTCTGCAAACTAATCAATCGAGAAACAAATATCCTTGTTCTCGATGAACCAACAAACCATTTAGATGTAGATGCAAAAGCTGAATTAAAAGCAGCATTAAAAGACTACAAAGGTAGTATTTTGCTTATTAGTCACGAACCGGAATTTTACCAAGACGTAGTTAATGATATTTGGAACTGTGAATCTTGGACAACTAAGCTAGTCTAACAACAAAATGGTAATAAAACCCATACTTTTCAGCTTGGATTTTATTACCATTTTTTCACAAATTCTTCATACATTATTTGTAAAAACCGTGTTATACTAAAGTCAAGAAAGGAGAACAATATAAATAAGTTATCACCCTAGGTGACTCAATCATTCCACGCGTTGGTTTCCTTGAAACCGCTTACCTGTTTTAAAAAGATTTATCGTACGCTAAGTAAGTAATAAGCATCCAAAAGTTGCTTTAAAAAGTGCGCACGCTATGAGCAAGAAGAAACAAAGTTTCCTTGCAATTACCGAGAAACACTTTTAAGGAAACTTTACTGATCTAGTTAGCTAACCTAGTTTAACATGTAGAAGTGCAAAGTTAACAATTAAACCCTGGAAATTTAATTGTTCTGCTCTCACTCCTGTAGCACATCGATAAGCTAGAAACTAATTGAAAGGAAATAGTTAAAAGCTTGCGGAATGCTTCCATACTGAACAGCGAAAATGTAATACCCTAACAAAAGGAAACAACAACATCATATTGATTAAATTGCTTATTAGTCTAACAATTTAATAATAAATGGGTTGTGTTTTCTAAAATAATAATATGATGGATGGCATGGTTGAGTCGCCTAGCGTGATAACCCCCTTAAGTGAACACTTAAGGGGGTTACTTCTTTTTATCATTCATTTCGACCTCCAGCAATTGTCATTCCCCAGCACTGCTCTTTACTTTCATTCAGGAATTTTTGAACAGTTACTCTCCCTTTTGAAAAAGGTATTTCAAGATTTATTCCCTGATTAGCTAAATACAAATAGAGTTCTTCCTTTGATTTTTCTTCCAACCCCTCCATTGAAAAAAAATACGTAACGTACGTACTTCCTGCTTCCCTCCATAGTTGAATACTCACACTTCGACCATCTGATAAGGTTGTTACATTTTGATTAAGAACTTTACTCCCGTTTAAAGCAACTCTCAATGTATTTTTTTTCTTCATAAATACACCCCTATTTATAAGTCCCGCTAGTAATGAAATATGTTAATCGAACACTAAATAGCACATATAAATTGATAAAAATTTCATATGAAGGTGCATACTAATACAAAGTAAAACGATATGGGGGCATTAGGTATGAATCTTGAACAAGTAATGCAAATAGTTATCCTCACGCAAGATGCCAAAGAAGTTGGTTGGGATTTTACTATTGAAAATAACAAGCTCAAAGCAGTCGATACCAATTACAACTTTGATCCAATTGTTTTTGAGAGTGAGGATCAACTTTTAGAGTGGTTAGAAACACAATTTGATGTAAGTGGGTGAATTTCATCATTACCTTAATCGAGCTTAGTAGCGAAAATAATAAATTATGAACTTCATTAAAGGATATAAAGGTTAAAAAAACGGAAATTACTCAGCGAGAGTAATCTCCGTTTGGCATATGGCGTAAAACGATTTCAATCGGCACTGCTAATCCCACGGACTTTCCTCCGTATGCAGTTGTTCGTCGTTTGGCAAAAACCACAGCAACAACCTCACCCTCCATGTTGATAACAGGGCTACCGCTATTCCCGCGATAGATTGGCGCAGAAATAATGGTTAGATCCTCATTCTCTAATATCTCACCCTCATTAGCAATTTGAGTCCATGATAATGGATTTCCAATGACATAGATATTTTCGTTTTTCAAACCAGCGTTTTCACTTAGCGGTAGATAAGGAAGGTCTTTTCCTGATACACGTAAAAAGGCAATATCGATTTCCGGATAACTGCTAATTACCTCTCCCTCAAACAGTTCCCCTTGATGGAAACCGACCATAATCTTGTTCTGTCCTTCAATAACATGGTGATTGGTGACAATTAAGCCATCATCGGAGATTGAAAACCCCGTTCCCCTTGAACGTTCACCTTGAACAGTGACAACAGCCTGTTTATATTCTTTAACCTCCTCTAATTGCGAAAGTCGATAAGATGTCTGTAAAAAGCGAATCGCATCGATGCTAAACGTACTAAAAAATACACCTGCAATTTGAAAAACTAACATTGCGGCAACGACAATTGAGATGCCTTTTACCCATTTTTTACGGTTATCGTCTTTCTGCTTCTGTTCTTCTTCATCAATTTCTTCAAATAAAAAGTCTTCAGGCGAAGGCTCCCAATTAGGATCCTCTAATTCATCTAAATCATCATCTTTATGGTCCCTCATTTTCCCCTCCAGCGTTTCATTGTATAAAGGCTCTTTTCGTAAACTTTGTTGCTATTTTCAAACTTTATGAGTTACATCAGGTCACTTGCCTTACTTACCCGCATAAGTTAGAAAAGATGCCAGCCAAACTTGATGCAATGCCCTGTCTACATATTGAAAAACAACAACCTATGCCAAAACATCCTTTATAAAAATATTATAGCTTATTTTCTCAAGGAGAACATGTTTTCCAAGCCGAAGCTTTCACGCAAAAAAAGGCCGACCCAAAGTCAGCCTTGAAAAGACACCCGTTTTACTTAAAGGATATCTAGTCTAGCAATTAACGCTACCAATAATTGAAGCAAGATTTGAATGTTAACAGCAACTTGAGTATCAGTTGTTGTTACATCAACATCTTTAGAATTTTCAATGATTGTTTTTTGGTACGTTACTTGTTTAATCTTTGAAGATTGTAGCAACTCCTGAGTAATTTTTTCAGCTTTTGAGCTATCTGCAATCGAGATTGAGATGATGATCGCAATGACCGCCTGTAAAGAAGCTTGTAACGAAACAGCAGCTTTTGTATCTGTTGTACTTACTGTAACATCACAGGAATCTTTGATGATAATATACTCTTCTGATAATTGTAATGTTTTATTTACTTGATCCGCAGCTTGAGTCTCATCTTCTTGTTTCGGTGGACATAACGGGTGAGGTTTGCAATCTAATGCAGACCAATTTGATTTTTTTCCCTTTGAACGAAAAACTTCTTGGTTCATGAAGAATACCTCCTTTTATTTTTACATTATTACTATATGTTAGGTAGTTGTTCTACGAATGGACAAATATCCTAAGTTAAACGCACATTTATGTTAGCCCTAAAAAAATAAGACCTCAAAAATGAGGTCTTATTTCTTAGTTCTATTAAAAAATGTTTTCACTGCTTTTACATCGTTATTACTCGAAAACGAAGGAGTTTTCTTTACAACATTTTCTATAACTGGTTGCACGGTGTTTTCAGAAAAGTTATTTCCTGAAAAATCTTTTTCAGTTTTTGTATTATTTGCATTTTCTAAAAATTTCTCTACATCAGCTTTTATATTTTCTACAACTTCTGCAATTCTCTTTTTATCATTCTGATCAAGTCGAGGCTTTTGATTCTTGACCCCATGTTTTTGTAACACCTTATCAACTACTAACTCCATTAGTTTTTGGTGGTTCTCTCCGTTTTCCATCATATAGCAACTTCCCTTCTATTTAATAACGTACAAGTCAATATTAGCTTATGTAACCAAGACCAAATGGTGTTGGGCATCCGTTTAATTAAAGGTGTTTCCCCAGAATTTACATTCTTAGATCAAGAAAAAGAGAGCCAATTCGGCTCTCCCTAGTTTATTTAACCAACTGACCTCTTGTTACCCCTAATTGATTGGTTGCTTTCAAGCTTTTCCAAACACTAGTCCCAGTACGTTTCCCTTGAAGAGCTTCTCGGTATAAAGAAAGAACTTCTGTTACTTTTTTAGCGTCTTCCTCTAAGAATTCAACACGATAATGTCCTACGCCTAGATCTTGAAAATGAGAAAGATATTCTGCTCCCGATTGTTCAATTGCATTAAAGACTGTATTTCGACAACCAACATCTACTCGAACAGGATGCGAGAAGCCTACACGATCTTCTAAAGAAATTCGATGTTCTTCACAAGGTCTTCCACAATTTGTATAGTCAGTACCTTCACTTAAAAACGTACAATATACACAATGCTCTGTGTGGTACATCGGTAAGTGCTGATGAATTACAACTTCCATTTCATGCGCAGGTCCTTCCCCTAGCAAGTCAACCATTTGCTGAATGTTTAAATCGTAAGAAGGAGTAATTCTTTCTAACCCTCTTTCTAAGAACATTTCCGCAGCTTTATGGTTCGCAACATTAAGCGAGAAATCACCGATTAATGGTAAATCTATGTTCTGTTCAAGATAATATTGTACAGATCCAAGGTTCCTTACTAAAATTGCATCTGGTTCAGCCCGTAAGATTTGATTTAGAATTCCTTGTTCACCTGGCATATGCACCCTCGGTGTTGCTAGTGCAATCGGTTTACCATAGTGACGAGCCACTTTTACAGCTTGAGGATAATCTTTTGTAAATTCAAAATCAGCATAAATATAGTCTACATCTGTTTTACAAGATGCTTCAATTTGCTCTAACGAACGGCATAAAGAAATTAGTTGCGTTCCAACTTTGCCTTTTGCTACTCTTTTCTTTGCAACTGAGACATTTTCGTTCTTTGTGTATTTTCTTGGTTCTAGTCTTTTACTTATAAGCATTTCTACTGCATCACGTCGCATTTTATTCAATTCTTTCATAGGTACGATGACATCGCCACTAACCTGCAACTGAAGGTCAGCTAACTCATAGATGGTTCCACCAAGTCGACCAAATTGCTCTAATAAAAAGTCTTTAGTTAATGGACGTTTTTGAGCTTCTTCTAAGTTTATGCTCGATTGAACAGCTACAGAAATACCAGCTTCTTCATCGATCCATTGAGTAACTAAAGGTTGACCAGCTTTTCCTGTTGCTCTCACCTTGATAGGAAAGGCGCGAAATGCTAATTCTGTTTCAAATGTCTTCTGGAGGCGTCTTTCTAATTCTTGATCACTCGTCTTCCAAATTTTATCACCGACATGAACTTTCGTTAAATTGACATCATGACGTCCAGGGACAATTTCAATTACGCCTTCCTGTACTTCACCTTCAAGCTTACGACCTTGTTTACGAAGATCATATATACGTCCGCCTTCTTCTTTTAGATCCGGTCGTCCTGCATCAAAAACAATTCCATCTCCTCTTTTTAGCGGAGCTTGAATGTCACATACGACTGCATCTTTTAAAATCTTTTTAACAGTTCCTAATAAAACACCTCGGCTTTTTGGAAATGTTCCGTCCAATAACGTTTTATGATTTGTTCCTTTTAAAAATCCGTACGTAAAACCACGACTAAAGCTTTGCTCAAGCTCTCGTAAATCTTCTTTTGAAGGTGTATAGTCTCTTCCAGATATATATTCATCAACAGCTTTACGGTACTTACTTACTACGTTTGCTACATATTCAGGAGACTTCATGCGGCCTTCAATTTTTAGCGAAGATACTCCAGCCTCTATCAATTCAGGAACTAGCTCAATCGCTGCTAGATCCTTTGGTGATAATACGTAAGCAATGTTCCCCATTTCTTTTCTTTCACCATCAACAATTAAATCATAGGGAAGACGACATGCTTGTGCACATTCTCCACGGTTGGCAGAACGGCCACCCCACATTTCTGATGTTAGGCATTGTCCTGAGTAAGATACACAAAGTGCCCCGTGAACAAATACTTCGAGAGGTACCTTTGTTTTATCGGAAATTGTTTTGATTTGCTTTAGGTTGTTTTCCCGCCCTAAAACGACTACTTCAATATCAAACGGCTTTAAAAATTCAACTGCCTCTGTAGAAGTCACCGTCATTTGTGTAGAACCATGAATTGGAAAGTCAGGAGAAATTTCACGGATCATTTCAACTAATCCCATATCCTGAACAATTAAGGCATCAACACCTGCATCAATACAAGCATTAACTAAGATACGCGCCTCTTCTAATTCTTGTTCGAAAACTAATATATTAAAAGTCACGTAGCCTTTTACATTGTATTTATGCAAATAGGCCATGATTGTTGGTAATTCATCCATTTGAAAGTTTTTCGCACGTACACGCGCATTAAATTTATCGACGCCGAAAAAAATTGCATCTGCCCCGTTTGCTACTGCAGCACGAAGGCACTCCCAGTTACCTACTGGTGCTAACAATTCGACTGAATGTTTCGTCATTTGCTTCAACTCTTCCCTTCCGTAATCTCTATCAATCAACCTTACCTATTGTAAACTATTTATACTATTTTTGCATTGGAAAGTTAAGAAAAGAAAGAGCTGGCTTCCAAATATCCTGGAAAGCCAGCTCCTTCTTACGAGTAGTAGCTAATTAACTTTGGTAAAAATTCTCTAACTTCAGGAAAATGGTAGCCTAGTTCTTCAGCTTTTTCAACACTTAACGCAAATGCTGTAAATAATACGTAAGGAGTAGCGGCTTCTATATTTTTCGTAAGGACTGCTTTTTTGCCGATGATTTCTTCAATCATTTCAATAAATTCTTTAAAGGTAATCTCATCTTTAGCGCCGCCATTAATTGGTCCAGCAAAATCACTATTACCAAGCCAATGTAAAAATTGGCCGGCTTCGTCAGAGGTGATGAAATCTAACACATTATTCAGTTCAGGAATATACATTTCTTCTGCATTTTTCACTTTCTCGACGTAAAATTTTAATCGTTCAGAATAATCATCTTCGCCAACGACAAATGGTAGACGAACAGCAGCGACAGGGAAATTTGCTTTTTGAAAATACACTGCCTCTGCTTGTCGTTTTGCAAGTTGATAACCTAAAACTCCCTTATAATGCTCTCTCGTTTTAAGTTCCCCTATTTCAAAGTGATAAGGGTCGAATTGGTCTTCCGTTAAACCTTTTCCACCTTCATACACTGCTGCTGTCGAGGTAAAAACAAGACGGCCAACTTTATTAGCCAATACCTCACTAATATCTAATGCTTCTTGTGGAGAATAACAGCTCTGGTCATAGACAACGTCCCAGTTTTGTGTGGCCAATTGCTCTAAAGAACTACGGTCACCACGATCAATCGTAACTCTATTTACTTGTTCTCCAAATCCGTCATCCGTTCTCCCACGAGTTGCAATTGTGACGTCTACTCCAGCTGCTAGTAAGTTTTTAACTAGCTTTTTTCCAAAAAACATTGTTCCACCTAAAATTAGTGCTTTTTTCATCTCTTCAACAGCTTCCCTTCTATGATCCTCTATAAGTTCCAAATTAAAAAACATTTAGTAAATAGGTCATTTCCTTAAACTACTTTACTAATTTTCGAATGTTTTTGTCCAATTTTAAGGATCAATTGCCTTCTTTTCTTCTTTCTGTTACGGTTTGTCCGGCGATACCCCAATTATCTGTTTCAATTTCATCAATGATGACGATTGTTGTTGCTGGATTTTTCCCTAATACGTCTTGAAGCAGTTTTGTTGCCCCAAGAATGAGTTGTTTTTTTTCTTCAATGGTAATCCCCTTCCCATTTTCCCGCGTTACTTTAATGTTTACATATGGCATAGCATTTTCCTCCTCAATCATTTTCAACTCTAAAACGTCTACCGTACAAACATTCCACCGCATAATGTAAATATTGTTAGTTATACTAAATATAACAACTTATTGAAAGGAGTTACCATTATGACTGCTTATCGTTGTCCTTCTTGTAAAGCTAGAAGCAGGTTTAACATCATTGATCAAGTTGTTACTGCTGTGAAAATGGATGCGAACACTGGGAGTTACAATCCAATTGATAATCTTGAACCTTACCACTTACGATATACTGGCCCTGATAAAAGGGTACAATGTGCTAGCTGCGGACTCGTTGAAGATGAAAACCGTTTCATTAAAGCCGCATTGCTTCAATAATAAATTCTCTTTTAGAGGATAAAAATCCTATCTAATGTATCTTTTGTTACTACAAAATCGTATTAACTTTTATAAATTGTTCACCTTAAACAATAAATGAGCCTAGAGAATTGTCTCTAGGCTCATTTATTAATTGAATGTAAAAAGGTAGGGGAACTCACAAGTGTCTACCATCTAAAGTTATTTATTTGCCTGCAGATAGATGACACCATTACTTCGAGTTACTTGAAAATCCAAATCCTCTTTTACACTTAACTTCGATGCAACACCCTTAAAATTTTCCCCTAAAAAATAGATACCGTATCCGTTATTTTCTGGATACCCATAAAGATAACAAACTACCTTTCCATCTTTCAAAAAAACAATTTGGTTCATTCCTTCACTAACTGTTTCCGTAATTTTATCCCATTTATATCCTACAACATCATATATCTGATCCTTCGACGTATATGGGGCAAAGGAATACATAACATCCCACTCAAATGGTGTAACCTCTTGTAAATTTATATGTTTAATGTTTTCATCAATAGAAAGAACTTCTTTCTTTAACAAAGCCTCGTTTACTTCCCACAAGTCCTCCTTAAACAATCCGAAGATAAGGATCAAACTTACAATCACAATGCTAGTAATTATAGCCTTCCTACTAAATTTCATATCTCTATACTTCTCTTCTCAATGCTGATAATACATTGATATTCGTTGCCTTAACTGCAGGGCGTAACCCAGATAGTATGGCTACGCCAATACTAATAGAGGCGGCTATTAACACAAGACTAGGCGGAATAGCTGAAAACGTAAAATCAATCGGGCCGCTGTCAGTAACAGCTTCTAGTATAAGAGGAATTATGAAATTTGCAGCCCAACTGATTACATAAGAGATAATTACACCTATAATCGAACCGAGGATCCCAATAAACGCACATTCCAATAAGAACATTTTACGAATAAACGAAGGACATCCTCCAATCGCTTTCATAATTCCAATGTCTTGTGTACGTTCGGTAACTGCCATCGTCATTGTATTAAATATACCTATCGAGGCGATGATTACCGTAATTGTACCTACAAAAATTAGTCCTGCCTTTAGTGCAGTAAAAAATAAATTAATCCCCTTTAACTCATCAGAGATTGAGTAAACGTGATAACCGTCATCCTTTAACGATTTACTCAAATCTTCAATTTCATTCAAACTCGCAGCATACACCTTTACTTCATCAAATGGATGGCGTTTTCTATGCTCTAACTCTTCCTCCATTACAGTAGTATTCGTAAGGATTTCTTGATTATATTCATTGCTTATATACAAGGCTCTATCCTCCATCCAGTCCCTTGATGGAAGTTTGGAGATCCCTACAATCGTAAATTGAAGCTGTTCAGTTGTGAAATTCCCTTCTACCTCTTTCGTCATCGTAAATGTTAGTTCTTTCCCAAGAAGATCTCCAGTGTAGCCTGAAGGGAGTTCACCTTCACCCTTTTCATAAAAAAGTTGTTGTTGCTTGATTTGCTCTTCGGTTAACAACCCTTTTGCAAAATGGGAGCCTACGATAATTTCATTTTTCGATTGTGGAACTCGCCCTTCTGAGAGTTCAAAATTAGCTTTCATTTCTTCTTCCATATTCGTCAATATCGTATTCGTTTGAGTTAATATTCCATCAACTTCTGCGCTCAAATTCCCATAAACGTGCACTCTACTTACAACCGCACTTACTTGATCTAATTTTTTCAACTTTTCAATGTCGTCTTCTTTTATCCCTGAAAATTCACCGCCAACTTCTTTTCCATGCACACGAAGTTCAGTTAAGATTTGATAGTCGGTCATTTCTTTCGTAATACTTTGATGAACACCAAACCCTACTGAAGCCAGTACGATTAAAAAAGCACAGCCCATTGTCGTCGCTAACACTGTCATAAACACACGCATTTTATTTTTTTTCATATTTCTACGGATAAATTTTACTTGATCATTTAGCCTCATATAAAACGCCTCCGTTTTCGCTTAGTACACCGTCATGTAGTTGGAAAGTTCGACTTGAAATAGATGCTACATGATCATCATGAGTAATAATAAAAAACGTAATGCCCTTCTCACGGTTTAACTTTTTGATTAACCGGAGAATATCCCTCTCAGTCTCAGAGTCTAAACTACCAGTCGGTTCATCAGCCAATATGATTGAAGGATTTGTAATTAAGGCACGGGCGATACTTACACGTTGTTGCTGTCCACCAGATAACTCATTCGGAAAATGGTTACCGTGGTTTTGCAAGCCAACTTCTTCAAGCATATTAATGACTAATTGCTTTCTTTCTTTAGGTGATATTCCTTTAAGCGTTAGTGGTAGCTCAATATTTTCAAAGGTCGTTAAACTAGGTATCAATTGAAAACTTTGAAAGACAAATCCTAAATGGTCGAGGCGAAACTTTGCCCATTTTTTTTCGTTAAAATTCGTAACATCTATATCATTTATTTTTATGTTTCCAGATGTAGGCGCTAGAAAGCCTGAAATTATATTAAGTAAAGTTGATTTTCCTGAACCACTTCTTCCTACAATCGTAGCAACCTCACCTTGTTTGATTGTCATTGAAACATTTTTTAAGACATTCATTTCATTTTCTTCATTTTTCTTACCAATGAAAAAAGAATGATTTAAATTATTTATTGTTATCACTTAAATACCCCTCTCCAGCCTTTACTCGCGTATCATCCGTACTAATTAAAATAGTACAGTTAATACACTTTTATCGTAACTTCTCTTGAATAAATTGTCAACATTAAATTTCCATAAAAAAAAGAAATAGCAAAACTGCTATTTCTAAAATTACTATTGGAAATTTTCATGGCTTGGCATTTTATTTGTATTCTTCAATTAATTCTGATTCTACAATAAATGTACCAGTTTGTTCTTTTAAAGAAAGATTGAGCATTGCACTCGCTACAGAACGCGCTTCGTTCGGCTGGTATTTTTGCAATGGTCCTTTAAATAGAAAAGGTAAAGCTTTTGTGATAAACTGCCCAACATCTTCACCAAATCGTCCCTCATTTCGATGACCAATTAGCAGGGAAGGGCGAATAATATAGAGGGTTGGAAACCCTAGCTGTTCAATGGCAGCTTCAACATTTCCTTTGACTTGATTGTAAAAAAACGGCGAATGTTGATTAGCACCCATGGCGGTAACGATAAAAAATTGGGAAGCGCCACGGTCCAAAGCTAATTTGGCAGCATTCACAGGATAATCAAAATCAACTTTGACAAAATTCCGCTTCGTTTTTGCCTTTTTCATTGTAGTACCCAATGTACAGAATACAGTGTCTACTTCAAAAAGTTTTCTACACTTATCTAAATCATCAAAATTAATTACAAGTTGCTCTAGCTTATCATTCACTACCTCTATTGGTCTTCGGGTAACTGTAATCACTTTTTCATATTGATCACATTCCAATAACTTATGTAATAATTCTTTACCTACTAACCCTGTAGCTCCAATTAATAAAGCAGTTTTCATTCCTTAGTCCTCCTATAAAAAAAGGTGGCAAAACACCACCCTACAGCTCAAAATAATCCTTGTAATAAGCGCCAACTTTTCCTGTGTTATCGATGACAAAGATGAACTCTTCAGTTTCATTTTTCACATCATACATTTTCCCTACAGTTAACGCAGAGCTCACTGTATATTTTTTAGCGTTTGTATGTACACATTTAACAGACTTAATTGTTGGTGTATTCAACCACTTCTCATGAATCATAGTTTTCCACTCCTATTTTATAATTATTTATCTTACCATAAATGAAGGACAAATTATACACTACCAATATTGCCAACAAATGCTTATTTCTGTATGATGAGAGGGTTATACTAAAATACATAGGAATTCAAAGTAAATGTGATTAATTAATTTATTCTACATTCTACATTAATAAACGGAGTTGAGCATGTGGCAAAAGTTATTTTAAACAGACAAAGAAAAAAACGCCTTGAGGAAGGTCATCCTTGGGTATATCAAAGTGAAGTAGCAAAAATTAAGGGAGAGTACGAGCCTGGTGATATCGTAGAAGTTTATAACCACCAAAATCACTTATTAGGAAAAGGCTATATCAATCCGCAATCGCAAATGATCGTCCGACTTTTAACATATCAAGATGAAGAAATTAACGAGCAATTTTTTATTGAAAAAATTCGCAAGGCGTGGCAGCATCGCGAACGCTTTATCCCTGAAGTACGTTCTTGTCGTGCTGTTTATGGTGAGGCTGATTTTTTACCTGGACTCGTTGTTGATAAATACGAGGATGTCCTTGTTGTTCAAATCGTTTCACTCGGAATGGAAGTTCGAAAAGATTGGATCTTAAAAGGACTTCTTGAAGTCTTCAATCCTAAAGCCGTTTATCTACGAAATGATGTTTATGTTCGTGAATTAGAAGGCTTAGAACAAGAAAAAGGATTTTGGTACGGGGAATCTCCTACTGAAATTGAAATCGAAGAAAATGGTGTAAAATATGTTGTTGATATTGAAGGTGGACAAAAAACAGGGTTTTTCTTTGATCAACGGGAAAATCGTGCTGCTATCAAACCATTAATTACACCTGATGCGACCGTACTAGACTGCTTTACGCATACAGGCTCATTTATGCTTAATGCCTATTCTTATGGAGCTAAACATGTGACTGCCGTCGATATTTCTGAACATGCCATTGAAACAGCCAAACGTAATGCCGAGTTAAATGGTTTTACTGAAAATATTGATTTTGTTGTTGCCAATGCCTTTGATTATTTACGTGAGTCAGTACAACAAGAGAAAAAGTGGGACGTTGTCATCGTTGACCCTCCTGCATTTGCAAAATCAAGACGTACCGTTGACAAAGCGTATAGTGGATATAAAGATGTAAACCTTAATGGCTTAAAGCTTGTAAAAGAAGGCGGCTATTTTGTCACAGCAAGTTGTTCTTATCACGTACATCCTGATATGTTTATCCAAATGGTTCAGGATGCAGCTTTTGATGCTCAGAAGATCTTACGGAAAATTCACTGGAGCGGCGCAGGCATTGATCACCCCACATTACTTGGTGCCGATGAAGGTGACTATTTAAAGTTTGCAATTTATGAGGTTACTTCGAGAAAATAATGCAATGAGGCTGTCCAAAAAACAAAGTGTCAGACACTTTTGGTACAGCCTCTATTTTTATCTTCTTGTTTTCAAAGGTAAGAACTAATACTTCCTCTTCTGCTCATTAACCTTTATATCTAGCTCTAACACACGGTCCCTTAGTTGGGTCATCTCTCCCTCGATATTGTCAAGAATTTTACTAATGACAAAACTTAAAAATAATAGCAAACTACCAACTGAAAAGACGAAATATAGCATTATTTTATTAAAACCTTCGAAAAATTCATTAATATTAAAAGCAACCACGTTAATAATACCAATAATTAACAAAAAAATTCCTACTCCAAATAATAAACCACAATAACTATTCGCTTTTTTCATCATATTCCCCCTAATGAGATTGGCTACAAGTGCCCAGCTTCGTTGATATTATACCATTATCTAGTATAATAGAGTAAACATGGAAATCGTGAAAGGAGGACCACTCATGTCTAGAGACTGGCTAGGAGATATGATTAACAGGGATGAGAAGTTAAAAGGGATGGGAAAACCATTATCAAGAGAAGTTCTTGAGGGAAATGTTCTTGATCGAACAATAAAAAATGCCGGCTATGTCCCACAATGGATTGCGATTCAACAAGATGTCAGAGATCGTTTAGGCAAAATCATCCTTTTACTAGAAACCCCATCTGAAACAGATCAACTCAATCAAGAAATTGCTGAAATTAATATTCTCGTTAAAAAGTACAATTCACTTTGTCCAACGCCTATGCAAAAAATGCTAATCTCACTAGATCAAGCTAAATCACAAATAAAAAGCTGGGAATAAGTAGCTACCTTATTCTCAGCTTTTGTCTATTTCTTTAAGTTCACACAAGGCTTTTTTGATAACAGAAAACGACTTTATCCTGTTCAGTAACAATGGTTTGATCGTATTGATAACCTTGTGACTCCCAGAAACCTTTCGCTATTTTATTTTCTTTCAGAATTCCTATCCGAACAATCTTCGTCTCTGGTTTTAAAATCTCATTTTCAAAGCGAAAATAGGCGCCGCTCCCAAAACCATACCCCTGATAATCACTATGGATAAGAAATAAGCCGATCCAAGGAAAATTGTCTTTTGGATTTTTCATCAGATAATCAATCAGTCCGATGTAAGTTTCATCAAGTTTTATAAACATGCTTTTCGTTTGATCATTTAGTAATTCTTCCTTGAGCTCTTCAAGGGTTCTCGTTTCTTTGTTATGTTCTAATACATTATATGCTAAATTCGAATTGACCAACTCGAGGGCGATATATAATGTATCTTCGCGAATTTCTTCAAATGTTATAGATTCCATGCATTTTTCCACCAATCCAGTATTTTACGATAATGTCTAAAAACACATGTCGATACCAAGGAACATGTGTTTTATATGCTTAAAAAATATTCGTTAGAAAAATCATCGCTAGTAATCCAAAGACAAATGCGTATGTCGCACTTAACGCATGCCCATCACCGTGACTTTCTGGAATGATTTCTTTGTACACGATGTAAAGCATTGATCCTGCTGCAAACGCTAATCCGAATGGGACTAGGCCAGACACATAAGCAGTTAAAAAATAACCAATAAACGCGGTCACAATTTCAACAGCACCAGTTAAAGTCGCAAGAATAAATGCTTTCCATTTGTTCACTTGCTGCTGCACTAAAAACAAAGCGATGAGAAGTCCTTCTGGCGCGTTTTGCAAGCCGATCGCTATTGCAATTACTGGACCTAACCCCTCAACCCCACTCCCATAACTCACACCTACTGATAAACCTTCTGGTAAGTTATGCAAAGTTATAGCAGCAATAATTAACATCGACTTTTGATCAAAATTAATCCTTTTCTGATTGTGACTCAAATCGATATGCGGTATGGTACGCTCTAGCATGGTTAAAACTAAGACACCTACTAAAACACCCACTGACATCAAGAATATATTTGACATTTCGATTGCTTCAGGGATTAACTCAAACGTTGCTGCTGCAACCATTACCCCTGCTGTAAAAGCTAATAATACATCGCGCCAACGATGAGTTGCCTTTTGAAAAAACAAAACAGGTAACGCACCTACACCTGTTGCTAAAGCGGATAATACACTGGCAACTATAAATTGTTCCATTATTCCTGCCTCCATAAACAAACACTTAATTATATAATACTTTATTTTATTCACAACAGTTTGTCTACATATACTATTTTACGTTCTTTAAGAGTACCTTTTTGTAACAACAAGAATACTTGGCGCTTGAACTAAAAATACAGGACATTTCTATGAAAAACGAAGCATTGACAGTTAAACCTCTACTCGCTATAATCGGAATTAACCAAATATTAACCGTGTATGAAATACATGCCCTAGTTAAAAATTAAACTTAGATTAATGCCACCTTCTCGTGGTAGTGATACAAGGGTAATTTTATGAAACTAGCTGCATTGATGAAAATAACCGGTATATTCTCATCTATCTACAGGTGTGGAATATACTTTTTTATTTTTTATAAGTGGTTTTTAGAGAGGGGGAATCGAGCTTGGAAACACCTTTTCAAAAAAAAGGTCAGTTAGAGGCGGAAATCAGTAAATCAATTACTCAATGGGAAAAAGAGTATCTTGGCAGAGGTCCGTTACAAGTAAAGACAGACATCTTGAGAAATATGATTATCGTTCACCTTAAAGGCATACTTACTCCTGCCGAAAAAGAATTAACAAAGACCGATACAGGACTTCTTTCAATCAAGAAAATTCGCGCTGACCTAATTGAAGCTGGCAACCATCATCTCAAAGAAATAATTAATACCTTAACTGGTGAAACCGTCGAAAGCTTCCATACCGATATAAGTACAAGAAACGGTGAACGAATTATCGTCTTTATCTTAAAGGATCAATTAGAAAAAAATTAGCAGAATAATAGGTTGCTTAAGTAAACACTACATTTAGTGAGTACAACAGAGGCCAATGAGGATTTTATCATCTTCGTTGGCCTTTTTTATTTTGATCAAAACATATCAAAAGGAGGAAATTAATATGTTCGATATGGTCCTGCAAAACTTACTTTCACCAGCTATTATGTTTTTCATCCTTGGTATTATTGCCGCAATCGTTAGTTCTGATTTTGATTTACCAAAGGGATTAGGGGAAGGTTTAAGTGCTTATTTATTAATTGCTATTGGCTTAAAAGGTGGAATTGAGTTATCAAACTACTCATTTGCTACAGTTTCAAAGCCCATCCTAGGAACGATTTTTCTAGGAACACTTATCCCAATAATTACTTTATATGTATTACGACATTTCTTAAAATTAGATTTAAAAAACTCCGTTGGTCTAGCGGCAACCTACGGATCTGTAAGTATCGTCACTTACGGAGCTGCGATTACCTTTTTAGACAATGTAAATGTTTCCTATGAAGGTTTCATGAATGCTTTGGTCGTCGTGATGGAAATCCCCGGAATATTAGTAGCATTATTATTACTAGGCATGATCGAAAAAAACAGTTCTACACCCGTACCAAAAATGTCGGCTAGAAACGTTGGTTTTGTTGCACAAAACCCTTTTTCATTTATTGATAAGAAAGTTTTAAAGGAAAGTCTTTTTGGCAAAAGCATTTTATTACTTGTTGGTAGTTTAGTAATTGGTCTTACTGTAGGAACAAATGGATTACCGATCATACAACCTTTATTTTTCGACTTATATCAAAGTGTACTCATTTTATTCTTACTAAATATGGGCTTAATGGCTGGAAAACGGTTAGCGGTCGTCCGCCGTCATGGCTTAAAACTCCTAGGCTTTGCTATTATTTTTCCGATTTTCTATGGAGCATTAGGGGTCTTAGTTGGTTCTTTCGTTGGGCTGTCGCTAGGAGGAGCCACGTTAATGGGCGTTCTCTCGGCAAGTGCTTCTTATATCGCTGCGCCTGCTGCCCTTCGCACATCAGTTCCAGAAGCAGATCCCGCAATTTATTTAGGCTTAGCTTTAGGGATTACTTTTCCGATAAATTTAACGATCGGTATTCCACTTTATTATTCAATCGCGGGCTGGTTTTTCTAAAATAAATAAGGGGCAGCGTCTGACACTGCCCTCCCCACTTTTTTAAAAGAATTGTTTCTTCCCTTGTTCTTCTTTTAATATTTCAACTGCTTCTCTAAATCTTAACGAATGGACAATCTCTCGTTCTCTTAAAAAGCGTAAGCTATCATTGATATCAGGGTCGTCAGACATGTCAATTAACCATTGGTATGTTGCTCTTGCTTTCTCTTCAGCTGCTATATCCTCGTATAAATCTGCTATTGGGTCACCTTTTGCTTGAATATATGAAGCTGTCCATGGTACACCAGAAGCATTATGATAGAACAGCGCTTTATCATGAACGGCGTAATGGTCGCCTAATCCGGCTGCTTTCATTTGTTCAGGAGTTGCATCTTTTGTTAGCTTATAGATCATAGTTGCGATCATTTCTAAATGCGCAAACTCCTCAGTCCCGATATCGGTCAACAAGCCAATGACCTTCTCAGGTATTGTATAGCGTTGGTTTAAGTAACGAAGAGCCGCGGCTAACTCCCCGTCTGCACCCCCATACTGCTCCACTAAAAATTTCGCGAGCATCGGATTACATTGACTTACCTTAACTGGATATTGTAGTTTTTTTTCATAAATCCACATTTATGTTATCCCCCCCTTTTCTATATTTGCCACGGCCATGGTCCGTCTTTCCAATTCCAAGGGTAACCACTATAACTATTGCCGTATTGTTGTAGTGGGCCATAAATCTGTTCAACTTGATGTCTTAATTGGTGCCTAGTTTGCGCAAATTGATTGAATTGCTGGATGGCCTCTTGATCGTCAGGATGGGTATCTAAATATAAAGTTAGCTCTAATAGAACAAAGTCGACAGCTTGTAGTTCTTCCATTAACGGATAAAATTCCTTCGGCAGTTGTTTATGCATTACTCATCCTCCTGCCTTTCATGTGGTTTATACGGACTAAAATAAGGATTATACAAAGCTGGCCATAATGTTCCGGCACATAGTGCTTCACGAGGTGAAAACTGCGGAAGCCCATAAGGCTGATACGCCATATATAAATGAGGTGGCGTATCATAAGACTTAACCTTCTGCGGTGGACACGGATCAAATGGACTGACATAAGGGGTATAACATTTTCTTGGTGTGAAATTTTGCATGTAGTCGTTCCTCCCTTTACCCATTTTTTACACCATTAAAGAATATGCTTTTTAAATTGTAGGTAGAACAAAAAAGCTAAGATGCCGTAAGCACCTTAGCTTCCACTAACTTATTTTTTAACAATAGCCACTCCTAAAGCAAGATTCGACCAGAGAATCTCCTCAACTATTTGAGTTTTGGTTTTGTCACATTCAACAATTAATACTACTTCTGCAAATTGAGCTGGAACCTTTTGACGATCTTTCGTTTTTCGTTTGTATATAAATAATCAATAATAAATCCTACTATTGCACCAAATGCAAATCCAATTAACCCCCAAATAATTGGTCCCCATACCAAAATAAACCCGTAACTTGCCCCAAGGACTGAAAAAAACAGTCGCAAGGGCTGCGGAGATGTCAAAGAGACTCACCCCGTCGGAACGGTGAATAGTATCAAAAAGTTTCCTCTCTTCCCTTCTTTTATCAAAAGGAACAGCTAAAATTTTCTCTTTTTCTATTCCATTTTGCTCCAAATTAATAATCGCTAATTCTAACGATGCAGATTGTTCAAAAGAAGAAACCACTAGCATATAATGACCACCTTAACTGAATTATTAGATGTTTAATTCAAGGGACTGATATTCTTTTTTTAAATACTCGGACTGTTGGATTTTAAACAATTTATTGTACTCAACGGTTAAAGAATATGATTCGTAAATTGCAAATCCGAATAATGAAGGCATAAATAAAGCCCATTGTGCATCAAGTATAGCGGTACTTGATGCAAAGTCACCTAACAATGTTAAATGAATTGCAGGAAGAATGTTTGAAAAATATATACAAATCGTCCAGCATAGTAAAATAAAGAAACCTGTTGGTATTCTTTTTAGATATAAGTGTCCCATCCCTGGCATTAATATCGACCAAAGCATTGCGACCCACGGCTGTCGTTTATCTAAAAAATTCAAGCCCATCGCACTTAAGTTAAAGGGAACGATTTCGGCCTTTTCAGAATTAGCCAATATATACAATTTGTTAATATCAATCGTTTTACGATAGCCATCCCACATCGAGATAATGTAAACTGGTATGTAAATTAAGATCCACCGTGTATTAATAACCTCTTTCGCTAGTTCAAACTTTCCTGTAAATGAATAGACCATTGCTAGGTTTAGTTTCGAATTTACATTTATAACAAATTCCCAAAAGAAGAGGATAAACCCCTTCGTATATGCCCCTTGTAATAAATGGCCCATACCAGGAAAAGCAGCAGACCACCACACTGCCACCCAGGGATTTTTCATCTGGATAATGTTTGTATTATATGAGCTTATGTAGGCCCGATAATACCGAGCACTTTGTGTCATTGCCTTGTTGTCCATTTGGAGCTCCTTCAAGTGCATTTTTGCTTATTTTTGGAATATCCGCCAATTAATATGCACTAGGAGTAGTAATAATTGCGATTTATCTTTTATAACTGTAAACACCATGCTCTTGATAGATATGTCGAAATTTGTAAACTGATTAGAACTAGAAACTGCTCGGAAGTGGAAAGATTTGGTTCCAACAACCCTCCTTGAAACTCCAAAACGGCTCGAAAATGGTATAGATTTTGTTCCAACACCCAAATTGGAACACAACTCTATAAAAAACTGTAAACTCCACTTCCTAATCCTTTTGATATCCCCTCCCCAACTGCAAATCCAACACAAAAAAATGCGAATCACATAGTGATTCGCACCCATTTTATAAATTCGAAATAAACCTTTCAAGACGATTACAGCCTTCTTCAAGGATATCCATGCTATACGCATAGGATAAACGCAGATATCCTTCACCATAATCCGAAAATGCTGAACCAGGAACACAGGCCACTTTCCCCTCTTGCAAAAGACGAGTCGCAAACTCAGTCGAACTCAAACCAAATTTCTCAATTGAAGGAAATAGATAAAAGGCACCGTTCGGTTTGACTACCTCGATTCCCATAGCAACTAAACGACCATATACGTAATCACGACGTTTTTCGTACTCCACTCGCATCGAGTCAGCATCATCAACACCTACTGTTAAAGCCTGCACTGCAGCCCATTGCGAGATGGAACTCGCACAGCTAACATTGTACTGATGGACCTTAATGATATGTTTAGCAATCGTTTCTGGAGCAAAGACAAAGCCGATCCTCCAACCAGTCATTGAGTGTGACTTTGATAGTCCATTAATGATGATTGTTTTTTCCTTCATTCCAGGAAAGGAGGCGATTGAACAATGTTTATCTCCATACACCAATTCACTATATATTTCGTCGGAAAGAACGAAAATATCACGATCTTTTAGAACACTTGCAATAGCGGCAAGTTCTGTTTCCGTTAAAATACATCCTGTTGGATTTGATGGGTACGGTAGCATCACGCATCTTGTTTTACTAGTAATAAGGCTTTCTATTTGTTCAGCGGTTATTTTAAAGTCGGTAGCTCGTGTATCCGCATAAACAGGGATCGCACCACACATTTTAATGATCGGTTCGTACGCTGGATATACAGGTCCTGGTAAAATCACCTCAGCACCTTCTTCTAGAATTGTTCGAAAGGCAATATCTATTCCTTGGCTAGCACCAATTGTTGTAATGACTTCCGTTTTAGGCTGATAACGAAGTCCATACTTCGAGTCAATAAAACGAGCAGCAGCTGCACAAAGCTCGTCTAAGCCTGCGTTTTTCGTATAACCCGTTTTATTTTCCTCAATAGCTTTTATACCGGCTTCTTTTATATGTGTTGGTGTCGGAAAATCAGGTTGTCCAATCGTAAGCTGAATCGCATCCGGAAAGCTTGCTACCATATTAAAAAACTGGCGAATTCCAGATATTTGAATGTTTTGCACTTGCTTATTGACTAAATGCTCCATCTGTTACTTCCTTTCGTATTCCTATGTAATAGGCTGTTTTCGCAAAGTTTGTTGCTTAAGTACATACTAAGATTTCACTACTTATTTAGTGAGTATTGCTCTTTTCTTACTTAATTTATTGGGTGATATTTTCATCCTAAAGAATTTTTCCAATTAATTTAGGTTAAAAAGCAACGATGTTTTAGAAAGGCTGTTTTCGCAAAGTTTGTTGCTTTCGTAAAAATCCCAGAAGCCGGATTTTTACACCAAAATACTAAGGTTTCACTACTTATTTAGTGAGCCGTGCTCTTTTCTCACTCAATTTAGATGGTGATATGTCCATCTATGGAATTTTTCCAATTATTTTAGTTGAGAAAGCAACAATGTTTTAGAAAAGAGCCTTTAGAAAAGAGCCTTGTAATAACAGTATTTTAGCAAAAAACAAGGAAAAATAGGAAACTTTTTATTGCTCTCCATCTCGAATTCTTAATACTGCTAATTCTTTTTGCTTTGCTTCAAACATTAAGTCAGCATCTCGCTCACCTAACAACTCAATAAACGAGTCATAATCTTCCCTTAAAATAAAGTCGTGATGGGACGCATCTGTCTTGGAATTTTTTCCTGAACTAATATGCATTTTCGGTAAACGGAGGTTTTCCCAGGTCTTAATGACTCTGTCCAATAATCCCCCTAAGGACTCTTCTTCATATGGATTACAACGATGATGATGTATGTCGAAACAAACAGGTACACCAATTTCTTCGTTTATTTCTAAGACATCCTTCACATGAAACGATTTATCATCATTTTCTAAAATTAATATACTTCGGATTTCAGGGCTTAATTTTTTATAGTTTTCAATATAGCGTTTTTTAGCCTCTGTCTTATCCCCATAGACCCCACCAACATGAATAACCATATCCGTTCCACCCATCAGATTGATAAACTTATAATGATACTCAAGGTCACGAAACGCATTTTCGACAACCTTTTCATTAGGCGAATTGATAATCGTATATTGCCCTGGATGAACCGTTAACCTCATCCCATGCTTTCGTTGAAAAGTCTTTATCTCACTAGTTAGGGATAAAACATCCTCATCCATCCACCAATCCCAATCTAGAATCTCATGGCTGCCAAAAGGCACAATATCACTACTTACCCTAAAAAAATTAATATTGTTTTCCTTATTCCATTTCAGGATTGTTTTCACAGATTCCAAATTATATAAGGTTAATTCCTTAACTTTCGCCATCCCCTCTAATTCGACAGTTTTTAGACGACACGTTCGATTTTCAAGCCAAGCGTAACATTTAAGCATGCGTAGCCCAGTTTCATTGTTTCACCCCTATGTAAATAAAGTTCTATCCGTACTTGGATTTTTCTGATATAATCTCGTTCATATGACTTAAATTAGAAAGAAGGGGGCCTATGAAACAAACCCTTACCCTTAAAGAAAAAACAAAGCATTTCCTATATATTTTACTTCCCATTTTAGTCACTCAATTTGCTTTGTTCTCAATGAATTTCTTTGACACAATGATGAGTGGAAACGTCAGCTCGAATGACTTGGCTGGGGTTGCAATTGGTTCTAGTCTATGGGTTCCAATTTTTACAGGTCTGTCAGGAATCCTGATGGCAGCCACACCGATTATTGCTCATCTTATTGGTGCCAATAATAAAAAAACAGTTCCTTATACTGTTGTTCAAGGTATTTACTTGTCTATTGTATTAGCAATCATTGTAATTGTCATCGGAATACTCTTTTTAAATCCAATCTTGAACTTCATGAACTTAGATGATGTAGTTAGAAACATTGCAAAAAATTATTTGATTGCCTTAGCATTTGGAATATTCCCGTTATTTAGCTACACCATTTTACGTTCTTTTATCGATGCTTTGGGTCATACCCGGATCACCATGATTATTACGCTCTTATCTTTACCCATAAATATTTTCTTTAATTATATTCTTATTTTCGGTAAGCTTGGTTTTCCACAACTAGGGGGAATTGGAGCTGGGGTTGCGTCCTCGATCACATACTGGTGTATCTTTTTAATTTCAATTTATTTTATTCACCGAATCACCCCATTTGCTGAATACAACATTTTTAGAGATTGGCCAAAAATATCGTTGCATTCTTGGAAAGAGCTTCTGAAAATTGGAGTACCAAGTGGTTTAGCAATTTTCTGCGAAACCAGCATTTTTGCTGCTGTCACGCTTTTAATGAGCCAGTATAATACAATTACAATTGCTGCACATCAAGCAGCAATTAACTTTGCCTCATTTTTATATATGCTACCGCTAAGTATTTCAATGGCCTTAACAATTACGGTTGGCTTTGAAGTTGGTGCAAAACGTTATAAGGATGCTAAAAGCTACAGTTACTTGGGGATTGGTCTTGGTTTATTGCTAGGGATTTTATGTTCGGTTATATTACTAGTCTTCAACGAGCAAGTTGGAATGCTTTATACAAATGAACCAGAAGTATTAGCGTTAATTTCTCAGTTTTTAATCTTTGCGATTTTCTTCCAAATGTCTGATGCTGTTGGCGCCCCGCTTCAAGGAGCTCTGCGTGGCTATAAGGATGTAAATGTAACCTTCCTACTAGCAGTCCTCTCATTTTGGATCATCGGATTACCACTTGGCTACACATTAGCTACCTTTACTGAATTAGGTGCGTTTGGCTACTGGATAGGATTAATTACAGGACTTGCAACAGGAGCGGTCTTCTTGTTCATCCGCTTGCAATATGTTCAAAAGAGACAGTTGATGAAACTGACCACGCCACCCGTCATGAAAAAATCATCTTAATGTAAGGATCTTTTCGGCAACAGTGTGACTTTATGGCCAGTCAATCAAGAATAGCCTATTTTAAAAAAACAAAAAACAGACTAATTTAAGAAACACAAGGTAAATGAAAAGTTACCTTGTGTTTTTTTCTATATGGCTGTTTTCGCAAAGTTTGTTGCTTTCGTAAAAATCCCAAAAGCCGGATTTTTACACAAAATACTAAGAATTCACCACTATTTAGTAAGTATTGCTCTTTTCTTAATTAATTTATTGGGTGATATCTTCATCTAAGGTATTTTTTCGATTATTTAAGAGTAACAAAGCAACAAGTTTTTTTGTGCGACGAGTAACCGCAGGAGCAATGTTTACGAAAAGAGCCTTCTATTAAAAAGATAACTTACCCAATTATATCTTTATAGAGCAAAAAAGCGGCGATTGCATAGGCTTCGAGGTATTCCCTAATCCCTTCTCTACCTCGAGGACTGCTTACAATGGATTTCTCTAGACCGCTGTCCAATTTTGTCTCATCGGAAAAGACATTCTTAAGAAATGAAACTGTTTCACGTAAGCCATGTTCTCCTAAATTCATGACTTCGTAAAATGAAATAAATCCATGCATTACGCCTTCATAATGAAGGTGGGTAACAGGTATTCCTGCTTCCGCTAGTCTCTCTGCGTACTGTTCACCTTCATCGCGTAAAGGATCATACTCTGCCGTTATTATTAACGTCGGTGGCAGTGCCTCAAGACTTTCTGCATTAAGAGGAGAAGTGTAAGGACTTAGCCACATGTCTTCCATTGGTGTATATAACTCTCGCGCTCGATACATGACATTACGAGACAATAAGTAATATCCACTGTCATAAATAATTCGCGACTGGAGAGGTACGTCTTGGAACGTCGTTAGCGGATAGAGCAATGCTTGAGCCGTTAACGGAGGACCATTAAAATCACGCGACATTAAGGCAACAGCTGTCGCTAAGTTCCCCCCAGCGCTATCCCCTATAACTGCGATTCGATCTGGATCGCCATTAAACCTCTCAGCCTGCTGATAAGCCCACAGCAATGCTTCATAACTATCTTCGACTGCAGTTGGAAAAACATATTGCGGTGCTACTCGATAACCCACAGCGATTACTACACTATTTGTTCTAGCAGCAATAGCTCGAATAATATTATCATGGGTTTCGATATTCCCATAACCATCTAAAAAAGCACCTCCATGATAATACATGAGGACTGGATGCCCCCCATCGCTTTTGGGATAATAAACTCTTCCTGCGATTTCTTGACCTTCTGCCACAGGGATCATGATATCTTCTCTAGCAATTGTCGATGGTCTTGGCTGTATTAGAAATTTAGGTGGTTTCATATCTGATGTAATAATGTTATTGTTAACTGCGTGAAGAATGACGGCAGTTTTTGGTGGCAAAATTCCTTCGTCAGTCGTCGACCAATAATGAACCGATAAGATCACATAGCTTATAAAAATTAAGAATACAGCCGCAAGATAGACGAAGATCTTCTTTATCACCTTCTTCATGCCATTTCCCTCCTTTTTTTCTGTAGTTTCCCTTTGTGAACCAAAAATGAAACACGTTCTTTCGTTTTCACAATTTTTTTAATAGATATTCGCTCAGTTGTTGTTTTTCATTATGCTTCGTTTTTGAAGAAATGGGCCGTTACTAAGTTAATTTCCTACGCTCCGAAAAGCAAGATTGCATTACCTTAGGAACTACTTTAAAATCGAACCTACGAGATAATCTTTTCCTATAGTCCTTTCTTTTGGTAAAATGAATTTGCAAGAAAAATACATATGTGAGGGGTTTGTATACATGAGTACATTTGAACTACACCTAGAAAAATATGCTGAAATTGCCGTTAAAGTTGGAATTAATATTCAACAGGGACAAACGTTAGTGATAAATGCACCTACAAATAACATGGACTTTGTTCGCCTTGTTGCCAAAAAGGCTTATGAAGCAGGAGCAAAAGATGTTCACATTGAATGGAATGACGAAGAACTTACCTTACTAAAATATACTTTAGCACCTGACGAAGCGTTCCTTGAGTTTCCTGCTTGGAAGGCTAGAGGTTTTGAAGAATTGGCTGAAAATGGAGCTGCTTTCATGAGTATCGTTGCTGCTAATCCCGACCTCTTAAAAGAAGTTGACCCTGAAAGAATTTCAAATGCCAACAAAGCAAGAGGCCTAGCTCTTGAGAAGTACCGTAATTATGTTCAAGCTGACAAAGTAAGCTGGTGTGTCATTGCTGCACCATCTAAAGAATGGGCGCAAAAGGTTTTTCCTACTACATCTGAAGAGGAAAGCGTTGCTAAACTTTGGGAAGCAATTCTCATGGCGACTCGAGCTGATTTAGATGACCCAGTAGCAGCTTGGAGAGAACATAACGCTAAACTTCTGAGCAAAGTTGATTATTTAAATAATAAAAAATATCAAAAGTTGCATTATCAAGGGCCTGGCACTGATTTAACAATTGAACTACATGAAAAACACCTTTGGGTTGGTGGTGGAGGTAAGAGCGAATCTGGAATAAGTTTTGTGGCGAATATGCCTACTGAAGAAGTATTTACACTTCCGAAAAAAGACGGGGTTAATGGTGTTGTTGCAAGTACGAAGCCATTAAACTATAGTGGTAACGTCATTGATAATTTCAGTCTAACGTTTGAGAATGGGAAAATTGTTGACTTCACTGCCGAAACTGGATATGAAACCTTAAAACGTTTAATTGAAACTGACGAAGGTTCACATTTTCTTGGAGAAGTAGCTCTTGTACCACACGATTCACCAATCTCAAATTCAAACATTATCTTCTACAACACATTATTTGACGAAAATGCTTCAAGTCATTTAGCGATCGGCAATGCCTATTCCTTCAACCTTGAAGGTGGGAAAACCATGTCAAAAGAAGAACTTCAACAGCATGGGGCAAACACAAGTATTACTCATGTCGACTTTATGATCGGTTCCGGAGAAATGAACATTGATGGAATTACTGAGGATGGTAATCGTGAACCATTATTCAAAAACGGAAACTGGGCGTTTTAAGTAATCTTAGCCTTTAAAAAACGAGCTTGGGAAACCAAACTCGTTTTTTTATTTTAGGCTATTTTTGCAAGTATATGATACTTGAAAACACAAGATCTCAAGGACAAGTTTCTAACTTCCTACTACCAATCACTTTTTGACGACAAATCGCATATTTTTACCATGCGACGAGTAATCGCAGGAGCAATATTTTTACCATGCGACGAGTAATCGCAGGAGCAAAGTTAGGAACGAGCCTTAATTAAGTATTACTTTCCTTGCTTTCGTGGAAAATCCTTTGTTACTTCCTCTAAATTATCAATCTCACCATCGATTGTTCCCTCCATATAGGTGTCACTAACTTGCTCATGAGTAAAGGCAAGTCCTTTATCCACCTCATTATTGCTTTGATAATCAGAAGGATCATATGAATTTTCAGCAACTTGGTTACTGCTGCTGTTAGTCGTTTTATTTTTTTTGCCCATAAACTAAACACCCCCTTTAAAAGTAGTATGACCCCTTTCGAAGATAGGTATTGCTTCCTAGAAAAATTAACTTGCAAATCTAATTAGCATAATTATACAATTAAACAAAATATATATTCGAAAGGAAGCTTAATGTGAAGGTAGCTATTTTTGACTTTGATGGAACATTATTTCCAGAAGAAACTTTTCCTTTGATGATGAGACATTTAAAAACTCATCCAGTCCATGCTCCTAAATATCGTCGTTTTATCTCAAAAATATTACCGGTATATTTAGCTTATAAACTCAAACTTTATCCTGAGCAAAAAATGAAAGAGTATTCTATGCGTTCTTATATTTCCTCATTTGGTCGATCATCTAAAATTGATATCCAACAGTTTTTTGCACAACTTGGTGACGAAATGAGTCAAAATTTAAGTGAAGCGGTAGTCCAAAGGCTAAAACAGCATAGTAAAGACGGGTATTACATTATGTTAGTTTCTGGAGCATTTGAACCTTTACTTTATTCTGTTACAAAAGATATCGACTTTGATTGCATTATTGGTACAAGTATTCCTTTTAAGAATAAGGAAATTGATAAGCATACTCCAGTCATTCACATTCAAGGCGAACGGAAAAACGCTAATATCTTTGCGCAACTTGCCAATCATGACGTAGATTGGCAAAATAGCTACGCTTATGGTGATAGTTATTCTGACCTAAGTGTCCTAGAACTTGTTGGAAACCCTGTAGCTGTAAAACCAGAGCCGAGACTTTTGGAAATTGCTACGAAACGAAATTGGGAAATCCTCTCTTAACTTGGCATGGTTCTCCCCTCATGAATTCATTGTTTTTAACAAAAGCTATTCATGAGCAAATATTAAAGGAGGCCGACAGCGATGGAGTACGTTATTAAAGCAAAGGATAGTGCTATCCCCTGTTTAGTAACTATTGACGAGGATAACGGAAGATACATGTTAAGGAACGCTGATACTAGTGGCGAAGTTTTCCAAAATAAAGAACAACTAATCCAATGGATTGAAACTCAATGGTATCCCAAATTTTTTGAGGATGAAGAGGCATACTCTGATTTGCTAGCCATGATTAAAGGAAACTTTGATGATTTCTAGAACTGTCATATGTACATCATGTATCGGTGGAAGGGCACTTTCATTTGGTCTAATATATAAGTAGAGCTCACACGAAAGTTCACTTTCTTTTATTGAGTTGGCTATTTAATCATACTTACATCTTGTGTTGATGAAGGTGAACTTTTCTACCTCATCGCTTTACCGCTTTACTTTAGCGGGGGTCAGACCCCAAATGACACAAATGACACAGTTCAAAAAAGGTAGTACTTTTCAGATACGAAAAGTACTACCTTTTTTAAAAGAATAGAATTTATAGAAATTTTATCGTAATAACGGTCTAGCTACAGCGCCCAGCCCCTCGAGGTCAAATAACCTTCGAAAGAAAAAGTGAACTTCCTTTTTCCTAGAATAAAAGTGAAAGAGCACACTTTTATTCTAGAAGAACATTTGCATGTCGGGGCTTCAATGGGAAAAAGCACTACACTTTTCCCTCGGGAGATTGCGCTTTTCTTAAAAGCGATAAATCCAGAAGTGTTCTTCTGTTAACCATTTCCTTAAGCTAGCTTTCTGATCTTTGCTTTGCTTAAAGATAGCTTCTGTTTGCGAACGATGAGCTTTAATGGCTGCAATCTTGACATCAATGGTATTGGCGACATCATGTACAACATCTGGTTTACCCAATACTTTTTCCCGTTCTTTTGTGATTGCCATACAATAAACCTTTGGGCGTTGTTCCTTTGCTAACTGTCGCACGGCTTCCACTGTTGCATGTCCAGTAGCATCATGGTCAGGGTGAACACCATGCCCTGGATAATGAGTAATAATTAATGATGGCTTGACTTCTAGAATAATTTCTTTAATTGTTTTAATTAAATTAGCCTCGTCTTCAAATTCAATCGTTTTATCTCGAAATCCCAACATTCGTAAATCTTCAATCCCTAATATCTCACAAGCATCAATTAGTTCTTTTTTTCGAAGAGCTGGCAAAGTTTCTCGATTAGCAAAGGGCGGAGTTCCCATGTTCCTCCCCATTTCCCCTAATGTTAAGCAGGCATATGTTACTTTAACACCTAATCTTTTATACTCTGCGATTGTTCCTCCGGGACCAAATGATTCGTCATCAGGATGCGGGAATACAACTAACACATGTTCTTCATTCATCTCTCTCTTCCTTTCTAGATAAAAGGTTTCTCACTTAATTGTAGAGCTATAGCAATCTTACCTTCACTATCATGACCAGCTAAAAGTAATTGTCCATCTTCATTTACTTCCCAATCCGTAAGTCCTTGAGCATAAACCCACCCATCTTCTAAGTGTAAGCCTACTCTATAAGGGTGATCACCTGTTATTTTCCCTTGTGAAAATTCTACTTTCCCATTTCGAATAAAAGCACTCACTGTCATCATGCCCTCATTTCGATGAGCCGCATAGGCTCCATTTGTTGTTTCTAAGTGGAGATATATAGGTTTATTTTTATACTTATTTATTTCAGCCTGAACTAGCTGAACATTAATTGGATTCATCAAAAACCCTCCTACAAATAACTTTCTTGCATTTTACCACAGTTTTTTCAAAACTACCCACTTTAACACTTGCCTTTCAGCAGCATCCTATCATTAACGAACTAACAAAACAAAAAAGTAGCCCTCAAAAAAAGTTAGGACTACTTAATAGGTTATGCTTCTGCGACTTCATCTTCGTAAAATGATGTTAGATATTGTTCTTTTAGCAGACCATAATAGGAGACATCTTCATATTTCCCCCACTTAAGGACATGCTGTGAGAGCGTCCCTTCATAATGAAGCCCAGCTTTTTTCATTACTTCAATAGAGGCATGGTTTCTGATCATGACGCAAGCCCAGACACGGTTTAGGTCTAGCTTACCAAAAGCAAATTCAATCATTTTTAACGAGGCTTCGGTAGCATATCCGTTATCCCAATAGGGCTTTCCGATCCAATACGCTAGCTCTCCACGTTTATGATTTAAGGCAATGTTAAGTGTTAAACAACCAACAAGTTCCAACGTTTCTTTAAGGATAATCGCCAAGGAGTAACTGCTACCTTTTTTCATTTTTTCAGAACAACTTGCGATCCATTGCTCAGCATAACCATCTGGGTAAGGATACGGTATGTGTAAAGTCGTTCGAGCCAAATCTTGATTGTTAGCTAGGGATTTTATTGTTTGACCATCAGATAACTCAAACGGTCTTAAATATAGCCGATCTGTCTCAAATGAAAACATATGATATCCTCCTCCTTAATCTTACGTTCATTCTGTTAACTAAAAATATAGCTAGTAGTATTTAAATATATTAGACAAAATAGTAGCAAATTCCTGCTTTCTTTACTTTCTCCCACTAATGGTAAGAAACCACTATTGTTACTAAGGGAAAATTATATTAATATACAAATATAAGAAAAACGCATAACAAACATCCTGCGATGAACGTGTGCTTGAGATGTCTCAAACCGATGCATTGTTTACGGGAATTCTAATTGTCATTTGGACAACAAGCCAAGTAAGCTAATTGGAAGTTGGAAAAGTGATTGCGAGTACCCACCTGCTTTTGAGCGGGTTTTGAGACACTAGGAGCTACGTCAGAGCGGGGAAAATATTTAGTTAGTTAAAGCCTGTATCCAATTGGACACAGGCTTTTTTTGATTAAGTTTTTTTCGCATATTAAATTGGAGAGCTATAACCTGAAGCACTAAGATCTCGGGGCATCTTTTCTAAATTAGACTAAATAACTGAAAAAAATAAATGTTAATACAACCAATAACAACTAGGTTAACGAAAAGAGCCTTGAGTAATATTTGAACCTATTCTAAATTTTCTTTTTGTTGAATATTAGTTTTGGAAATTTGCACTTGTTCTTTTTGTTCTCTCCTAGCTTCTCTCAGCACCATACGAATTGTCTTTCTAATACGTTTTCTTTTTACCATGAATAACAACACTCCATTTTCTTTAGATTTGTTTTCATGTGTTATCTAATATAATGACTTCATAATTTCTTTTTGCGCCATTAGTTAGTTGCTATGGCGATTTAGATAATTATGAAATTCACTCAATTAGTAAAAAAATCGCACCATTCTTACAAAGAATAGTATAGAAAATCATATGTATACCTGATTATGATTATGACTAGAGAGAGAACAAAGGACGATACTATATGAGGACACTGCTTATTTTTTTTGCGAACGCTAAGGCATGATGATTATCTCCATGAATACAAATGGTGTCCGGTTTAATTGGCACTTTTACCCCCTGAAGCGATTGTACAGCCCCATCTCTGATCATCGTTGAGATTTGCTTTATTGCTTCATTTTCATTAGTAATGATGGCGTTCTTCGCAGTTCGAGGTGTCAACGTACCATCCGCTTGATATGTTCTGTCAGCAAAAACTTCATGATATACTTGCAACCCAAGAGCTTCTCCAGCCTTTGTTAACTGACTATTTGCTAATCCATATAAAATTAAAGCTGCATCTACATCCTTAATTGCTTTCACAATTGCCTTGGCAAGCACAGGATCTCGAGCAGCCATATTATACAATGCTCCGTGTGGCTTTACATGGTGAAGGACACCGCCTTCTACTTTAACAATTGCTTGAAGAGCACCTATTTGATAAACGACGAGATTATACACTTCAGTAGCAGTTATTTCAATTTCTCTTCTTCCAAAACCTACCAAGTCCTGAAAACCTGGATGCGCACCAACATTCACACCCTTTTCCAATGCCGATGCAACTGTTTTTCTCATGACATTAGGATCGCCTGCATGAAATCCACAGGCAATATTTGCAGATGTGATGTAATTTAATATTTCTTCGTCTATACCTAACTTATAAATGCCAAAGCTTTCTCCTAGGTCACAATTTAGGTCAATCTTCCCCATCATCTATTTGCTCCTTACCTTCTGATTTGCTTCAATAAGATTGAAAGTCTTCTTAGTTCTTTTTCTTGTGCGACATATAACTCTTGCGCTTCTTCTAATGAAATTTCTTCAAATTGAACCATATCTCTTGGCTTCAGCTGTGCTAATAAAGGTAAATCAACTGAGATCACATTGGCCAGTTTTGGATAGCCTCCTGTCGGTTGTCGATCTGCCATTAAAATTATCGGTTGTCCATCGGCAGGAACTTGCACAGTGCCAAATGCTGTCGCTTCTGAAATTTGTTCTACGGTATTAAGTGTTACTAGTTTTTCTCCTTCTAAACGGTAGCCCATTCGATCGGAATCTAAGGAAAGTTGATACTCCTTCTCAAAGAAGTTCTCTATCGCTTCAAGAGTAAAATCTGAATACTGCCTTCCTCTCGTAACACGAATTTTCTTCGATTTCTTAAGAGAATGAACGAACCAACGGGTAGTAGAAAAATTGTCATTATGTACTATGAAGTTATTTTTTAGCTTTTGACTTTTTACAGGGATGATATCTCCTTTTTTAAGCTTCTCACCATGAAGACCTCCATATTTTGCCGGTTCATAGGTTGAACGACTCATCATCACAAGCGGCGTGTCAATCCCACCCTTGATAGCCAGATAGGCGCGACAGCCGCTTTGACAGTTTCCAAATTTCAAAATCGATCCTTTCTTTACAAAAATCGGTCTTCCCATTGGTACCACATCAAAATTAAGCTGCGGCAAGAAGTATCCTCCACATATGGCAAAAATCGTATCTTCCAAAAAAACAAGTTCAGGACCTAACAATGTTATTTCCAATGTTGCCTCACTGATTTGGTTTCCGACTAAGAGATTCGCTAATTTATGTGAGAAGGAATCCATTGCCCCGCCAACTACAACACCGTATTTTTGAAAAGAATACCGACCTAAATCTTGGATTGTTGTTCGTAATCCACCCTGTTTAACTAAGATACTCATCTTTCGTTCCTCTCCACGATTCAAATTGCACTTCGCTCATTCGTTCAAAGCGAACTCTATCACCTTGCTTTAACAGACTTGGCTCCAATCTTTTATGATCGAATAAAGGAATTGGCGTACAACCAATGATCTGCCAGCCACCTGGCGAGTCAATTGAGTATATCCCTGTTTGTAACCCTGCAATACCTACAGAGCCTTTTGGCACTTTTTTTCTAGGTGTTGCAAGTCTTTGTGTCGCGATTCGCTCATTTAAGCCACTTAGGTACGGAAAGCCAGGTGCAAAGCCGATCATCGCTACTGTATAGTCAGCTTCAAGATGTAACTCAATTACTTCCTCTTGAGTTAAAGCATGAAACCTTGCTAATGTTTCCAAATCTGGGCCATACTTTCCTCCATAACAAACAGGAACGATCGTAGTCGGCTGGGTTGTTTTTTCTCTATTTTCTAAGTTGCAGCTTTGAAGTAATTGCTCGACCTTTTCCTTACAGGATTCAAATGGTGACTGGTATTTATTTTTCAAATAAAAGAGAGGATTATAAATAATCGCAACCGTTGTATAGGCAGGTATATATTCTATAAATCCTTCTATTGAAGTATTTGCTAATAACTTCGAAAAAGCGGTGACCCTTTGCTGTACTTCTTCACTTACAGCTTCGCCAAAAACTACTACTAAACCGCAATCTCCTAAAGGTTCTATCGAAATGCTCATAGGCCTCCTCCTAACTATCTAAATTCTATAACCAATAGAGTTATTTCACAATACTCTAAAAAAGTTTACTATTTTCTAAAAAATAGGTATAAATCAGGAAAAGTTATCCACCCTAAATTTCAGGGTGATAAACATGAAAAAAGTAATAAAATGGTTAGGGAAACATGAAATAATAGCAGCATTCCTCTTTCTATTTCTTTTTGGAGGAATATTGCTCTCTTTAGTGTTTATTAATATCTACTTTGAGATCCCAAAAATCGCATAACAACAAAAAACATGCCAATTTCAGCATGTTTTTTATTATGGCTGTTTTCTCAAAGATTGTTGTTATAGTAAAGACAAGATATATCTAGTTCTCGAGGCCATCTTTTCTACCATTCGAAGGTGTTGGTAACGTAGAAATATCGATTATTTATTGAATATTGTCCATAATGCCACAATGTTTACGAAAAGAGCCTTTATTACTTATTTAAAAAGCTCTAAATACTCCCCATATCCCTCTTCCACAAGTTTCTCTTTCGCAATAAAGTTTAAACTCGCAGAATTAATGCAATAGCGAAGATTTGTTGGTGGTGGTCCATCATTAAAAACATGACCTAAATGAGAGTCTGATTTCTTTGATCTAACCTCAGTTCTAATCATAAAATGACTGACATCAGCTTTTTCGACGATTAAGTCATCACCCAAAGGTTTTGTAAAGCTTGGCCAACCACAGCCAGAATCATATTTATCGATCGAAGAAAACAAAGGCTCACCAGAAATAATGTCGACGTAAATCCCCTCTTGTTTGTTGTTCCAATATTCATTTTGAAAAGGTGGTTCTGTGCCGTTTCTTTGTGTTACTTCGTACTGAATTGGTGATAATCGTTTTTTTAGATCATCATTCATTGTTCGTATTCCCCCAATGCGCTTTTATAAAACCTACCCTGCCTGAACCGACGCTATATAGCGAATAATGGGTTGGATTTTTCTTGTAATAATCTTGATGGTAGTCTTCACCAATGTAAAACGTAGTTGCTGGCAAAATTGGCGTTACTATTGGTTTTGAAAAGCGCCCACTTGCCTCAAGCTCTACCTTTGAAGTTTCTGCTTTTTCTCGTTGCTCATCGGTGTGGTAAAAAATAGCCGTTTGATACGACTGCCCCCTATCACCAAATTGCCCTCCGGGATCCGTAGGGTCAATTTGTTGCCAAAATAAACTCAATAATTTTTCATATGGGTAAATTGAAGAGTCGAATGTGATTTGGACCGCTTCGTAATGACCTGTATCTTCTCTACAAACTTCTTTATATGTTGGATTTTCTGTATGGCCACCGGTATAACCTACAAGAACGTCTAGGATTCCTTCCTGCTCGTGAAACGGTTTAACCATACACCAGAAGCAGCCACCTGCAAACGTTGCTTTCTCAATCGGCATACTTATCACCCTTTCCATTTTGGATATGCTAATTATACCAATTGTTCCCCTGATTATCCCAAACAATGCTCATAGGTTAATGATGAATGATGAGTTTTGAGTTATGAGTTATGAGTTATGAGTTATGAGTTATGAGTTATGAAAAACCATTGTGAAATATTCACAATGGTTTTTCAACTCTACACTCTACACTCTAAACCGAAGCGGTATCGCCATGGTATTTTACAACACTTCCAGTTTGTGTGGCTATCACTTCAAAACGGGCGTCAATCCGCTCTTTTAGCTCAGGAACGTGTGAGATAATTCCTACTAGTCGACCAGTACTTTGAATATCGATTAAGGTATCAATTGCACTTTCTAGTGATTCAGGGTCTAGCGTACCAAAGCCCTCGTCAATGAACATCGTTTCCATTGAAACCCCACCCGAAAAGCTTTGAACAATATCTGCTAGTCCTAACGCTAATGCAAGCGAAGCTTTAAAGCTTTCACCACCTGATAATGTTTTTACATGTCTGGAGCCACCGGTATATTGATCAAAAGCCAAAAGTTCAAGTCCACTTTGCGCATTGCCTTTAGATCGTTCAGTTTTTCTTTGTAGTTGGTAGCGGCCATTTGTCATTTTATTGAGTCTAGCATTCGCCGCTAGTAGAATATCATCTAAAAAGGCAGCTAAAACAAAGCGCTCAAACGTTATTTTGTACGTATTTTTCCCAGAGGCAATTTCTGCAAGTTCCCCAACAGTTTTATATTCTTCCTCTACTGAAGCCATTTGTGCATTTATTTTTTCAATAGTTTCTACGATGTCATGATTCGTTTTCGTCTTGTGATAAAGAATGTTTCGTTTTTCTTGCAGGGCAGAGATTTCATCGTTTATCATCTGTAGCTTTTCAGAAAGCTTCGCTAGGTCTGGTTTTTCAATATTTGTTAACCTAGTCACCAAATCAGTGTAGCGATCAGTAACAGAGCGAAGCTCCTCTCTATATGCTTGAACATTTGCTTCCATTTTACGAATTTCCATTTCTGGCAATCTCACTCTACTATATTCCTCTACAGAAGCAAATCCTAGTTCATGTAATTTATCGTTAAACATTTCTTGGAATTCCTTGTGACGTTCAGTTAATTCGGTTACGACTTTTTGTAGTGATGACACCGAACCTTCTAATCCAGCAATGTTTTGAGTTGTTTCAGTAACTGCTTGTTGAGCCTGTACTAAGGCTTGTTCTAAATCTCTTAAACGCTCTTGTTCCACTGTTAATTGCTTCTTGAACGCAGCTTCATTTCGCAATTGTTCTGGAAGTGTCTCTTTTAATCGAGCAAGCTCGGTACGTTTTTCTACAAAAGACGTATAAAGACTATCATGTTCTTCCTGACTCTTCGCTAAGCGCTCCTTTACCGATAGTAGGTTAGCAGTCGTTTGTTTTACTTCCTGTTCTAGTTCTGTCACTTTAAGTAGCTTTTCATCGATGGCCTTTAATTCATTTGAAAGATTTTTACATTGAAGCCGATAGTGTTCTTCTTGGTCTTCTAAGGCGAATTGTCGAAGCTGATACGTAAGGTTCATGCTTAATTCATCAGCCAATTTAATTACTTGGTCCATTTGTGTTTCAAACTTCGATTTTGCCTCATAGTAGAGAGCATCATTTTTTGACTTTGCTTTCTCTATTTCCTTCAATTCATTTTGGACGGATTTTAATTGTTCAGCCGTCGGCATATCCTCATGAACGATGGCTTTTTCAAGGTGATGAACGGCCCCACAAACCGGACATGAATCGCCTTCGATAAGGTGTTGCGCTAGTAACCCCGCTTGTCCTTTATTCCAGGCTTCTTGTAGCTCCTCAAGTTGTTCATTTTTTTCTGCTAACTCATCTTCCAAGTCAGCACGATCATCTTCAGTTTCTGAATATTGGTTTTCAAGCGAAATTAACAACTTCTTATTTTTCATGAGGTCGGTTACTCTTTCTAACATTCGTTCCTCTGAAGCCAATTTCGCTGCCAGTTCTGCCTTCGCAAGTTTCGCTTCATTTATCGCTTCTTTTTCAGTCGCTAAAACTTCTAATTTTTCTTCAAGGGCTGTATATTCTTTTTCAAGATTTGTTTTAGACCCTCTTATCGTCTCTAGAGATCTATTAAGCGAATCCACTGTTTTTTCAAGCGACGAAAAGGATCTTACGTCTTTTTCCATCAACTGTAACCGGCTAATTTCCTTTTGAATTGCTTCTTTTTCAGAAGCTTTAGCTTCCTCTTTTTGAAGGTGGGCTTGTTTTTCTTTTAAGACCAACGTTAGATTCGTAATAAGGGTCCTGGCGTTCTTCAATTCTTGTTCCTTAGTTACGACCTGTCTTGATACGTCACGACAACGTTCTTCTTGTTGGTGAATAATAACCGCTTTATTCGCTAAATCGATTGCCTTAACGACATCCGCAATCTCAGGTTGCCTTGCCTCTAACTGCTCTTTTTGCAGAAGTAACTTTTCCATTGTTTCTAGTTGCTCTATCAGAACATTGCCGTGATGGATTTCTTTTTCAATGAACCCGCGCTGTTCTTCTTTTGTGAAAATGTTCGCTGCAAAGGCAGTAAGCGCTTTTTGATCCTCAGCGACATCTTGTTTTAATTCTTGCAACAGCTCAACAACATTAATATGTTCTTCAGCTAAGAGTGCTTGTAACTTTTCGTTATCTTGAGCTTGAATTCGACTAATAAAACTATTACGCTCTAAAACACTGCGTTCTACTAGCTTCCTTAATTGAGCAGATTTTTCTTTTAATTTTTCCTCAATCGTTTTATAGACTTCAGTATGGAACAGCTTTTGTAGAATTTTCTCTTTGTCCTTACTCTCAGATACTAAAAGTTTTCGAAACTCCCCTTGTGGGATCATCATAATCTGACGGAATTGATGACAATCGATCTTCATGATTTCCTGTATTTTATCATCTACTTCACGGACATTTGAGGCTAGAAGTGTCTCATTTTCTCCTATTTCATATAGTTCTGCTTTGGCGCCAATAATCGTTGTTCCCTCACCACGAGATTTTTTCTTTTCTTGTTGAGGGCTTCTTATGATTAAGTAGCGTTTGCCACGTAATTCAAATGTCAGAGACACCTCTGTCACTGTATCATCCTGTGTAAATTGACTGCGTAAATCGACTCCGCTGCGATCATCGCCACTTGCCTTTCCATAAATCGCGAAACTAATACCATCAAAAATCGTCGTCTTTCCAGAACCAGTTGGCCCTGAAACCACAAACATGGTCTTTGCTCCTAATTTTGAAAAGTCTACTTCCTGTTTCGTGGCGTATGGGCCAAAAGCTTGCATGGATAGTTTTAATGGTTTCATTTGCAGGCAACTCCTTTCTTCCCTACAACAGAATCAACAATCGATGTTATAACCTCTTGTTTTTCCGCTGTGAAGTTACTTGTTGTCATTTCTTGATAAAAATCAGCAAATAAATCTAATGTCCCTTTTTGATTGCTATGATCAATTTGGAAAAGCTTATTTTTCTTGGCGTCACGTTGCTCAATTTTTCGTTCTAAGTGAAGTACATTTGGATAGATTGTTCGGAGTTTGCCAATTGGATCAATCAGCGCCCCTTCATCAAGTAAGGATATTTTCAGATAATCCTCCACCTTTTGCGATTGATAGTAATTGATATCCAATAACTCTTCTAAGTGACCCTCAATGATACGCATATCAAATTTTGGCTTTAAGCTCTTATATGTTACAGATACTTGTCCTTTTTCATCAATGGTAACAATTGAAACAGATTTATCCTGTTTTGCTTCTGAAAACGAATATTTCATTAATGATCCTGAATAGTACACCGTAGGATGCTTGATGGCACTCGGACTGTGCAGATGCCCTAAGGCCGTATATTGAAATGGTGCAAAAACATCTGCACTCACGACCTCAGATCCACCTACTGATAAACTTCTCTCTGAATCTGATTGCATTCCACCTAAGACAAAGGCGTGTCCAACCAAAACATTTGGCTCGTTTGGATTTAACGTTTTCTCAATAACATCGACCATTCGTTTCATGGCATCTTCATGGCTAGAGATAGTCTGATCTTCAAGTAAGTATCGGATTGTTCCTGGCTCAGCATATGGCATTAGATAAAAGTTGACGCCGTTTAGTTGAACAGGTGTCGGCTTGCTAGATGGTTTCCCCTCTATAAATAAATTACTTTTTCGGAAAAGTTGATTACCAAAATGAATTCTTTCAGCACTATCATGGTTTCCTGATATCGCTAAGATTGGAGTATTAAGTTCTGTTGTGATCTTATAAAAAACGTCATGAAGAACTTCAACCGCCGCTGTAGGTGGTACAGAACGGTCATATAAATCACCAGCTATTATTACCGCATCAGGTTGTTCCTCAGCGACTAATTGAACAAACTGTTGTAGCATGTGCATTTGATCTTCTGTCATATGAATTCCATGAACAAGTTTACCTAAGTGCCAATCAGCTGTATGAATAAACTTCAAAGTTATTGCCCCCTAAATCATTTTTCTCACTATCTTCTATTCTACCATGAACATGGAAACTGTCGTGAAAAAATAAGCTAACCAAAAGTAAAGTGTCAGTCACCTTGGCTTAGGTTGACTGACACTTTCAGCACATCACCGATAATCTCGACCTTTTCCTGAATCGCTAATTTCAATTAACTTTTCAGGGTAGGGTTGAAAATAGGTTTGTTTAAGAAGATATTCATTGTCGAAGCGTATTGCCCAAGAATGCAATAGACTCGCAACACTACTTAACGGCACTTTCTTTTTTTTGTATTTATCAATCATGGAAATAAAAAACTCTTTTTCCTTCGCTGACAACTGTTTTGAAAAATAGCCAAACAAGTGCTGACTTACGCTTATATTCGACGTATATTTCGGTAGTTTTGCAAACAAATGGTAAAGCTCTACTTCATATTCCTCAAAGATTTGCTGTAAAGATTTCTTTTTATGATTTCCAACAATGTTTCCTAATTTTTTTAGGATTGTTGGTTGGTATGCCATGAACAAATATTTATTTTTCGCATGATATTCGACGAGGTCAGCTAGGAGTCCTTCCTTCTTTAACTTCTTAAACGAAGCGATAGTAAACAACTTTGTGAAAAAGTGCTCTCGGATCGTAAAGTTTTTTAGCCTACCTTCATCCTCTACTGCTAAGTGGCCATATTGAGCTTGAACCTTGCTACCAAATAACCCGCTACTCGTTCGAATAACAGGAGCTTTTTCGATACCAGCATAAACCTTCACGTCATTTATTCCACAGCTGGGTGATCGATTTTTCAGGATAAACCCGTCGATATCGCCAACTTCTGTTAAGAACTGTTCTGAAAACTGATTCATTTTATTCGTTAGGTCGATTTTTTTGGCAGGCTGATAAAGCTGATCCATCCCATCATTGTCTATGACTCGAATAACATCCCTTGGTACACCTAAACCTATTTCTACCTCTGGACAAACAGGTATAAACTCGACATAAGGTAATAAATTATGAACTGTTTGATCTCGAATGATTTCGCCATCATAACGACACCCTTGAAATTCTAGACATTTGCTAACAATCACCCTTGGTTTAACAAATTCTCCCATATTGTCCCCCATTTACAGATGTATGTAAGAAGTAACTACCACTAACTGATTTCCATTATGTAAACTTTGTGGCTATATTAAGATATAATGTTTAAGCGCTAAGATTGTTTATGTTATCCATCCAATGGCAGGTTAGAAAAGATGCCCGCTAAACGTGATGAAATATCTCATGCTGCATTATTGAAAAACACAATCTAGACGAAAACAAAATTGAAAAAGTCTTCATCATTATTTCCTTTAGGAGTAAATTATATGACAAACATCAAAATAGTAACCGAGAAACTTTGGGCAAAAAATAAATATGAAGTTATGGCAAAAGGTTATGAACATTATCTTGAAGTTAGAACCATGCTCAAACAAGCTACTACCATATCGGATTATGCTCTGATATACCATAAAATCAGTACACTTCGAGAAGTACCATATAAGACGAAAGCCATGATTAACACGTTAGAGCATATTTGGGGCTATTTTAAAAAGAATGCTTCAAATGAAGAAAAAGAACGATTTTTCCAGCAACTAAACGATATTCGACAAGTTCAAATTGATTCATTTACCACTCTACCAGAAGAAGTTAAAAAGATATTTTCATTTATCCTTCAATTATTAGCTCGATATGAAAATGATTACCTTAAAAATTCTACCATTTTATTTCCTGACCTCATCTGGAATGAAGTTCAACAAAAAAAGGCATTCCTTATTTCAGAAAATACCTATCAGGATGTAAAATTTGATTAGACTAGAGTTTTTATTCGACTTATAGCAAGCAACAATCTTTCCGAAAAGATTGTTGCTATTGCCTTTTTAACGGTTTAACTTCTCTTTTATTTCATCTAGCAGTTTAATAATTTCAGAAAAACCAATGACAAAAACGCCACTAACAACTGCACTAATTAAAAACATAAGCCCTGTGATATCTTGCATTGTCAAGAGAAGACCTACAGCTCCACCAACGAATATCGTTAATATTCCAATCACAAACAAGAGTCTAGCAATCTTATTGTGCATTTACATCTCTCCTTAGCTTAGAGAAAAAGACCGTAGAATTTCTACAGTCTTTCCATATTGTTTATTATGTAGCAATGTTACTATGACCCCACTTTTTCAAAAACTACTAAATTATCATCTTGATCAAATCGCCATTGACCAACTACGTTGTGGTATTTTATTGCAACATCCAAATGAAGCATGGCAATTCCACGGTCAATTCCTTTTGGTACATTCGTATCTTCTTGGGCATTATTGATCTTTAAAGAGATGGAATGATCTTTTCCGATTATAAAGCTTACTGATTGACGATTATAGGCGGATGGGGAGAGACTAGCAGCTCGGACACTAGAACTTATCCACGCCGGCCAATCTTCTTGAGCTAATCCTTCAACAATCTCATCGACAGACTTTCTCTTATGATAATCCCCTACCTGGTTCATCATCTTCTCTGTAAGACTAAGATTTTTTCTGGCATGACCGATAGGAATAATAGCGATCACACTTTCCTCATCACTAATGCCTACTTGCTGGGCCGAAACTTCACGATTGAAATAACCACCTACCCAACAGGTTGAAAGACCATGCTTTGCAGCTTCTAACACGATTGCTTGACCTATAAATCCCGCCTTTTCGAACTGAAAGGTACCCTCATTATTTATAATTAGTGCCAGATATGCTGGAGCTCCTGTGATTTTCCCGTACGGTCCAATTGCTCCAACAAAAACTGTATCTGGTGCTTGATCTATGAAAATCATACGTACTCCTTCATAAAGGCCATTTAATTCACTAATCGCACTGTTTAATGTCAAGATCTTATCATCTTCAATCTTTTTAGTTACAAACGTTCTTCTAGAACGACGAATTTGGATAACTTTATACCAATCCTCATAACGTATAGACATCTATACACCACCTTGCTTTATAACATATTTCCATATGTTATTATAGCATAATTATCGCTTATTAAATTGAAATTTTTTCTTCCTTAGATGCTCATTTCGGGATGAAATTCAGGAAGTTTTTTGAAGCAAAGCCTGCTACTTGGGCTTCACTATAATACTTCAAGAGCTCATTCATAAGCATTTGGTATTTTGAAGCATTTTCCAGACCTTCTACAAACTCAGAGATCCCATCAAAATCGGAGCCTAAGCAAATATGTTTTTCTCCACCTAATGAACAAAAGTACTCAATATGACGGACAATATCGGTGATAGTCGCCTTTCCTGACTCCGTTAAAAAAGGCGGATTAAAAACGATCCCAACTAAGCCATTTTTCTGAAACAAAGCTTTCGCTTGTTCATCAAGCAAATTTCGTCTATGCCCACATAATGCAAATGCATTAGAGTGGGTGGCAATCGGATAATCAGCTAGTTCAATGACATCCCAAAACCCCCTGACACTTAAATGAGAAACATCCGTTAACACTTGGTTAAAATTATTCAGCTTCACAACTTCTTTACCAAAATCAGTTAAGCCCGCAGCACGACTTTCACCAACACCATCACCAACAAGATTCGCATTATTCCATGTTAATCCCAGTGATTTTACACCTAAATCATAAAAATGGTTCAGCTTATTTAGATCATTTCCAAATGCATCCGAACCTTCAAGTGTTAAAACAGCACCAATTTCACCATCCTTCAATAATGAAAAATCAGACCACTGTTCAATTTTTTTGATATGCTGGTGTTTTCCTACAACCTCACTATGAAATAATTCAATTTGCTTTATGGCAGCCTGATACTTCTCATCAAAAGGTGTTTCGGGCTCGATAAAAATGGCAAATAACTGCCCCTTCACACCACCTATTGATAGTCTTTCAAAGTTCGTCTCTATATCCGGACTATTGGTAAAAGAACGATTAGTATCATCGTAGAGCTTTAATAAAGCATCACAATGCGTATCAATGATTTTCATTTTGCATTCCCTCCTTTTCCTTACTATTACTCTAAACAAAAGACTATGAAATAGCAGCTACATAAATTGTTCAACAAAATGTGTTCTTCTAAAGATTTCTGTAAGTACACCATTTTTTCATCTGACAAAGTTTATTTCTCCTACTGTATTGTACATCTTTTTGAACTTTTCTAACAAATATGAACGAAATCACCCTTCTAATATGTCTGGGTGATTTCAAGTTTCCTTTAGTGATCTTGTGGATTGATCATTTTGCTTGGATCAACAATAGAATCATATTCATCTTCTAATAAAAAACCACTGTTAATGGCGGCTTCTTTCAAGGTGATACCATTCTGGTGAGCACTCTTTGCAATCATAGCTGCCTTTTCATAACCGATATGAGGATTAAGCGCTGTAACAAGCATTAATGAATTTTTAAGATGCCTTTCAATTACTTCAATATTTGCATCAATACCAACTGCGCAATGATCATTAAATGAACGGATTGCATCAGCAAGTAATGTTGTTGATTGGATAAAATTATAAATAATAACAGGCTTAAAGACATTCAATTCAAAATTTCCTTGGCTTGCAGCAAACGAAATGGTAGCATCATTCCCCATGACCTGCACTGCAACCATGGTTAAGGCTTCACTTTGGGTCGGATTTACCTTTCCGGGCATAATTGAACTTCCAGGTTCATTTGCAGGAATCATAATCTCACCTATTCCACAGCGTGGGCCACTTGCTAACCAACGTACATCATTGGCTATTTTCATCGCATCAGCAGCTAAGGCTTTGAGGGCTCCGTGTAGATGAACGAGTTCATCATGGCTGGTCAGTGCGTGGAATTTGTTTTCCGCTGTAACAAACGCTTTTCCTGTGATTTTACTTATTTCCTCAGCAACGAGTTCACCGAATTTAGTGTGGGCATTGATTCCTGTCCCAACTGCTGTGCCACCTATGGCTAGTTCGCGGATGTTCTCTAGACTTGTCTGGATCATCTTTTCACACTTTTCGATCATTCGATGCCATCCACTAATTTCTTGACCGAGGGTAAGTGGGGTTGCATCCTGTAAGTGAGTTCGACCGATCTTGATAACAGTTGCAAATTGGGCTACCTTGTTCGACAATGTTGTTTTAAAGGTAGTTATGCTTTCTAATAAATCATTTTCTACCTTAAGCAAAGCGGCAATATGCATCGCAGTTGGAAACGTATCGTTCGAGCTTTGCGATTTATTTACATCATCATTCGGGTGAACAATGACCTTACTCTCTGTTTGCCTTAAAATCTCATTCGCCTTATACGCAATCACTTCATTAACATTCATATTAGATTGAGTTCCACTTCCTGTTTGCCAAACGACCAGAGGAAAATGTTCAGTAGTAAGATTCTTTCTTATATCGTCGACTGCCTTAACAATGGCATTCGCTTTTTCACTTTCAAGCTTCCCTAATTTCTCGTTTACTGTAGCAGCTGCTCTTTTCAGTATCAAAAATGCATCAATTACCTCAATTGGCATTTTTTCAGTACCAATTTTAAAGTTCTGTCTACTCCGTTCAGTTTGTGCCCCCCACCAGCGATCAGTAGGTACTTGTATTTCTCCTAATGTATCTCTTTCGATTCGATAAGACAATAAAATACCCCTCCTCACTATCATTTCTTCCATATTTTCGCTTCCTTCTTACGTTTCCCCCGCTAGTTAAAACATAATCATCGCAAAATCCATTGATGAAACAAAATAAACGATCATTGCCAATAAAGCAACAACAATGATTATTCTTACAATCTTACTTATCACTTTAATGAATAAAAATATCCCCACAATAACGAGTAAAAGAATTGGCCATTCCATTTATACAACCTCCATTCTTTACCAAAATTTGATAAACATTTATTAGATAAAATCGTTCACAATAAAGAAGGTCACATCGACAAAATACGTTAGAAGAAGATGAAAGGGGGCTTGGGAATATGAAACAAAAATTTTTAGGCATACTTTTCTTAACTGCCATTTTCATCTTTACAGCTTATTACATAGGGCTAAATCAGTCATCACGGCAATTAGAACTTTTAAACGAAAAATTAACGATCCTCGAACAACAAATGAATAACCTACCTAATGAAAATGAACTTGAAGAAAAAGAACAACAAGTAGCTGAACTTGAGACCCAGATCAAAACATTAAATGATAAGATACAACAATTAGAATCAGAACTCTCTCGTTTAGCTGTTGAGAAAAAACCTACCAAAAAGGTCTTCTTAACCTTTGATGACGGACCCTCCCCACTGACAAAGGACATTTTGGCTATTTTAAATAAAAAGAATGTCCAAGCAACTTTTTTTACAATCGGAACAATGATGGAGCAATATCCTGAGATCGTAAAGCAAACCTATGAAAATGGGCATATGGTATTACCACATTCATATTCTCATAATTATTCAATTTATTCCACATTCGATATGTTTTATAAAGATCTTGCTAAGGTAGAAACTGTATATGAAGACATACTAGGGTTTAAATCTCCTACGATCTTTCGATTTCCAGGCGGGTCTTCAAACCCAAGTTCCATTAAATTTGGTGGAAAGCAGTTCATGCCTAGCTTAACGTCAGACCTAAGAGCTCGCGGATACACCTATATTGACTGGAATGTCATTTCAGGAGATGCCACAAAAATTTCAAAAAAACCTAACAAAATGCTTGAGCAAGTGATCAAAGGTTCTCAGAACAATAACTTTATCGTTGCTTTATTTCATGATATTGCACCAAATAAAGCAACTGCCCAATTATTACCCGAAATCATCGACTACTATCAAAAACAAGACTATACGTTTCGTACCTTTCGTGATGTTACTTCTGAAGAAATAGAGGAAATGATGAAACGGGGAATCGCAAATAAAACCATAAGCTATTAACGCTTATTATCTTCTTGTAAAAAGAAAGCCGTGTTGAGACAAATCAAAATACGGCTTCTTCTGGCTTCACGCAAAGTATCGTGTAAAGCCTAGTTTATACTTACCTACGCCCCCTAAAACCAATCATGAATTACTAGAATTAATATCGTTAATATGGTGAATATGGTAAATTCACAAATCATCATTTAAGCTAAAGTAGAAAAACTCCCAAAGAAAATTCGCATAATTCACGATAAGATTTCATTTTTTTATCAAATCTACAAAAGACCCCCTTCGGATAACGTGGTAATTTGTTTGTTAAGGTAAAAAAATGTAAGAAAATGTCTGAAGTTAAAAAATTCTAAACAAATCAAAATGATAGTTTCCATGCTAAGATAAATGAAAACAAGCAAACATCGGTTTGTGAGGAGGGCGCTATGATCGTAAAAATGCTTATTGAAAAGTATATTTCAGCTAAAAATGATAAACCTGCAAATGTAAACCAACTTCTAGATTTTGCCACTTTATCATACCTAAATAATCACTTAACAATCGGCCAGTATAAATCTCTCATGCGTGAACTAATGCTTAGAGGTGCGAAAAAACCAGACTTCTATTACGAAGTAAAAAAACCACAATTAATTAGCTAGCCCTATACCTACCTAACTAAGAAAAGCGCAAGCGCCCTGCTTAGCCCCGACAAGCAAATGTTCTTCGAGAAAAAAAGTGTGCTCTTTCACTTTTATTCTCGAAGGTTATTTGACCTCGAGGGGCTGGGCGCTGGAGCTAGACAGTTATTACGTTGAAATTTTATACTTTCTTAAACTACAAAAAAGAAGCGATTGACATGATGTCAACTGCTTCTTTTTGCTGTGGAAATGAAAGTTAATAATGAACAGCTAAGGTATCATTCCCATTAACAGTGTATTTTGTCCCATGAATAATCACTGGTATCGTAACTTCTGTCTCGTTCGTAATTGAAATTTGATCTGCTGAAACTTTAATATTTAGTAAAGCTCCTCTAAAGACAACCTTAAATGAAAATGACTTCCACTCACCAGGGATAAAAGGATTTAGAATTACTTGGTCATTTTTCACTTTGAAACCACCAAATCCTTGAACAACACTCATCCAAGTTCCAGCCATACTTGTTGTATGACATCCATCTTCGGTATCGTTGTTATAGTTGTCTAAGTCAAGGCGCGCTGTTCTTAAATACATTTCATATGCTTTGTCTTTATACCCCAATTCACAAGCCAAGATCGAATGAACGCAAGGTGATAGTGATGATTCATGAACTGTCATTGGCTCATAAAAATCAAAGTTCTTTTTCTTTGTCTCCATATCAAATTCATCATTTAAGAAGTAAAGACCTTGGAGAACATCAGCTTGTTTAATAAAGCAAGAACGCAAAATTCGATCCCAAGACCAATTTTGGTTTAATGGCAAATGTTTAGGGTCTAAATCTTTCACATGAATTAACTCTTTATCTAAGAACCCGTCTTGTTGTAGGTATATTCCCATCTCTTCGTCATATGGATAGTACATTTTTTCAATTATGTCGACCCATTTCGCAGTTTCTTCTGTTGAAATTTTTAACTTCCGCTCTAACTCTTCGTAGCGAGCTTTATCAGTATCTTTTAAGAAATCCATAGCTGACAGGGTGTATTCTAAAGTCCAAGATGCAATTCGGTTTGTATACCAGTTGTTATTTACATTGTTTTCGTATTCATTTGGACCGGTTACACCTAACATCATGTACTGATTTTTTGCTGGCACATAATTTACACGTTGTGCCCAAAACCTTGAAATCCCAATTAATACATCCAAACCATACTCGCCTAAGTAAGCTTTATCACCAGTGTAATTGACATAATTATATATTCCATAGGCAATGGCCCCATTTCGGTGAATTTCCTCAAAGGTAATTTCCCACTCATTATGAGATTCTTCTCCGTTCATAGTAACCATTGGATAAAGTGCAGCACCGTCTGTAAAACCTAGTTTCTCTGCATTTTCAATTGCCTTTTCTAAATGCTTAAAGCGATAAACAAGTAAGTTTCTTGAAATTTTCGGGTCTGCAGTACTTAAGTAAAATGGTAAGCAATAAGCCTCTGTATCCCAATACGTACTTCCTCCGTATTTCTCACCTGTAAACCCTTTCGGCCCAATGTTTAGACGGTCGTCTTCCCCTGTATACGTTTGATTTAGCTGAAAGATATTAAAACGAATTCCTTGTTGAGCTGCAACATCACCTTCAATCACAATGTCGCTTTCTTTCCATTTTTCAGCCCAAGCTTGTGCTTGCTCGCTTAACATGGTTTCAAAGCCTTTTGTTAAAGCTCCTTGAAGACGCTCCATCGCAATTTTTGATAAGACAGACCTGTCATAGTCTCGTGATGTAACATTGGCAACGTATTTATAGATGACCGTTTCTTTTCCTTCAACAAGAGCGTGCGCAAACGTATGTGCAACAAACTTTTCGCTTTCCGTTACTTCTGGAGTAAAGGCAACTTTTACACCATTATGGATAAGCTCTGTTTTCATCGTTGAACATAGGACATACTCTGTCTTTTTTGTTACTACTGTCACTGAGGCAACATTCGTAGTCGCTTCTTTAGCAACTTCATCCCAGAACTTTTCATCGTAATTTGCATCTTTATTTTTCACATCAGCATCAAGATATGAAGTCACTTTCACTTCGCCGTTAAAATTTAAGGGTGTAATTGAATAACGGATCGTCCCTACTTCTTTGTCTACGATGCTAACAAAACGCTTTGCATGAATCTTAACCTCTTTGCCATCATGTAAGATAGCAATAAAGGATCTTTCCAAAAAGCCCTCTTTCATATTTAACGTTCGTACGAAATCTCTCACTGGGACTTTTGCTAAGTCTAAGTTTTCACCATCGATCTCTAACGTTAATCCAATCCAGTTCGTTGAATTTAGTACTTTGGCAAAATATTCAGGATAGCCATTTTTCCACCAACCAACACGGGTTTTATCCGGATAATAAACACCTGCCATATAACTTCCTTGAAGTGATTTCCCAGAGTAATCCTCTTCAAAATTAGCTCTTTGACCCATGTGACCGTTACCAATACTAAAAATACTCTCAGATACTTCATGGTTTTCAGGTTCAAAGCCTTCTTCAATGATTGACCATTCGTCTAACTTTAAATATTGTTTCATATTATCTCAATCCCTTCTATCAAACTACTTTAAGGCAACCGTTTGCGCATTTGTCGTTAAAATAAAGGTTAGTTACATGTCTAACCTATCTAACGACATCTCTGCAAGAGAATCCACCACGTCGTTTGCTCTATGTAGTATTTGTTTTGAACCCACACCGATGACATACATTCCTGCACTAATCGCTGCTTCTACACCTGAGACAGCATCTTCAAACACAACACAATCTTTTGGATCGACATTTAGTGCTTTCGCACCAAGTAAAAAGACTTCAGGATCTGGCTTTGCTTTTGTTATGTCAGTTCCATCAACGATGCAATCAAACATGTGAATTAAGCCAATTCTTGTTAATATTGTTTTTGCATTTTTACTAGCTGAACCAAGCGAAATTTTTATACCAGCATCTTTCAATGTTGTTAAAATTCTTTCGTACCCGGTAATATTTCCTTTTCATCCATGTCGGAGATTAACTCTACATACCATTCATTCTTCTTGCTTGCTAGTTCTTCTTTCTTCATTTCATCTAACTCAACTCCGCCGATCTCAAGTAAAATGTTCAAAGAGTCCATTCTACTTACACCTTTAAGTCTCTCATTATCCTCCTCGGAAAAGTCAAAACCTAATTCACGGGCTAGTCGTCGCCAAGCTAAGTAATGAAATTTAGCTGTATCAACAATCACACCATCTAAATCAAATATACACGCTTTAATTGGAGTCAAAATGATCCCCCTCTACAATTAAATAACTTAAACAACTACATTTTACTCTACTCGGTTTGAAAAAGAAAGCGGTTCACGTGACTTTTTTTCTACTCGATAAAAATGTCCTTAGTTTATTGCAATTATTAAAGGCTTTTTGTATGTAAGTGACGATTTAATTAACTCAAAGAAAGAGACTTACACTGTAGCATCTACAATGTAAGTCTCTTTCGTCATTATTGGAGCTCCAGCTTTATCACCTTGTCAGTGAGGAGGTGCGTCTTAGAATAGCTATTAATCATAATTTTTTCTGGTAACATCGCCTCGTCAAATTCTTCGCCATCAAGATAAATTTCAATCGTTTGCTCCGTACTGATATACCGTAAATCAAAAATATTATCTAAATCCATAAGTTCTTCATAACTACTGTATTGATTTCCTTCACCATCAATCCAAATGCCTTCTGAAGAAATACCATATCCCCAATTGCGATTTTGATAAGCGACGTCTAAGTGAAAACTATCATAGCTGCGATCTAAATCAAGTTCCTCTTCAATTTTAATGAACACCGGATTTCCAACTTCCACCTCTTTTATTGTGATGGTATTGTCCAAAAATGGAATTTCCATTGGAAGATTGTCATAATCAATTTGAACTTCCTGTTGATAGTCATAGTTACTATACAACCTAGATAAAACGAGCTCTAATTCTCGCGGTTGTAAATAATAAATAGACTCAAAGGGAAAAAATCTCTCAATAGATCCCATTGGTTTGTACCTTCCAAAGTCGAGATTATAGTCAGGAAAGTATTCTTTCCCATTCGCTTTGATATGAGAGAATTGCAAATCGTGATACTCATATCTTTGCTCATTGGTCTCATAACCCAAATTATAGACCAAAAATGTAGCCGTCGGGGCGACTTCAAGATGCGAAAGATACACTTCTTTCCCTTTGACATCGATGGTTTTATCAATTTCAACTGTTCTTGGTTCATATTTGGTAACAGGCACCTCTAGGATCCAATCCCCTCTAATTAGGTTTCGCTGCTGATAGTCATAATAAGCATGCATATCGGTTCCTTTCTCCACTTGGGGGAGAATCTGAAAATGAACAGTAATCGTCTCATGTTCATTAGCAATCGGCGGCAAGATTAGGCGCCCTTGATTAACAACCTCTTCCGCGTAATTCATTCTAAAATACCTTGGGGAACTATAAAACCCATTGCGTACAGACTGAAAGATATCTTTTTCGACGATTTCAAACATCATCCCTTGGTGAGAATTAAGATTATAATTATATTTATCTTCTAGATCCCTTATCTCATAAAAAAGCATCGTTTGCGTGCTATCTGCCGCAACATGGGTAATGGTGATTTCGATATCTTGATCAATCGTGCTAACAAATACACTTTCTCCGTAGCCGACTCGCTCACTTGTCCATAGTTTCCATTGGTATTGAATTTCTGCTACTCCAACTGAACTTATAATAACCCCTACTATTAGCGCAAGTGCAAAAGTTGTGGTAAAAATTTGCTGTTTTCGTTTTTTTCGTTTTAATTGCACTGCTGTTAACGGTCGATTTTCTTCTAAAAAATAAGGAGTAGGCACAAGCTTTCTGTCTAACTCGTATAGTTCATCAATGATGGCTAATACACTCTCTAAAACATCACTACATTGATTGTTTTCTGCTAGTAGTAGATTTATTTCCTTATATTCCGCAAAACTTAACCGACCTTCATGGTAGTTTACTAGTTTCTCAACAGTTGTTTCACACTTCTCAAGTTTTTCTGCTTCAATTAATGCTTCAAAACCAAGATTTATGTTTTTTTCGACATCACTAGGTGTTATTTGTAAATAACGAGCAATTTCTTCTGCACTCATATGTAGAACATATTTGAAGAATAAGCAATGGATCTGTACCGCATCTTGGATGTTTTCAAACGGTTTTATGCTGGGGAATACTCTATGCTTCAAACATTCGCTAACAAACGCATATTTCAAGTCTTCTTCAGAAAAATCGACGCCATCTTTAAAGACTTCGACAGTCTTTTTAATAGCCACTTCGATGACCTCTTCTACTTCTAAAAATACGTAGCCGAGCTTGTACAATAGTAGCTTATGTCTTTTCACCCAGTCTGTGACTAGTTCATTGTTGTTTCTTTCCAAATGACGTCACCTCAATTCTAGTTTCCTTAATGGCATGTATCGTAAACTTAGCAGTTTGAATATACCCACCAAGATTGCTTTTTTTCTAACACGTATGAGTTAGATGGGATCAAACTTGGTTAGTATTCTCATTCTACAGAATTGTAAAACAACAATCTTTGCATAAGTAGCCTTATTAAACATGAAATGTAATAAAAAAGGAAATAATATGGAATATCATATCATAAGTGGGGTGTAAATAACTTGAAACATGCACAAAATCAGAAAAAAAATAATGAAAAACCTCAAGACAATAAAACGAGCAACCTAGTGAAAATTAAGTATGACATCATCACGCCTGAAGAACGCGATCCTCAGCCGAAAGCCTACGATGAGATTGAATATTAATTCGTACGTCTAATGAATTTCATCATTTATTATGTTCGCACTACATTTAGATTGATCTAACTCGGTTAAAGTAATTATGCAAAATAAGTAAAAGCAGAGGTCGACATCCAATGATAATCTTGTCGAAACCAAAGAAATAATGACGGTTTTTTAGAAATTTGCAAGACTGGTGACTAGTTTTAGCGAAACCGTTTAACTTTTAGGGATTTTGTTGAATAATGGTAACAAGGTAACAAAAGGCGCAAGCGCATGCACGAATGGCGCTTTTACCAACTTGGTCTTCCATGCAGATTGCAAAAGACGACAAGTGTCAAAGCACCATTAGAGATTGGCCTGAGTGCTAGTCTCTGAACCAAAGTCTTTTTCGTAACTTTGTTGTTTTAATACAACGTCATATTGCCCCATGATAAACTCGGTGGGTAATTCAAACTGCGTAATAAAAAACAACATAACGAGAACAGCTTTAACAAAATTATAAACACAGCAGATTTAAGGAGTGACTGAAAAAAGATGTTAGCGCATGTAATTGAAAAAAAACGGATGCAAATGATTTACCTAGCAAGTATTACAGGGATGACGTCGAAGAAGACGATTAAGTGTAGTCAAGAGTTGGACGAGCTACTAAATCTAGTTCAAAATTTCGCGCATTAATCCTAAATTTGCTGTGTTTAAACGTTCTTCTTCAAAGCTAAAGTTATGAAAGGGATACTTCCCCTTCCATACATGATTGGCACGAACAGGCAAAGCCATTGAAAAATGGTGACGCAAAACTATAGGGGCTAAATTGATCATCAATATGCCAGCCAGTTACCGAAAACAAACTAAAGTCGTAACAATGTAAAATCAGCAAAGGATAACTTCAATTACCTTTCAAGAATTTACAAAGGAAGATTTAATATAAGCCTAAAGAAGCGTTCAACTTACTGAAACACCGGCAAAACCACATGAAAAAAGACCGAACTATGAGAGTCATGTCAAAAGTTCATGTTCAAGAAAAATAAGCCTTCTAAGGCTTATTTTTCTTGTTGTCTTTTACGACTTTTGTCGACTACTCTCAGTCAGCCTTTTCTAATAGTTTTTTAACGCTTGTAATGCTTTTACTACATTTATTTCACCGTAACCGTAATATGGATCAAAACCTAGTGGACCAATATCAGTAGCCGTTGAACGAATGATTTCAGCTACGTCAGTATTGGTGAGTTCCGGCTTTATCGAGCGAATTAAACCAGCTAACCCAGCAACGTGGGGCGCAGCCATTGAAGTTCCTGACATCATCACATAGGCATTATCTGGGAACGTGCTCGGGATATGTTCACCTGGTGCCGTCACATCAACGTGGTTTCCATAATTAGAGAAAATTGCTTTATGTCGGTTATTATCGACAGCTGAAACAGCAATGACTTCTTCATACGCAGCAGGATACATTGGTGTTTCAACATTATCATTTCCTGCAGCAGCAATTAAGACAACATCTTTTTTGTAAGCATACCTAATCGCATCATGCATAATCTTGGAGTTAAACGTATCGCCTAAGCTCATATTAATAACCTTTGCACCATTGTCTGTCGCCCAGCGAATACCTTGAGCAACTTCAAAAGCAGTTCCTTCTGCCTTCTCATTTAATACTTTTACCGGTAAAAGTGGATTCGCCCACGAAACACCAGCAATCCCAATAATATTATTTGTAGCAGCTGCCGTTATTCCAGCAACATGAGTTCCGTGACCATGTTCATCGAAAAACTCCCCATCGTCTTTGAAGGCGTTATACCCCATAAGGATCCTTTCTTCTAGATCTTCGTGATCAGGATCGACACCACTATCCAAAATGGCGATTGGGACATCATTCGTTCCACTCGTAATGTTCCAGCCAATCTCGGCAAAAATTTGCGATAAATTCCATTGGTATGGCTCGTAAAATTCATCATTAGGAACCATTTCACCATGTCGCCTTAAAAATGGTTCGTTCACTTGTTTTGTGTAGAAATAATTTGGCTCAACAGTTTCTATCTCTTCCAATAAGCTTAATTCATGAACAAGCTGATCCGTCGTTCTCGTCTCATCACGAACAACATAATAAGGACCACCATTCTTTACTAACGATAGTGGCGAAGATTTGATCCATTCACCTCCATTGATCCCATCAACAAAACTGATAATTGCTTCATGTTCTACAAAGTGTTCGTGATCATCTAGCTCTCTAGCCTCGGATTGAACGCGGATTTTCCACCCTAGCTCAGGAACTTCCTTCGTTGCACCATAAGGACGAATTCCTTCACCTTCAAATTCAACCTCTGCTTCATCCCCACCGATGAATAAATTACCATTGGCATCAACAACATGTGCTAAATCACGCACATATTTTTTCACAAAAGACAAATTCACTTCTCCTAACACCTGTTTCCCCTCATCAGTAGAACAACCGACAAGCATGTACTCATTTCCATCTTTCATATAAGGGTCAGAGCTATCTAAGCCATTAAATGAATGAGTCAGCTTTTGCAGATCTTTTTCGTGGATATTCCCTGCCATTTTTTCAACTTTATCATTGTTCATTACAGCAAAAGCTTCAAAGTGATTATGCTTTCGCAATTCTTCTTGAAACTGTTCGTATAGTTCACCATTTGTAAAATCTTGCTCACTCCATCGTAAAAGCTGATTTTTCAGCTGATCAATAAACATGGATGTTGTTAATGATAAATCCTCAGCCATTACTTCATCTAGTGCCTGCTGCTGGAGCATCGACATTTGACTTTGACCTTGATACTCACCATTTTCATGCACATTCGCATACCAAATGGCGATCACACCTATCATTACAATACTAAACAATGTAGCTAATCGGCGCATGATATTTTGACCTCCTTACGTATTCATACATACGTTTAGGATGTGCTTTACGATAAAAAAAATGTAGAATATAGAATGTAAAATAGTTTAGTTTTGCTCAAAGCATCACTAAACCAATTCTACATTCTATCTTCTACATTACTTAACGCATGCCAGACCTTCAGCCTTAATTTCCTTTAGCCTCCCAGCCCCAATCCCATTCACTCGCGTTAAGTCATCAATCGACTTAAAAGGACGTAGTTGAAGGATTTGCTGAGCACGTTCTTCGCCAACATTCGTGATCCGTTGCAACTCTTCTATAGAAGCAGTGTTAATATCAATACTCGGACCCGCTGAAACTTTCGGTACTGGTTCAGCTTTTTCTATTTTCCCTACTTTTTTTACTTGTGCATCGACGGTATAGGAAACACCATCTGTTGTCACAATGATCGTCCCATTATCTGGCGTACCATAAACTGGGATATCCATTGCTACAAGCCTTTCAATTACTTCGGCGTGAGGATGCCCATATGAATTATCTACACCCGCTGAATAAATCGTTACTTCAGGATTGACGGCTTTGATAAACCTATCTATATTTGATGTACTAGAACCGTGATGCCCCAACTGAAAAATCTGTGCCTGAACGGGTTCTTTTCTTGCAAGCATGGCTTCTTCCGTCTGTCTTTCAGCATCTCCAGTAAACAAAATTGAAACCTCTCCAAACGTGGTTACGAGTCCAATACTCCCTTCATGAAAGTCACCCGAAAGTTTGCTTGGGTTTACTACCTTAATCCGTAGTGAACCAATATCAAATTGTTCACCTGCTCTAGGTTCGTAGTAATCGACATCATGATCTAAGATCGCACTCAAAACACGATCGAAGGTTTGGGTTGTATGAGCATCACCAGACATCCACACTTCTTTCACTGTAAAAGCTTCGATCACTTTATCAATCTGACCAATATGGTCAGCATGAGGATGTGTTCCCACAACTAAGTCTATCTCGCTTACTCCTACAGATTGTAAATAAGGAACCACATCATTACGTTCATGTCTACCTGCATCAATTAAAACTGTAAAGTTTGGCCCCATTAACAGCGTCGCATCACCTTGACCAACGTCAATAAAATGAATCGTAGCTTCCCCCGTAACAGCAATCCGTTTCTCATCAACCTCTTCAACTTCACCCTCTTCTTCAATCTGTTCAACTACTTCTTCAACGTTCGGCGGTTCAATTGGTACTATTGATTGTTGTTCACTGCAACCAACCAAAATGAAACTTAGACATAGAACGGGAAAAAAAGTTTTCTTTTTCACTAAAAATAACAGTGCAATACTTACGAATAAAATCCAGAAACTAATATTGATCTTCTCCCTTCAAAAATAAACAGCTTTTCTTAGGATAACAAAAAACAAGAAAAATAGTTAGGAAAAAGCTGTGTTTCGAATTGTAAACAAAATAAGTTTTCTACATTTTAATCGCTTTACCTACATATATTTACAGATAAAATGTTCTACCACGACAACCCTTAATAGTCCTTTCTTCCCACATGTCGAAACCATAGGTAAATAGACCCATGAGGTTTAAATATTTTACTTTTATTTGTCAAATTGTTATTTTATGTTAGTTACATATTTCTACACAAGATATTGTGATCAAGCCTTATACTACAGGAAAAGGGAAAACAAAGTCATATAAATACAAAATGATTTTTCGCAATTTTCAATAAAGGGCAAACTTAATGAAAATTAAGGACGCAAAGTCACAGGTCTAATGGTCGATATCGAACAATGATGGCTGGGCTGCTTGAGATACGGAAAGTATTTTAGGAGGAATCTTGCTTGGATCATATTGTTCGTGAAAACCTTGATCAAGAATGGGTAGAATTAATGAAAGAAGCGATTGGTATAGGTATTAGTATTGATGAAGTAATGGAATTTCTTCTAGAACACAAATAAGTTACGTACATAAGATTTTAAAAGACAAAAGTGATCGTCGATAGTTTTTATCGGCATCGCTTTTTTTCTTGGATATTACCGAACAAATGCGCATAAATAGTATATAAGAAACACTTACTCCATTTCATTCTTTTACATTCAACTAGAGGAGGTCTTCCATATGTTCTCTTTTCCAAAAACGATGATCAAGAAAACAAAAGAGACCTATCACCGCTGTTTATATGTTTATAACTATCATCTTTATAAAGACTGTTTAGACAATGAAACGAGAATTAAATACTATAAAAAAGCAGCGTATCATCGCAAAGAGATGAAATACTAAACAAAAAAACAAACACCTACATTTTTATGTAGATGTTTGTGAATGGACAACCTCCATTTGTTTACTAAGTAAATTGCTAAACATACTTCGCTTTTCTTTGGCAAGCTGGTTAAACCCACCCTGTTGAATAATCTCACCTTCATTTAAAACAACCACTTGGTCGGCATTTCGAATAGTCGAGAGTCGATGAGCAATGACAACAATTGTCATCTTCCCTTTTAACCGTTCTAAGGCCTCTTGGATCTTCGACTCATTTTCCGTATCAAGCGCACTCGTTGCCTCATCTAATACAAGAATAGAAGGCTTACGTAAAATCGCCCGCGCTAAAACAATCCGCTGTCGTTCTCCTCCAGATAGGCGAATGCCACGATCACCGATTAACGTATCCAAACCCTCTGGAAGCTTTCGAACAAATTCAGCCGCCGAAGAAAATTCCAATGCCTCCCACATCTCCGCTTCACTAGCATTCGGTGCAACTAATTGCAAATTCTCGCGAATGCTTTCATTGAAAAGGAATGGGTCTTGGGGTACGTATGAGATTGCACGTCTAAGTGATTGCAAATTCGAGCTAGTTAATGGTTTGCCATCAATGAGTAGCTCTCCGCTCTCAAGTTGGTTCAGCCCCATCAATAAATCTATTAGGGTACTCTTCCCTGCTCCAGAAGGACCAACGACTGCGGTCATTTGGTTGGCTGGGATGAATGCGTTGATACTTTTTAAAGCAAATTTAGATTCGTTACGATTGTAGCGAAACGAGACATCACGGCATTCCATACCTCGATGTACTTGAAGCGGTTGCACAGCTCCTCCACTAACAAGCGTAAATTCTCTAGCATTCCTACACTCCTCTTGCAAAGCAATCACTGCTTTTAATGCTGGGATCGTTGTAGCAATTTGTTCTAAAGATGCTTGAATACCAGCCACTCTTGGCCATAACCTAGAAAAAATAACGATAATTAGCATTAGCTGAGCTGCTTGAGCGTTAAACAGGTTAACTGCTAAAAATATAAAACCTGCAATTAAAACAGATGAAGCTATTTTATAGTACAATTGTGATTTTGTTTTTAACCTCGTATACTCAATTTGTTCTTCTTCCATGCTTTTCGTGACCTTATGAAACCACTGCATTCTTGACTCTTCTAATGTATTACTTTTAATATCTTTAATTCCGTTAATTTGATCAGTGACTCCACCTAAATAATTCTTCCCTAACGTAAATTGCCTATTTCCGAGCTCAAGAGAGAGTTTTAAAAACTTACGGTTAAATAAAAGTAGAATTAAGCCAGAAGCTAATACAAATGTTGTAATCGTTGGTGACAACCAAAAAGCTAGTACAACTTGGATACACGTAAAAATTAACGAAGCAAGAAATTGTAAGAACGAATGAGTACCCGCACCTGCTCTTGCTATTTCAGCAGTCATTAAATGAATTAGATCAGACTTTCGATTTTTAATATAAAATCCCCAATCTGCATGTAGCAAAGCATCATAGGTTTTCACTCGTAGATGTCTAAAGAAACCGTGTTGAATAATAGATCCTTTTATGGCTATCTGTCGTTGGAGTAAATTTTGACCTATAACTATAAGAACGAATAACCCCAGGATGATAGACAGCCCTACTGATAATGGATTTGACTGAAGAAAATCAAAAATACCTACTAATGGTGTTCCTGTAGGATCAATATCAACAAGCCCACTCATACTTATCATCGGGATTAATAGCAAAATCCCAACTCCATCTAGTAAGCTAATAAACAGCATCGCTAGGAGGTTAATATAAAGAATTTTACCGGCATAGGCATGGATTTGTCTTAAAAAATAAACAATGTGTTTCAATTTTATTGCCTCCTAAGATAACGCATGCTTCCTCGTTTTTCTCCAGACCCATAAAAAAGGACGTAGTGGAAAATATAAGAAATGTAATTTTTTCGGTAATGGTAACGTCTCCGCATCCTCTGGATAAGGATAAAGAAAACTTAAAATAAATAGTACTTTTTGCTGAAATGACATTAAGGAAAATAAGTACCTTTTATGATAGCGTGAAACCTCTTCAGGAACAGGATCGGTGTGTAAATTCACCATTTTTTGGAGATAAAACATTGTATCCTGAGCTAACTTCTTAGGACGCTCACCATTGATTAGCTGCTTCATTTCTCGAGTGAGGTTCGTATTAAATAAATGTGCTGCTAAAATAATTGCTTTCCCTGCCACTTGTTGATAATGGTATTTCGTAAGTAATTGAGTTAGTCGGCGATTGTTTAAATCTTTTTGTAGAAGCTGATGAATATCCTGTAACCACCTCAAACGGGACCAGCCATGACGGGCACCATGTGTAATGAGGAAGAGAAACAAATCTTCCTTACCTAAATAAAAAACCGGTTTTGTTGTTAATGAACTAGTGTTTTTGTGCTTCCATAGCTCATCAAAGGTCTGTTCTTTCCCTGGACCAGGGTGTAAACGCCAGTGAATTTCTAATTTAATCCCCTTCTGAGGATGATAGTATGTAACGTGATGATGCCGCCAGCGCCAATCGTTCAATACAGTTTTTATGTAATCATCCTTCACATAACCTAACTCGATTAAAAGTGCTTCTGCCTGGCCAAGCTTATCAATGGGAATGAGAAAATCTAAATCGCAAGAAGTTCGAAGTGATAGGTCACCATACAGATAATGAGCTAGTACTGGACCCTTTAGAAACAGAAGACGAATATCTTGCTTCAAAAACAGCTCGCTAACCGTTTCCATTTCTCCACATAGATGAAGCATTTGAAATGTGTTCCTCTTATAATGGTTACTTAGCGTTTGAATTACATGTTCTGGAATAATAGAATTATTAACCTTTTTAAGTTTTGAGTAGAGAATGGGATAGAGACGATGATGGTAGGCAAGCTCAATCAATAAATCCCAATTGATACTTTCGAAGGCTTCCTCACGGACTTCTTCATTTTTTAACAAAGCTAAGATGAGGGATAATTCCTTTGTCACAGTAGTCGTATTAATAGAGAAATTATCAACCATTATCGTTTACCCCTTTAGTTTGTGACTCTGTCATTTTCTTAGCAAATTTACTAACAACCGTGAAGTTTTCCATTCCCTCAAATCCAGAAACATAGAAAGGTCCACTGCGTAGCCATGCATGGGCGATTAATATCCCTTTTGTATCTTTTGCTGTTCCTAAATAAAGAGTACTTTCCACACCTCGTTTTTCTAACATCCTCATCGCCGCAATCGCTTTTACTAAACATTGACTTTCCCAAAACGTATATTTGCTCATTACATGGATCGCATGTGAGACACTTCTCAACGTTTCTTTGTTAGCGTTTTTCAGTGTCAACGAGGTTTCTTCCATTTGTATGCCTAATGAAGGGGCAACCTTTGCAAATGGTAGGACCTTCAGAATACGGGCCCACCCTAAATATAGATAAGCTTCTACTAGCAGTAACTTTGTTTTTCTATCAAGCTTGAAAAATACCTTTAGTTTATTTACCATTTTTAAATCCCCTATGATTCTTTTACTTCAATTAATCCTTCATTAGCCAATAATCCTAGAAAAGATAATACTTGCTCTTGGCAAACTGATTGTTCCACGTCATATCGGGAAGTAAGTGTAGTTATTACCTCTTCAATTAAGATAGGAGTTTGAATAAGCTCCCAGATTTCCCCACCAATTTCACCTAAATTATAGTATTTGCCCTTGGAAATGCTTAACATCACTTTTTCACCGTCCATATCACTGACGATATTCCCAGTGCCTTGGCGCACAATATTATTTAAAGAAACTGTTTGATTTTTAATCATCCAACACTTACCTCCTTAGTAATAGTAGAAAGGATCACTTCTGTCAAATCATGGGCTGTAAATCTGGAAATCGGTCTCTTAATCTGGTACATTTCAAGCTTATTTAACATCTTTGCTGAAGTATTAAAATGCCATTCCATTAAACCAAGAGGCTCAATGAAAAAGTTACGATAAGTGTGGTAAAACAGAGTATGGAAGCGTTGAAGGTCATTAATAGGTTTAATATCTATTTCGTCACTTTCAGTTTTTGTTAATTCAATAATTCCCGCTAAAGGCATAACCTCATATTCAAAGTGCTCCGGAACTGGAATGGCAAACTTCGTTTCACGATCAATAATTGGTCTATAAAGGTCAGATTGCATTCCATATGCATCTAAACTTTCCTTCCACAGCTTCTGTTGCGGATAAGCCGGGGTTACTATAGGAATGTTGTCTTCGTTAAAGGAAACGGGTATAACATCATCACTAAGTAACCGATAGCCTCTATGCAAAAAAGCAGAAGCAAGCGTCGATTTGCCAGCACCTGAGTCACCGACGATGGCATACACCTTTCCATTAATAGCTACGGCACTACCGTGCAATGGCAGGATCTTCCGTTGCATAAGGATTGCACCCATGCAGGTTCCGAGAAGATATAGACGGATATGGTCTTCCTGAGAGTTCTCCAATGGAGTTACATAGATTTTGTCTCCATTTTCAATTGAAAAGATAGCTATGCCTGGCATGCAAAACATAATTAGGTTTTCTCGGAGTACGAAATAATCGTCTTCTTGTTTAGAGATATTTTTCCACTGACCATTTAATTCGGAGAATGAGATAGTAATGTCTACTTCCTCTTTTTTAACTTCATATTTGTTAGGTAATTCCGGAAGATCAAAATCACTTAAAACATTATACCCAAAAGCCCTGTAGACTAATTTATTTGTAATCAATAATGCTTCCTCCATTTTTAAAATAATGACCCTTATACTTGCTTAAGGTATAAGGGGTATTAGGTATAAATGATAATAACATTAGCCTTGTTTCACGGCGTTATCAAACTAACATTACTTTTTATATTTATTAACTTCCTAAGCAACTTGCATTAGATTGACCCTCATGAGTTTCGTTTCTTCCGTCATCTGCATCAAAACAATCTGGATTTGCATTTCCTGGACCGTTCATTGTCATACTTACAGTTAAAATATCTAACGTTGGAGACTTCCATGTTTTTTTCATTTTCTCACCTCCTTTCAAGATAATCTTTTAATAAAACGGCTAACAATTAAACTTCTAGTTAGAATTTTATAATCGTCACCAAATATTAATTCTGGTTTTGGCTCACGGCTAATTTTTTTTATTGCATTTTGAACTACGTCTTGATTTATATATTGTGATAATATTGAGTCCTTACTATTATTTTCTAGCTCATCAATGAATTCTTGCCAATATGGCTTCATTCGGTGAATTACGTCTGCCCCCTGGATCCCCCTGCTTTTTGATTTAATCTAACCATATCAGGTAAAACGCCTTTGGTTGCTCTTCTTATGAAAGATCTTTCTAGACCTCCTTTTACATACTGCTCCTCTGGTAGTGCTAAACAAAATTTAATCAATTCTAGATCGTTCGTAGGATCACGATCCCACATTGAATATCTTAGTGAGAGGTTTGTATTTGCAACACCACTCTTATTCCAAGGATAGAGTTGCTGATAATATGCTTTACGATACTCATTTAAATTTCTTTTGTCTGCACTGCCGGATATATCCATTCCATAATCTTGTAATTTTTCGTAAACATTTGTTTTTATTGCTAATTCATCACTTATAAATTGGGGAAATTGGTAATCCTGATCATTTTTCTTTTGATGTAGATTAATTATTGGAAATGCTTTTTTTGTTATTATCGGAAGGATATTTGATTTTCCAGTCTGATAGACCCTAGTGTAGTGATTTAACTCATTAAACAATGAAATCCATTTAAATTTTTTTAATAGTCTCGCATAATAGTCAGTGGTTAAGCTCCATGACCCCCACGAAATGGAATGATTTCCTCTAGCACCATTTAACAGTACCTTAACTCCTTGTTTATGGGCTATTTCATTAATACCTTTCAACCAGAAGGAGTTATCAAAAAACTTATACGGCATTTCCATTAGTTCTAGAGTTTCATCAACTTCTGACAAGGGATTTCTCCCTTCAAAGCTCAGTAATTGATCATTAATATTTCCAATATACTTTACAGTTTCTTTAATAAATAGACTCTCATTAGGAGTATAGTAATACGGTGTCCAATCTTCGAAATTTTCTTCAGGTATATAACTATAAGTATGTAACTGTTTATCTTGTTTCCGAAGTGCTGTTGCAGCAAAACTAACAACGGTACCAGAATCTAGTCCTCCACTTAAATGAGAGCCAACACTCCCGTAAGTCCTAATTCTTGAAGTTACAGCTTTTTGAAAAATTTCTTTAAAAGCGTCTACATACTCAAAATCTGATTTGTATTTTAATTCTTCATTTACCTCAATCGTACAATATCTTCTAAGCGTAACAATTCCATCAGCTACAGAGATACTATGTGAAGGAGGTACTTGAAAGATCGAATGATAGACTGTACTGTTCATATCTACTGCTTCTACTAAGGTTGGAATAGCTAGATACTCGGCAAGCCACTGTTCGTTTAATACTTTTTTCACAAAAGGTAATGAAAATAATGGTTTAATAATAGTTGAAAATGCAAAACAATTATTATTTGAATAGTAGTAAAGTGTTCTAGTTCCAGAGAAATCCCTAGCACCAAAGATTTTTTGTTTTCCTTCATCCCAAATCATAAACGCAAAGTCACCAATTAAGTGTTTAGGAGCATCTTCTTGCCATCTCTCGTAAGCTAATAATATTAACATACTATCTGAAATGTATTTCCCTTCAGAAGGATCTATATGTAACTGTAAGATTAGTTCTTCTCGATTATCAATTATTGCATCAGCTGTTATCGCTAATTGTCTTTGATAATCATAGTATGGTAGCGTCTCTCCAACCGATTCTGGGGTAATCCACTGGTTATGGCAGCCAAGGAAGATGCTATCACTTTCCCAAACTTGAACGCTGTCCGCAGGAAATTGTTGTAATGACTGTAAAAGTTTATTGGAATGATCAGGAACTACCGGTTCTTGATTAGTGTTATAAATACCGACGATTGCACTCATTATTTCCTCCTGAGATCAACTAGTGTATAATTCCCCTTAAAGAGTTAAGTTCTTAATAAAGAACAAGATTTTAAAAATATATAACCAAATTTTTATTGGATTATCAATAAGTTTAAGTCAAATCGTTCAGTTCTTTATTAAGAACGTTTATACTATTAAAATACCATCTTAGGTTTTTACTGTCAATTACTATTTAATTTATTTCCATAAAAAATTCGTAATAAAAAACTTGACACGAAATTGAATATTTTTTATTAATAAAAAACATTTATACTATTTGGCTTTTAAGATTATTATATTTACTTCCGGAGGATTAAGTAAACGAAAGTTTAAGAAAGGGATGGCATCACTACTACCCAAACCCGCACTCACATATTGGTTAATTCCTTTATAGTTCCATAATCCCTTCACTCTATTTTGTGGTGGAAAAAATCCTTTTCTGTCTGAAAAAGATTCTGGCACAAATAGTGCACCAAAGAATGGAAGGCGTATCTGTCCACCATGATAATGTCCTGCAATGAGTAAATCAAATTCCCTTAAATGAAATCTTGAGTCTGAAGCAATGAGATCTAATCTTTTATCTACAATAGGATAATGTGACAAAGCTATTAAAACACCCTCGGAACCTAATTCATCGATTTGTGAAAGATCTTCAAATAATTTTTTTCTGTGGCGAAAATATTCGGGATGCGGTTCATTTTCTCGGTTTAGTCTTCTCTCTAACTGAGACAACATTAAATCCTTATTTTCAATAGATAATTCAAATTCTACGAAATGCAGCATTGAATTGCCTACATAAAGGCTATGTACAGACTCAAGTAACTTTACTCCTCGCTCCTCCATACCTTTGATAAAATCAGACTTTTGAAAAGGATTTAATCGATAAATTGCAGGGTCTGAATTTCCAGGTACAAACAGCGCTGTTTCTTTATTATTTAGGCCTTCTATTAATGTGTAAAATGGTTGATAATTCTTGCTTTTTCTCCCATCCAACATATCCCCAGTAAATACAATCGCATCATAGCGAAGGGAATTGACAGTATCAATCAATTTTTTTTGATCTTTTCTAAACTGTTTTTCATGTAAATCACTTAATTGAACAATGGTAAAACCATCTAAGTCTATTGGAAGATTATAAACCTTTACTTCTTCTTCTACTATTTTTATTCTATTGTTATTCCAAAATGTAAATATGATAAGTACACAGAATAATAACGTTAATCCTATAAAAAGACGGATACCACCTAATTTCTTCATAATTCTCCCCTATTAACAACAACGGACTTTTTTACAATAACAAAAGGAACATTTAACCGTATAATCTTCATTAAAACACTTGATATAACTCGATTAAGGTGATTATGTTATCTCAATATATATAATCCAATTTATGTGGAGTAACAAAATTACACTGTATGCAATGTTAAGGACCATAACTACACATCGCCATAACTTTTGGTAGGATAAACGGTAAAAATAAAAAGCTAATCCTGTTAAAGACACACTAAGAAACATCTTAAAACCTAGAAACAATAAGGGACTTTTAATCCACATCCAATTCATAAAAGGATTTACTTCCGTAATCCAACTGTTTGACAAACCCCAAAACGTAAATAAACCATCAAGCAAATTTAAAATCGCAAGGATGAAGAAATAAGCCATCAGTAGTCACCTTTCTTAACAATTTACTATTTCATGAAAGTTTTATTTCCACTTTTTATTAGACCAACTTCTCCAAACCCATTTGGATTGTTCATTTGCCAACGCCATGAATCTTCACACATATCAATGAGTCCTTTTTGAGATATCCAATTCAGATTATTTTTTGCTTTAGTTGGGTCTGCATAACTCACAGCAATATCCCCTGGTCTCCGATCTACTATTTCATAGGGGATAGAATTGCCCGTTACTTTTTCAAAGGTAGCGATCATTTCAAGCACACTATACCCTCGACCAGTACCAAGATTATATGCCTCTACTCCAGTAGTAAAAGATACTTTCTCTAATGCTTTTAGGTGACCTACTGCTAAATCAAGTACATGAATATAATCTCTGACCCCTGTCCCATCGTCAGTGGAATAATCGTTACCCAAAACACTTATTTTCGCTAGTTTACCTATCGCTACTTGAGTGATATAGGGTACCAGATTATTAGGGATACCGTTTGGATCTTCTCCAATGAGACCACTTGGATGAGCACCTACAGGGTTAAAATAACGTAACAAGGCGATACTCCACTTTTTATTAGATACATAAAGATCTCGAAGGATTTCCTCAATCATCAGTTTAGTTCTCCCATAAGGGTTTGTTGCTTGTAGAGGAAGCTCTTCATGAAATGGGACACAATCCTGAAGTCCATAAACAGTAGCAGATGAACTAAAAACCAATTGGTGAACTCCAAACTCTTCCATCACTTCACATAGATTGAGTGTCCCAGTAATATTATTGTGATAGTATTTCAATGGTAGAGATACAGATTCCCCTACTGCTTTAAGTCCAGCAAAGTGAATAACAGCCCTTATCTCATGTTTTAAGAACACCTTGCTGAGTGCATCTTTATCTAATAAGTCTATATTATAGAACAGCACTTCCTTTCCAGTAATTTCTCTTACTCTGTCTAAAGCCTCTTGTTTACTATTCATTAAATTATCGACAACGACAACTTCATAACCTGCATTCAATAACTCAACGCAAGTATGTGACCCTATGAAGCCTGCACCGCCTGTAACTAAGATTTCCATCAATTTTTCTCCTCTCAAAAATGAAAAAAGAAACACCTCAACTCGTGAGATGTCCCTTTAATTCGTCTACTTTTATTAACCAAGCCTTATTACGGTTTTTAGATTATTTCCTTCTTTATTTGACTTATATACTTTTTATCTTTAATACTACCGACTCCTTGTCCAGCACCGGCTTCACATACATACTTGTTTTTTACTTTAACTTTAGTGACCGCCTTCATTAGAAACCATTCATATTCAATATCCACATGGCCTATATCAATAGCTTGATAGCCCTTCTTAAATAGATCATAAGAAAGGACAGTAGCAGTTGGACCTATAGCTAATAAAATCAGTTTTCCCCTGTCAACTCTTAAAGCTTCCTGCAAAATATCATCGTAATAGTTAAAGGCATTTTCTTCTGGAACCAATATTCGTTCTATTGATTTAGCATCAATAAATAAGTCATTACCGACCCCTAATCTACTTTTGCTACCCTCAATTATAACAATGTCTTTGTTATTCCAAATAATTCTTAATTGTCTTAATATGCTTTCACAGTTTGACTTATCCTTATACTGATAATACCAACGCGATATAAATGAATTAAAATAATTCTTTTTATTGTCCAATAGTTATACCATTTAAACCTAAATTTAGAGATATGAAGCTTCCAATAATTATACGGCTCTTTACTTAAGCTTGAAAGATCTTCAAATATATCTGGTAAACAAACTAGCATTTTTTTATCTTTGACCAACAATATCTCCCTTAATCTACTAGCTAACACTCGATCGTACTTCTGAAAAGTTATATTTTTACCAACCATTAATTTAAACTCTCCATCACCGTACCTTGAAACTGAACTATTGTTTTCTATTATTTCACTAATTGTTTGTTCTATGGTCTTTACATGAGGAGGTTTAAAGAAAAATTTAGCAAATTTATCTCTAATGATAAAGAAAGAATTTATGCATTTTATTTTCAAATCAATTAGCAAATTCCAAAGATTTACAACCCTCTTTTTAAAAATAAAACTCACCATTACACCTCTTTATTAGTCAATTTGTAAAAGAATTAATAATTAAGTATTACTGAATATATCTCTTTTTTATTAGCACTAGCAATATAGGATATATTTTATATTTTAATGCTATGTAATGGATATATTCCTTAAAATTGTTACAATTATAGGAAAAGCCAATCTCTTTGATACTATCTTTTATCATTTGGTAGTTTCTTATTTTTTGTAATTTTCTTTTTAATTTATATTCTCGTTATTCTTACAATTATCAATCAACATCCAATATATATTGTTTATATAATAATTACCAATATCTTTAGTATAGTGTTCATGTTCTAATAAACTATATTTCTTGGAAAACTCCTTTCTAATTTTATATTGAAGCACTAAACTACTTTCTAATTTTGGTTTATACGAAACTCTCATTAAACTGTCTGGATTATCTACAGTGTACAAATATAATTGATCAGCTATTGCCATAACTCTTTTAGACGATAATAAGTATTCCAAATTAAAAATAACATCCTCGCCAATAAACACTTGTTCATTAAAGCGGATGTTACTTTCATTAATAATCTGTAACTTATAGATGTATCTCCATACAAAACAAAGATCGTTTTTGGAATGAACTGCTGGCGAACTGAGAACAAACTCTTTGCCGTTCATAACTTGATTAAGTTTAAAGCCTGGCTCAATAACATTATTAGTAGGTACTGTTTGATATCCACTAACTATAGCATCACACATATTTTTTTTAGCAATACTATACAATTTGACTAAATAGTCATCAGTTATTTTATCATCAGGATCAATAAAAACGATATACTCCCCTATTGCAATTCTATTCCTGCATTTCTAGCACTACTTGGACCACCATTCAACTTATGAACAACCTTAATTCTATTATCATGCTGTGCATAATGATCACAAATAGTACCGCAATTATCAGTTGACCCATCATTCACAAGGATTAATTCAAATTCTGTAAAAGATTGCTCTAATATACAGTCCAGAATAGTATTAATATACTTTTCAACATTATAAATAGGTATTACTATAGAGATTGCTGGTCTTCTTAACATGTCCACTTCCCTTTCTTTTCTAAACAATCGAATTTAAGCTACTGATGAAGACTCATCTTTCCTAACTTTCTTAAGTATTATTCCTCTTAATACACCTCTTAAATATTTATATTCAGCAGTTTTATAGAAAGTAATTACATACAAGAAATTCGGAATTACTATGCAAATTATCCCTTTAATAAATAGACCAGTTATCCCCGTCATTGTAACGAAGCCACAGAGATAATAAGTTACAAATAGTGTTACAAGACCAACAATAGAATAGATTAAATATCTAATAAAGTAATAAATTACTGGTTTTTTAAAAACCTTTTTATATACTAAATATGGTGCGACCCAGAATGGTATAAGTAAAGTACTAATTAAGGTCCCCATAAAAACACCCATCATTCCAAAGTGTTGTACTAGATAAATAGATGCTCCTAGATTTATTGCTGCCTCAAATAAGGGGGCATATCTATCTTCATGAAAAATACCTGCTGTTTCTTTTACAGTTGAGATAGATCGTCTCATCCCAGAAATAAAAAAATTTATTAATAACATTATTACAACTATTTTTTCTAATAGAAAATTAGTGCCAATCCATATTGTAATAACAGGTTCTAACATAATATACAATGAAATAGAAAAGAAAGAATAAATCCAAAAGTTTAAAAACATTGTTACTTTATAAACACTGTAAATCTTCTGTTTAGTTTCTTTCGCTAGTAAATTACCTACGCTATGAGTAATGTTATTAAATATCTGGTTAATGAAAGTTCTACATATATCCATTAACATGTAATAGTTAGAATATAAACCTACTGCTACAACACTTACAAATGTTGAAATAATAATGTTGTCAGTTCCAAATACAGCAAAGCCGCCTATTTTATGTAATACTATTGCTTTGACATTTTTCTTAATGTC